>JBAZCF010000002.1:0-300000 GCA_041671045.1 Parachlamydiales bacterium
TCCTCATTTTCTTTTATGAGACTGTATTACAACTACTTAAGCAACCGTTTTCCCAATCCGTATTGACATCGCAGACAACTCTCACGAAGCACGCCTTAAAAACCTATACCATTACCAATTATACCAGTGCTCCGATCACTTATGATTGTGAAGACTGTAAAGAAGTAGGATTGTGGTGGGACAAGCCAACAGTAAAAACACCCCAAGGATTTGTTATTCCACCCGGAGAACAGCTTATCGTCGCCCAACGTATACCGGACATCAACTTAGTTTTTCTCAGCCCAGCAGAAGGTTTTTTTGTGATCTTAAAGATTACCTTTTGGACGGCCGTGCTCTTTAGCGCTCCCTTTTGGGGATATTTTCTCTATCAGTTTATCTCCCCCGCCTTGGCAGCACAGAAAAAATACCCACTCCTAGCTTTTGCAATAGTTATCTTTTTATGCGTCCTAGCTGGAATAGTGGCAGCAATTTATATGCTTATCCCTGCAGCAAACCAATACCTTCTTTGGTTTAATGCGAGCTTAGGAGAAAACTTTTGGAGCTTTGAAAGGTATATTGACTATACGTTGATGCTGATACTTGCCTGTTGCATAGCATTTGAATTAGGGGCGTGCTTATTCTTTGCTGTGCACTTGGAAATTATTTCCCCTACGACACTTAGACATTACAGACGCCATGCGATCGTTGCAGCTTTCGTTATTGCTGCCGTCCTCACCCCGCCCGACGTGTTTACCCAATTCCTGATAGCACTTCCTCTTTGCTTCCTTTATGAAGGAAGCATCCTTTATGGCAGGATGCTAAGAAAAGCCTAGTCCTTTTTACGGTATATATTTGCCAGCATCTGCAGTTCCAGAAGGTCAATGTGAGTAATCACTTCCTTACACAAAATTTTTAGAAAACTCTGACGGAAGTGATCATAGTTCAAGCAAGTTGAATGATAGAAGTTTCCGGCCAGCGTTTCTTTAACATCCAACATGGAGATTGCCAATTTATACTGTGCGAAAATAATGTCGCTTGGAATCTCACGGTGTGCGCTAAGCTGGGCAGCTAACGCGGCGATTCGTCCTTCTTGAAGTTCCAATTCATCTTGGACAGCATCATAAAAGACCTTAAGTTCAGCATCTGTCGCCACTTCAGTAGGAATATCTTTAGGAAGCTCATCCGCATAAACAGAACCAGTAAATGTCAGTAAAACAATTAGTAAATTAAAAATATTTTTAACCATAATTAAAATTCTTTCCTTAATATATATTAAAATAATTAGATTATTATTATAATAAAGTTATAAATTAAAAGCAATTACAATATACAAGCCTAAAGGTGTCTAAACGTTAGTAACAAGGGGTAAAGAGTAGGTGGAATATGGTAAAAGATCAAGAAGTCTACAAAATTCTTAATCAATTGAACAATCAAACCATAGTAGAATTTGCTTTAGCAGGCAGCGAAGTGATGGTGCGTGCTATTGATCAGTCCACAAAACTCTCCTTTAGTACAACCATTTACCAAGGAAGCTCGTATATTCCTACAAGCGTGCGCAGCTCACTGTCAAAAGCCCTGCCAAAAGGATCCATTCCTACCTATATCAATGTTGATGAAGAGGATTACCGCATTACATTGCATTATCTAGGCAGACTAGAAGGAATGCACCCTGCACAACTTAAGGTCCTCTTAGAAGAATTCGCTGTAATCGCAGAGGACTGGAGACAAGTTTTAGATGATATGGATAATAACGACCGAGTGTACATCTACAATAAACGTTAGAGGGTAGCTTCAAATGAAACTACCCTCTGAATATCCTGAGTTGATGTAACTCAGGATATTTTTTTCATTCCTGCTTGCTACCCATCGAACCTAAGTTCAAAAGGGCCGCAAGCAGGGTTTATAAATAATTATTGAGCGAGTATAGTTTTCCTTTCGAGGTAAATTATGACTCGCTTTTTTTATTCACTCATTGTTTTTGCCCTATTTTTTATCCAAGCTCCCCTTGAAGCAAAAAAAAACTATCAGCACCCGTTTGCAGTCTGTGCCATTTTTCAAAGCGAAGCCCGCTTTCTAAAAGAATGGATTGAATTTCATAAGCTGATGGGAGCGACGAGGATATATCTATATAACAATCTCAGCGACGACAATTATCTAGAAATACTGCGGCCCTATATCGCTACCAAAGAAGTCGTCCTTACACAATGGCCATACGCGGCTACAGATGTGACAGATTGGACCAGAATACAGACAAGCGCTTACTTAGATGCCATCAAGCAAGCTAAAAAAGATAAAGTAAAATGGCTGGCGATTTTAGATACGGATGAATTCCTTTTCCCTGCCATTGCTCCCAATATGGTCGCTTATCTCCGCGATTTCGAGCAGTTCGGAGGTGTAGTCGCCCACTGGCAGCTTTTCGGAACTTCTGATGTGGATGTTGTCCCCCCGAATAAATTAATGATCGAAGTACTCGTCCGGCAAGCAGACCCCGCGTATGGAGAAAATGCCTTCATCAAATCCATCGTACGCCCTGAAAGAGTCTCTTCGATGAAGGATCCCCATTTTGTTGAGTACAAACACCCCTATTACGCAGTAGGTCAAGACTTCAACCACGTCAAACATTCACATAGTCCCTATATTATCGTGAATAAACTCCGCATCAATCACTATTGGAGCAGAGATAGAAAGTTCTTTGAAGAGCGAAAAATGCCGCGAAGACAGAAATGGTCGGAAGGTCCTAGTGGACAGCTGCAAAGATTAGCAAACATCAATCTTTACGAAGATTACACCATCTTCCGCTTTATCGACGCTCTGAAACAACGGATGGGTCTTCCCCAATAATCTTACTGAAAGCATCACTAAGTTCCTTGTAGAACTCCATCATGATTTCATAGTTCTCTTGGGCATCGCGCATTGCAGCTTCACGCTTCGCGTGAATTTCCGGCGCTTCCAACTCTGATTGGATATGCCCTCTTTGGGAAGAATAATGACGTGTTAAAGTGTTTAACGACGTGTCATGCCTTGCAGCACGCGGATTGGCAGGCATATGCGAAGACAGCGACTTCTTCACATGCACACGGGTTCCTTGATTTAAACCCTCTTCTTCTTGTTGTATAAGATGTTCTGTGGATACTTTCATACCTGTAACTCCCTGTCATAAGTATGCAAGACAAATGCCATGTCTAAAAACTCGTTCGACGTACGGAAAAATTTTCCGTTTTGAGTCTCAAAGAAAAATCTTTAAAGGCCTAGACTTAGGTAAAACCCTTTAAATTTTCCAGTCAATCGATTTTTGCTGTGTATCGATGATAAATTGATTCGCCTTTGAAAAATGACCGCAGCCAAAAAAGCCTGTGTAAGCGGAAAAAGGCGACGGATGCGGTGCCTTTAGGACAAGGTGGCGGCTATATTGTGCATCTTGCAAAATGCCCTGAAGTTTTTTTTGTGCATGCGAACCCCAAAGCATAAATACGATAGGCTTTTCCCTTTTTGCAAGTGCCAGGATGACAGCATCTGTAAACTGTTCCCATCCTTGGTTTTGATGGGATAACGGTTGTTTTGCACGTACCGTTAAAAGGGCATTTAACAAAAAAACACCTTGGTCTGCCCAAGGGATCAAACAACCATGATCGGGAGGAGCTATGTCCAGATCGCTTTTAATTTCCTTGAAAATATTGCGTAAAGAAGGCGGCTGTGGAACACCTTGAGGGACACTAAAGCTCAGACCATGCGCTTGCCCCTGTCCGTGGTAAGGATCTTGGCCCACAATTACTACAGAAACCTCATCGTAGGGAGTATGCCAAAACGCATTAAAAACTAAATCCCGCGGCGGATAGATAGGTGTAGGTTGCTGATTTTCTCTTTCGATAAAATCCGAGAGCTTAGAGATATAGGGTTTGATGAGTTCTTGCTTCAGCTCATCTTTCCAGGAAGGTTCAAGATTAAACATATGTAGCGATTATTTATTTTGGATTGACTCCAATAGTATCCTGTGCATAATATTAATGCATCAATTAAGGATCGACACAGATTATGGCACTGAAAAATCTTGCAGAGAACAACCTGATACGTTTTATAAGTGTGTCGAAGAAAAAAGAAGGCCTTTTTGTAAACTTCCGCGTCAGCGGAATCCGCGAAGGGACAACTTTCAGCGCCTCCATTTCTGTAGATACCTCATCTGCAGAAGTTGACCTCGGCGATCCTTTAGAAATTATTGTAGAAGCATGCGCAAAGCTTGCCGTCAAACAGATTCAGCGAGCAGAGTTCCAATTCGAAGGAATGCAACTCGCTCAGCAGTATTCAAACTAGTTTTTTACCTGGGTGTAGCGCAGCTTGGCTAGCGCACTTGCATGGGGTGCAAGGGGTCGGAGGTTCGAATCCTCTCACTCAGATTCTTTTCTTTAAGTCACTTAAGGGCAATCTCGTTGAGATTGCCCTTTGTGCATTTAGGCTCGTGTGGCGGATATGTGGCGGATGGCTCCTCGAAAATAAGGCCATATTAACTTTAAAGATAGGAAAAGTATTGATTGGATGAAATCCCTTATGTTCTTCAACAACGACTCTTCATGCATACAACAATCAAACAGGCTAAGGAAGTAGTACACTTGAACCCCCTTGAAGACCAACCGTGGAAAGATCTAAAGTGCTCGCAATGTAACGGTCCTTTTTTCCTTTATGGGGGTTGGACTGACATTCGACATCCGCTATGTCAAAAGTGCTGGACATTACATCAAAAAACCCTTGGCGAAATGGAAGAAAGAAATATTAGGGGTATTAATTTTGCTTTAACTGAAATGGAAGATGCTTCTGGAATGCAAAGAGGTTTTTTTGGTAGGTACCAAGTTGCTCCTCCTAAACCCACAACCGTAATAGGAGAATTTACGTTGAATAATATTAAAATTGAAAAAAGTGCCATCGGCCTTATTAATACAGGATCCATTGGGGGATCTGTTGAAAATATTGACGCTACTCTCAGCATGACTAGCAAGGACCCTGCCATTCAATCTTTCCAAGAAGCTCTGAAAAGTTTTACTGAAGCAGTTCTAAGATCGACTGAAGCATCGAATGAACAAAAAGAAGCCATTCTAGAATTAATGAGCGCAATATCAGATGAAGTACGTACACCAAAAGATAAGCGACGATTTACAGTGATAAAAACCCTATTAAAAAATACACAAGAAATACTAAGTGGAATTAGCTCTTTACATGCAATATGGCAAATTTTTCAACCTACTATTTACAGTATGTTTCCTTAAATTAATTTGGGGTATTATCCATAACTCGTAAGTTTATTTTGGAATTTTGACACCTTTTTTCCTGCAGTAATCATTAATATAAGATTTACGAAGTCCTAACAGTTTTTCTGCACGACTTACATTACCATTGCACTGTCTAATAGCCCTTTCCAGTCGATGCAATTCCGGCTCGATTCTTTCTGAGAATATCCCGAGGATTGTTTTTTTTAAATATTCCTCTAGACGAATTGCTGGAGCCTCTTTTGTTAAAAGATCTGCCACTAATTTGTCTTCTCGAGAGAGAAGCGCAAAAGCGCGGCAGTGTAGCGATGTGAACCCTCTTTGAACCAATAAAATTGTTGAATTCATATGAATGTTATTTTTTTTGTTTTCACTTTTAATTTTTTTAATTAAGCCTGCGGCTGATACATAAGTTCCATCAATGTCGATTAAGTTTTGATTATATTTACATGCAGGACAACCTGAATTTCCGGATTTATGTGCATCGGAGATGCTTTTGATGGAAGCAGTATAAGGGTGACCTAAAGAACAGACCCAAAACGCTTCAATTTCTGACCATGGATTAATTTTAGTGGGGTCCAGACCAATTTTTTGATTTTTTTCTGAATCCCACAATTTTAATAATTCAGGAAATAAATTATAAACTGAGTCTTGATATTCTGCAGTTTTTCTTGTTTTTTCGTAGCAAGTAATACAAGAATTTTTACGTTTTACCATGTCTTTAACGGAAACTTGGTCTTCTGTCCCGCATATTGGGCATTTCCAATGTGCCTCAAAATGCACGCCTGCTGTAAAATATTTAGGGGAATATGGGTGATTTTTTTTCTCATCCCAATATTCTTTTAAATCTGGTCTCACATCTAAAAGAAGATTGTCATATGATCCCTGCAAAAGATGTTTATGACTCTCTCTAATTTTGTCTAAATTAACTAAATGTGGAAAATCTATATATGCTTTCACATTCTTAAGGTCTTGAGATTGAAAACCAGATATTTTTAAGAGAGCTAGAAAGAGGTTTGATGTTATTTTTTTGTAGTCATCATTATCTTTAAAAAAAACATCAGATGAAGAAAGCGCTATTAGACTTTCATGTCTAAGACGAATGACTTTTACTCCTTGATTTTGTAGTTTTTCATTTTTTTTTTGATCCCTACGAATACTTGCTTCCGAAAGGTGGTATCTACTATCAAGCTCAATACAAATCGTCCCCGCGGTGAGGTGCATTAATAGGATATCGCACTCGACGCCATAGTTTTGCTTTCCGGTTTTTGAAATTTTATTCCAAATGACAACATCTCCAAATAAATACTGGAGCTCCCAATAAAGCACTATTTCTAAGTAAGATGTTCCTTTTAATTTACAGTCTGGACACCATCTTGGACGTCTTTTATTTGTAACATTATAAAGTAGAGCGTTAAATGAATGCCCGAACTCACATGTAAAATAAAATTTTTCATCTCGTCCTGGGAATACGTCAAACGGGGTTACATCTATGTTTTTTTTGTAATCCCAATATTTTGCTAATTCAGGATAACAAGCTCCAAAGCTGTTAGATTTATTAACCGCTTTATTTGCGCAATAGGGACAACCAGTCACCTCTTTATTTTTTGCGCGCTCAAGATTGTTTTGGAGATCTTTTACCTTGCTTGAAAAGACTTCTCCACAATTACAACAGATAAATTGAATCAAAGTGTGAGCACCCGGAGTTAAACCTCGCAATTCAATTCCTTTATTTCTAATTTTACAAAACTGTTGTTTAATTAAAGGGTGAAGTTTGTCAAAGTTTTCTTTGTCTTTTTCTGCTTTGTATCGTTTATTTGCTTCGTTAATGAATTCACATGAATCGATGCGCTTTTTGATGTGGTATCTGAATTTTTCATAGGTATCTGAGTCCTTACCGAAGGTGTTTGCTAGAAAACGTGCTGAAGCCGTCTGATTAAAATTGTTTTCCAGCAAAATTTCTAATAAGCGGGCATCTGTGATAAATTCATTCATTAACAAATTTCTCTTGCTGGTAAATATATCATTATTTATAAAGCATGATATATCGATAAGACCGAAGAAATCAAGGAAAAGATCAATCTGTTATGTTAAACTGTGAAGAAGAAATATCTCTTAAAGTACGGGAAATCAGACTTGAAATGGGCTTAACCCAAGAGCAGTTTGCTGCAAAACTGGGTGTTTCTTTTCCCACCGTAAATCGATGGGAAAATCAAAAAGCAAAACCCTCACCATTAGCCTATCAAAAGCTTCAAAAACTCTTTTTAACTTTCAAGAAGAAAAACTCTAATCAAAGTAAGTTGATTTCAAAGGTAATGAAATGACAGCTCTTCCAATCAATATTAATGAACTACTCAAAGGACAGATTGTCGAATGGGAGCGTTTGGAATTCAAAGAAGGTTGGAATCCCGAGGGTTTTCTGCGGACTGTCTCTGCATTTGCGAACGATATCAACAATTGGGGCGGCGGTTATCTTATCATCGGCGTACAGGAATCTAATGGACAACCAATTTCCCCTCCAATTGGCTTGGCGCCAAATACAATAGACGCAATTCAAAAGGAAATCTTAGAGCTTGGTAATAGAATTCGACCTCATTATCATCCTGTCGTATCTCCCACCGTATTTCAAGAAAAAATGATTCTTGTCATTTGGTGTCCAGGCGGTCAAACAAGACCCTACCAAGCTCCAGAGGCATTAGCAAAAAATGCACCTTATGCTTACTTTATTAGACGAAACTCTTCGACGGTGAAAGCTCAAACAAGTGATATTCAAAAACTTCATGAACTTTCAAATCAAGTGCCTTTTGACGATCGCATTTGTCATCAAGCTCAGCTCACGGATCTAAATATAGGGTTAATCAAAGACTTTCTTCGTGAAATCAAAAGTGATCTTCTCTCCGAAGTGGATAAAATACCTTTTCCCCATCTTTGCAGACAAATGCAAATTGCTCAAGGCCCAGACGAATATTTAAAGCCATTAAATATTGGCTTAATGATGTTCAATAATCAGCCTGAGAGATTTTTCCCGTGTGCTCAAATAGATATTGTCGATTTTCATGATGAAATCGGAAATAGCTTTTCAGAAAAGATTTTTAAAGGCCCTATTCACATTCAATTGAAAGAGGCCTTGCGCTATATCCAGTCAATGTTAATAAAAGAAGAGGTACGCAAACGTCCAGATAGAGCGGAGGCAGATCGCTTTTATAACTACCCCTATGAGGCTTTAGAGGAAGTGTTGGCAAATGCTATTTATCATAAAGACTATGCTCAAAGAGAACCGATTGAAATCAGCATTCATAATGACCGAATTGAAGTTTTGTCATTTCCAGGACCTTTGCCTCCACTCAAAATTGAAGATTTAAATAAAGGATTTGTGAGAGTAAGAACTTACAGAAACAGACGAATAGGCGATTTTCTAAAGGAGCTCCATTTAACAGAAGGGCGCTGTACAGGCGTGCTTAAAATTCATAATGCAATGCAGTCCAACGGGTCGCCGCCCCCAATATTTAAAACCGACGAAAATCATAGTTTCTTTTTGGTGACCTTACTTATTCACACCGAAGCTTCTAGAAAAACGCCCGTTTTAGATGAAAAATTACCGCTAAGCGAAGATAAAACACACCAGCCTGAAAGCAAAACACACCAGTTAAAGGACGAAACACACCAGCTTGAGTTAAAAACACACCAGCCAGCAGAGATTTCAAGAAATGAAAATCTTCCAGTCGATTTAAAATTTAAAATTGAAGAACTGAAAAAACGACCTAAAAGCGAAGAACTTAAATCAATGATTTACAATCTTTGCGCTTGGCAACCTCTTACGGCTCAACAAATCGCAGAATTTCTCAGTAGAAAAGATAAAAAACACTTAGTCAGAAAATATTTAACACCCTTAGTCAAAGATGGAATATTAAAATATGTCTATCCCGAAAGAGGAAGCTCACCAAATCAAGCGTATATAGCCGCAATATAAAGTGAGATTAAAAGTATCTGATTGTGTAAGAATCTTTTTTATTTAGTTCATCGTCATTTTTATATGGTAAAAGGATAAGATTATCAGCTTCAATAAATGAAAAGTCATGGGAATGAAGTATTTCAGCGTCACATAAAACTAAAGCGCATTTAAGCTTATAATTTAAAGAATCTTCCAATTTTTTTAATCTTTTTTCGATAGAGGATTTCATGGTTTATTCTTTTTCTCTAATAAGTTTAACCATTTTTCATGATCATGCACTTCGATAGCTTTTACATAGATATCAACTATTCTGGATAGTGCTTCTCCTTCACTTGGAGAAATGTCTCCCTTCATAACAGCTTGAGTAATCACACTCATTGATTCTAAAGCATCGGCCGTGGTTTTTAGAGCTGGAATTTCAATCTTAACAGAAAGATCTCGTTTTATAGGCAAAATGCGATCTAAAATCATTTTTATTGCCTGCATATTTCCTAATAAAGCTTCTTGAATTAACCTTTGGCAGATAGTTTCCAATTGTCCAGTCAAAAGTTCTTCTGCAGCCAATGTCGCCTTATTTCTAGTGCCCTTTATTTTCCCTTTTGGATTACCTGAGTGATCCTTTTGAAATTTTTGATTTCCCTGCATTTTTTCTGCATTTGCAAGTATTGCTAGTCTATCCATTGTTTATTTCCTTGGTCTGGTCTGAAACAATCTACGATTTACATTCTGACAGAAAAAATGATATAACCTTTGCTGCGTAGGGAGACTTGATATGGATGAATTTCGCAATAAAGTTGTCGTAATCACTGGCGGTAATAGCGGCATCGGAGAAGCCATTGCTCAAAAGTTTGATGAGCATGGAGCTAAGATTGTGATTTTTGATCGAGCTGATCCATCAAAATTAGAAGCCCAATGCAAAAAACTTAAAACAGCCATTTTTATTCAAGGCGACGTACGGAAAATAGCGGATATTGAGAAATTATATCGAGAAACTGAACATGTCTTTGGTAAAATTGACGTACTGATAGCCAGTGCTGGAATAGCTGGTAAAAAAGCTCTTGAGGAAGTCAACGAAGACTTTTTTGATGCTATCGTCGATACAAACCTCAAAGGTGTTTATTTCACTGTTCAACGTTCACTGCCAAGCTTAATGGACAATTCATCCATCATTTTAATATCATCGGCAGCGTGTCATGTCGGGTTTAGTGATGACAGCGTTTACTCCTCAACAAAAGCTGCTGTCAGTATGTTGGCGCGTAGTTTTGCAGCAGACTTAGTGGGAAGAAAAATACGAGTCAATGCTATTTCTCCTGGATATACTAATACCCCTATCTTTAATCAGCTAAAGAAAGCTTATCCGCAAAAAATTCAAGAATTAGCCAATACAGTTCCTTTAAAAAGATTTGCTGAACCCTCTGAAGTTGCCAACGCTGCTCTATTTCTTGCATCATCAAAATCTTCTTATATCGTTGGTGTCGATTTAGTTATTGATGGTGGGGGAAGTTCCATTTACCCTCTTTAAATTCTTAAGGAAATTATGTCTGGACATTTACCAATTCAATCCATGGTTCCTCTTGTCTCTTCTCGAGCCCAAGAAAACTGCCATGAGTTGGAGAAAAGAGTTAATATACTTGGGAAGCTAATTAGAGATATCATTTACTATCCGCTATATTGGTTTCGTGATAAGGGCGCTAAAAACAACGGAAACAAAAATTCCAAAAAATTAGCACATGAAGAAGCATACTACAAACGATTTTGGACTGGCCAAGAGCCACAAGATTTAAATCTTGAATATGCAGACATCATTAGAGAAAGATATGTTATCTATGATCAGCCAGTGATAATACTGGCGAAAAACGGTAAAAAAATTACAACTGTTTGTCGGGTGATCGAAACTAAAGAATGTCCAAAAGAAGGTGTTTTCAATGCCCTCTTGTTACCTGGAAGTTTATCCACGCTCGATAACAATCTTTTCATTTTTTATGACTTTCTTGTGGCACATGCTAGCCAAGAAAATAGCTCTCCTGGCCGATTTTTTATTTTTGGCCATTATGAAATGACAATCGAAGCAGAGTCTAAATCATCTACCGTCTATAAACCATCAAGTTTTGAGGCATGTGGCAAAGCTTTGAAACGCACTCTTGAAACATTGCAAGAACACTTTGGCAAATTTAACTTAATATTTGCCCAATCAGCAGGGTGCTTTACCCTTGCGGCATTATTAAAATGCAGCGGTCCAGAACTGCTTCCTACAATGTTACATTTTGACAGGGGTCCTTCTTCAATTTATGAAGCAAGCCGTCATTATTGGTTTGGAAAATTACTTTATGTCATCGCAAAATTGAGTGGATTGACTTTCTATGTCGACCGAGAAATTACATCTTTTTTTAATCGATGTGCCGTAGCAGATTACCTAAATTTACAAAAGAGCACCTGTATCATTACAGGAGTTGAAGAGGACTCGGTATATCCTGGCCCTGCTGGACTAGTTTCAAGCAGTTGTTTAGATGGATTCCAAAAGAAATTAAAGTTTACAAAATGGGTATTTAATCCACCTGCACAGATAAATCACCCTCGAGCCCACCATAATTGGAGGCTCATGTGTTTTAACAAAAGCTATCTAACTTACACCAATGGCAACATCGAAATGCTTTCAAAAGAAAATCTTGCTCAAGCAATCCTTCGTTTAGCTCAAATAACAGATTAGAAGAAAACAACTAAAAGAATATGTTTTATGAGAAAGCATTACAATTTCACATCATAAAACAGCGATTTTACTTGGAAAATACGTTATTGGACAGATGTTGAAAAAATCAAGAAAGTTCAAAAGCATATTAACAGAATTTCCGGAAGTAACTACGAATTGAATTTCGTCCTTTCCACCCATTTCATATGATAGCTAGGGGGAGGATGTTTCTTACATTAGAAATTCATAAAAACTACAAAAATCACTTGCTTTAAAATTCGACTTCAGATTTCATTAAGTGAAGATTCCTAATTAGGAAGTTAACCAGAGATAAATATGAGCACTCGTTTGTGTTGTAAAAATACTGCTCTACTACAATGTCGAAAGCATTCTCTCGTCGCTGAACCAGCTTCGACTATGTCTGCTTGCTCTTGCCTTCTTTCCCACTCTTTCAAAAAGTCCTTCTGGCGTTGGCGCCCATCCTAATTTATCAAAAACAGTTTTTTGTTTAGTCAACTGGATACATGATTTTTTTTCAGTTGTCTGACGTTTGTATTTTAACTACTCAAGGATTTACTGCCTGCGAGTTTAAAAAACAATAACTACGTTCAAGCGTACCTATACGCTGTTTTTAAATAAATTTAGTTATTTCGACGGAATTATGAAAGTTTTATCCACATCAAAAGTACAACAAATAGAAAAAAGACAAATCACTCCTGATACAGAGAAATTTGTTCGGAACAACGGTTCATACAAAATCGCTAATATCGTAGGAAAAGCGAAAACTGCTAGTCCTGAACAATCAAGCGGCAGAAAAACTGCTTTGATAAGTGGTGCCGGGATCGCCGCGTTAGCGGCAGCTTTTGAATTAAATGCAAAAGGGTATGACGTTGTCATCACCGAAAAACGCGACGATTTCTCCCGCTTCAATATTATTAATCTCAATAGGGAAGCACAAGCTTTCCTACGAAAGTTTAACCTTTTAGAAGAGTTTGAAACATCTGTTGCGGCAAGAATTAATGATCATCAAATTGTGCTCTTTGGAAAAGGGGGTACTCAATCCATCGCAACTTCCGATGTCAGCGAACTAAAGTTTGAGGGATGTTTGAACAAAAATCCTATGAAATTTAAGGATCTCTTCAAGGAAGAGGGAATCTACAGCGTGCATATAAAGGATTTGCAAGCTTTTCTTGCACAAAAAGTAGTAGGGCTCGGAGTTCGAATTTTAAGTGAATCTGAAATTAAAATTGTAAATCCAATAGAAAGGGAAAAGGTATCAAAAATTGAGATTACTCAAAAAAATGGTTCCCCTCCTATAACCCTTGAACCCGATTTGTTTTTTATAGCCGAAGGCACACACTCAACATCCATTCAACAACTCGAGATGGTGAATGATTTGGACGACGTGGTGAACAATGCTTGCACGGGTGAAAACTGGATCTTTGGAAACCTTAACTATCATGGAGATAAAACTTTTGTCCTCTCCATGATCATTACTTCACAAAAAATCTTGCAAATAGCAAACGTGATTTTCAATGCCAAAAGCCAAGTTGTGAACGTAGCTGTAACTTCGGATGGAAATCTCAACCAAGATGAGATTAATCGTCTGATACTAGACACAACCCAAAAAGCCTTCAATTATGAAGGGATCACAGAAGTACCCAAAGTTTTAGAAACAGTTAAACAACCGGTACACATTACAAATCGAATAGCGTCTCTTTGTTCAAGAGGGAATGTATTCCGGATCGGCGATGCTGTAGGCCACAGTTCGCCTCTTGCAGGGCTGGGCGGCACATTGGGTCTCACCCTTGTTCCATATACAGTCGAACAGCTTTTAGATGACCACCTGAAAGGATCCGATGAATTACATAGCAACTTTAAAACGTATTCACAAGCCTATGTCAAAAAATGGATTGACAAGTCAGTGTCGATTAAAGGAGTCATCCAAGGGATTTTCGAGAAAGATCAATCTCTTGTGCTGGAGTTAAAAGGCTCTCCACAAAGTAAGGAAGCAGGCAATGCAATCTAGCAAATCACACTTAAGCTTTCTCATCATGGCGTTGGGGGTGGCCTTCGAACACTTTGATATGATGCTCGTCAGTCTGCTGACGAGTTCTCTTGTGGAAGAATTCGTTGGCGCCTCCACCCCGGCTCTAAAAATGCTCTTCGCCTATATAGGGTATGCTATTGCATTCCTATTTCGGCCTTTGGGTGCGTTTTACTTCGGCTGCATTGGAGATCTCTATGGGAGAAAAACCTCGCTTGTGAGTTCTATGTGTTTGATGTCGGCCGCCACTCTCGCTTTGGCATTTATCCCGGGTGTACAAGTACTTGGTGTGACCTCAACACTGCTTTTTCTTCTGTGCCGCATTGCTCAAGGGTTAGCTGTCGGCGGAGAGTATGGAACGGCGATGACCTACGCATACGAACTTAACTCTAAATACCGTACTTTCTTTGGAGCCTGTGTGGTTTCTTCGACACATGTCGGAGGAGTATTTGCCAGCTTCCTTGCCAGTCAGTATGTGGATCATGTACGTGTGACATTCCTGATTGGGGGATTAGTTGGATTTTTTCTCTTACTGTTCCGTTCCTTGATGAAAGAATACCATGTAGCCACTGCAAAAAAGGTGTCCGAAATCACCGCAAAATCTGTAAAAAACAAGAAAGCCATCTTGAGTGCCTTGATTGTCGCATCCACGATGGTCCTCGTCTTTTACGGATCTTTGATCTACCTCAATGAACGCGTACACCAAGATCTGGAGATTTCTCGAGCTGAAATATTTAAAGCAAACACGGTTTTGCTTGGACTGTGGATCGTCCTCCCGCCCTGCTTCGGTTATATTGCCGATAAGCTTGCTATCTCTTATCGTAAATTGATGAGATTTGGCGCTATGGGTGTTTTTTTAAGCGCTCCCCTTTTAGGGGTAGCTTTAGTGTCCTCATCCTATACAGCTGTGGTGACGACGCAAATTCTTACGCACCTGTTCCTGATGATCTTTGCGCTTTGTACACCCCGCTTTTTCGGGGATCTTTTTTCAGGAGAAGCGCGTAATACGGCTATCTCGACCACATATTCTCTTGGCGCCTCATTCACTTCAGCTTTAGCGCCCGCAATATGCCACGGCAGTATTGTCTTATTTAACACTAATTTTGCCATCTGTGTACCCTTTATGTTGGCTGCACTGGCAACAGGCTTTATCCTTAAAAAGGAGGATGTATGCAACAGAATGACTCTTTTGAACTCTATGACATCAAGGTAGAGGTGGCCAATAATGGCCTAAAACCTATGGTCTGTAATCACAAGGTAGGGGACTATTTTATCCTTTCAGGCGAAAACTTTTCGTTGCCGACTGGTCAAAGCTTTCCCATCTACTGCCTTGCTGCCTTGATTCCCATCATTACCATCAAGCAGAGGTTCACACATCCGAACGACTGGATCAGTACAGATCACCTTGTCGCTTGTCCCGATGTGAATTGTGGAGGTATTTTTAAAATTTCGCGAATAGGAAAAACGACGTTTTACCATCATCAAGTTACAACTACAAGGCATCATCATGAATAAAGAGATCAATACATCAAATATCATTAGGGGATGTTGGCAGCTTGCTGCGGATCATTCCCGCCATGATGTAACTATTCAACCTATTCTGGATGCCATCGAATACGGATTTACCACTTTCGACTGTGGAGATATTTATCTTGGGGTCGAAGAGCTATTGGGAAAGGCTATAAAAGCTAATCCAAAAAAGAAGCTACGCATTCATACGAAATTTGTGCCCGATATCGATCGCTTGCAGCAGATCGACCGCACATATGTCGAACACATTATCGATCGCAGCCTGAAGCGTTTGCAAGTGGACTGCATAGATCTGGTGCAATTTCACTGGTGGGATTGGGAAGTTAAAAACTACCTTTTCGCAATGGATATTCTCTCAGAACTCAAGGCCAAAGGTAAAATAGCTGAAATCGGTATGACCAACGTGAATAGCAAATATCTTGAGGAATTTGCGGAACGGTTTGATATTGCCTCATTGCAAACTCAAGTCTCACTTTTCGACAAAAGGGTAGAACGTGGAATTGGAGCCTTATGCTGTAAAAAAAAGATTAAAATCTTCGCCTACGGCACAGTGCTTGGAGGCTTTCTCAGCGAGAAATGGCTGATGAAAGAAGAGCCCGCACTGGATCTGTTAGAAAACCGTTCCCTAGTAAAGTACAAGCTTCTCATTGATGCAGCGTGCGGATGGGAAGAATTTCAACGACGCCTCACAGTTTTAAACGATCTAGCCATCAAATATCATTCAGACATAGCGAGCATAGCGATTGCAGCCTTGATCCAGGGTGGTCAAATTAATGCAGCTATTGTTGGGCTTAGCCCTCACAACTATTCCACACAAAACCGCAGATTAGCGAAGCTTCCCCTCATAAAGGCAAAAGAAGTGCAAGAAATGGAAAAGTGGACGTGCAGCCTACAAGGGGATGCCTATGATGAAGAAAGGGACAAAAGTGGGGTTCATGCAAAAGTGATGAAATACAATCTGAATGCTGAGTGAACATTAATAATATATTCACCACTGTGCCGGCGAGATCACTGAGAATGGGTGAGATAAGGAGAGTATACGCCTTGTTATTATCTTCATAACGCTCTTAAAATAACTTGTGAACGATTATATGTGATATTCTAAAGTACAGGTTGAGTCCGTAAAATTGTGTAAATTGGTAAATCACTAAGAAATCGTGAGTCATCTTACCTTATGTTAGTTTGTTTTTGACGAAACAACAAACAAAGGAGATGACTCATATGAATCGTAGCAGTATTGGTTCCGATTGGCAAGAAGCACTTATAGATAAAGCAGGCTGTTCAAACTTTGATTCAGAAAGCTCTTGAAGAAGAGTTTCGTAAGTTCATAGGAGCGGATGATTATGAAAGGACTTGCATTCATAGGTTATTAGAATATTGCCTCAACTCCGTTGCAAAAGATGTTAATTCCTCATGTGGAGATTTAGCCCTGCTTCCAGGTCGATATAGAAAGACTCGTGGTTCATAACCCGTTATCCCAGCATCCCCTTCTTTTCTAGGAACGACGTGTAAGTGAAAATGCGGGACTGTTTGGCCTGCGACACTCCCTTCATTCCAAGCAAAATTAAATCCTTCTGCTGATAATGCCTGCTGCAAAATTTTGCACACCATACTTTTAAGCGAGAATATATCTCTTAATTCTTCCTCTACAAGCTCATTACTGTATGTAACAGAACGTTTGGGACAGATGAGGGTGTGACCTGGGACGATAGGTATGTTAGTGAGAAAAGCAAACGCATATTCACTTTCAGCAAGCAACCTG
Organism: Parachlamydiales bacterium; assembly: GCA_041671045.1. Classification (NCBI taxonomy): domain Bacteria; kingdom Pseudomonadati; phylum Chlamydiota; class Chlamydiia; order Parachlamydiales; species Parachlamydiales bacterium. Next base: position 17,212 of record JBAZCF010000002.1, read on the forward strand.
TCTTTTATTGCAGGAAGGTTTAAATCAAATTTATTCATTTATTCCTCAAAGGAAGTGATGTTAGACAATATTAGACATACTTTATAAAGCGTGCAATATTTATTCCAACTGCCCTTATGGGATACTTAGAGCCAGCTTCTTTGAAAAAGGATTTTACAAGTGTCTCTTCACAAATAGAGGGAGATTTTTATAAAATACACCTCAAGATTGGTTATTAAACCAATTTTTCTTTAATATACACTCGCTAATAATCCGTTCAACAACTCAACACTAAGTCATAACTAAGTACAAGGAAGTAAAGATGAGAGATTTTTCAGTAGAAGCATCCATTAGAAACACAGCAGAAAGCATCCCAACTTTAGTGGGGGACCTACTTCAAACTACTCTTAAGGATTTGAATCAAACTTCAAAGCCGGATGCATTTATCATCACAGAAATTGCAATCACTTGCATAGCGGAAGCAAAAGTAACTCGGGCAGAGCTATTGGAAAATAATAATAAACTTATTAAAACTTCTAGAAATATTTTTAAACTTAAAACGGCTACCCAGTTTTCGCGTGCAATGTTTCTACTTGCTCAGCAACCTGATGAAGACATTAGAAAAGCTTGTATCACTGAAATCAAAAAAGAAGCACTTAAACTAGCTGCTAACCCAAGTAATGCGGACTCAGAAGAGTACCTATTTCTCATTAGAATCGTTACAGATGATGTAGATAAATCCAAACCATTGAACTTATTTAATACGATTGCTCGGTTCAGCAATCAGCCGGAATTAGCTGAAACGACAAAAAATTTTCCTGTAATAGTTGGTGAGAAGCTACTCCAAGATTATCTAAAAATGAGTTTCGTTAAACACCCTCAGATTTTCTCTATTATGGTAGACCAATGGCAATCTGAAAACGGAGCTACAACAAGTAAATCATTTATAAACTCTATGCTCTCTTACCGTATGGAGTATTTAAAAGTTTTAAGCAATATTTCTGAATTTCTTCAGTCTGAATTTACTAAATTGATAAAAAATTCGTCCACATCCTTAAACCAATCCATGGTTGACTCTAGAACTAAATTGGAAGCTGCAGAGCCTATTACGACGTATGAAGAACTTTTGAAAGAAATGAGTTACTCAATTTTCATTGATAATGGTACGGAAACTAAAATAATCAGCGGCTTTCTAGCTAAATAATAGAATAAAAAATAAACAATCTATTTTTGCATATTATTATTTCATGTATTATCTTTAATTAGATTATTTTTTTGGGAAAGATAGTCGGCATTTTAAAGACTATCTTTCCCACGCACACAATTATCATCTCTATGATCAGATTTTTACTATTGATAGGGTTATGTATGACAAATTTTCTTTTCTCAGAACAATCTATTAAAGCGATTATATTTGATTGTGACGGTACACTTGTCGATAGCGAAGATGCTCATCTTTCTGCCTGGCGCAAAGCTGTAGAGAATAGAGGGCATGTATTGACTTTTGAACAATGCCTTCTTTACACAGGAAAACCTGCAACTTTTATTGCTAAACTTATTGCCGAGGCTATTGGTCATGACAACTCAGAAGATATTCTTTCTGAAAAACGCTCCCATTATCGCGAATTGCACCAACAAGGATTGCCCCCTATCCAGGGAACGGTCGAATTTCTAAAACGTTTGGCAGCAGATAAAGAACGTTTAAACCTTAAGCTGGCAGTGGCTTCCGCAGCTCCCAAGGATGAAATATTAAGCAACTTAAGGCATTTAGGCATTGAAGAGCATTTTGACATTATTTTATCCGGCCAAGACGATCTTAAGGAATACTCAGATCCTGAGGGTGTGAACAAACCCAAGCCTTATATTTACCTACATACTGCAAAACTATTGAACGTGCTGCCGTCCGAATGTGTTGTCATTGAAGATAGTACCACGGGAGTGTTGGCAGGAATGGCCGCAGGATGCATCACGATTGCCGTACCCAATGAATTTACAAAAATGCAAGATCTCTCAGAAGCAAGCATGAAGATAGAAAATCTTTCAAGCTTTAGCGTGGATCACTTTTTGCAAACAGTCAGCGCTGCAGGAAAGAAATAAAGTTTAGTACCTCCTCGCGTAAGTCTGCTTTATGCTAGATTATTGTTAGTGCACTCACATGATATAAAAATGGTTTCTTTAGAAAACTCTCCCACAGTAAGTAAAAAGCAGAAACGGCAATTTTGGGTCATCCTGGTGATTGTTTTTCTGGGATTTATAGGCATATCAATGCCCTATCTAATTTTTCCTGTCCTGTTTTTGAACCCTGATTATTCTATCATCCATCCAAGCTGGGATTATTCCTACAAAGCAATTTTTTTGGGGATCACTCTTGCAGCCTACCCTCTAGGACAGTTTATTGGATCGCCCATTTTAGGATCACTTTCTGACGACTATGGAAGAAAAAATATACTTGCAGGAAGCCTTATTATTTCAGCACTTTTTAATTTGATCACCGGTCTTGCAATTACTTTTGAAATGATCGGACTGCTGATTTTCAGTCGCTTTATGGTGGGATTAATGGAAGGAAACATTGCTATTGCACGTGCTTTAGCCACAGACCTGACAACAATCTCGAAACATGAAGCGTTCGGAAAAATTAATGCTATGTCCTCGATTGCATTCCTGTTAGGCCCGCTCATTGGCGGTCTGATGACCGATCAAAGCGTCGTTGAAGGTTTGACTGCTTCGACCCCCTTTTATTGCATCTGCGTGCTTTTCTTGGGTCTTGCGGTATTGTCTGGTTTGGTGCTTGATCACAGTAACATTACGGCTAAGGAAATACGTAGTTTTTGGCAGCGTATCAACCTTTTCAAAAGACTTTCGCAATTATTTGCGAATAAGTATTTGCAGTTCCTCATGATCACTTCTACGTGCTTTACGTTAGCTGTAGATATTTTGTATGAATTTGGCCCTGTCTATTTAACGGTTAAATGGGATTTAACCCCGTCTGAATTGGTGATCTATAATGGGGTGCTCTGTTTAACACTTGCGGCAGGTAATGGATGGCTTCCACAATACCTTTCAGATAAAGTTTCAAACCGTACCGCTATCATCTATTCTATGGGGGCATTTGCACTCTGCTTAATGGGGATAGTGTGGACAGACTCTTCGTTTCTTATGACACTGTTTTTTGCAATCAGCGGTTTATTTATCGGCTTGGCGATTACATTGATCACGGTAAAAATTTCCAACTCCGTCTCAGATTCCATTCAAGGAGAAGTCATGGGTGTCCAGGTCTCTTTAAGGGTATTGGGAGATGCTGTGATATGCTTGTTAGGCGGTGTATTACTACTACTATCGCCCAAGATCATCTTAGTTGCAGCCGCAGGAATGTCTATCTTTGCTATGGGCTATTATATCTTTAGAAGAGCGCATTAGAAGAATTAACTATTTATAGATCATCTTCACAGTCATTCCTCCATCAATGATGAAGTTTTGTCCGGTGATAAATCCTGCTTTATCCGATATCAGGTAGGCAGCCATAGCGGCAATATCGCGGGGTTCGCCCACTCTTCCTACAGGATGCTGTTGATGGTTTGTTTTGGTAAACTTTTCATGATGAGAGTTGATCCAGCCGGGACTGATGCAATTTACTCTTATCTCCGGTCCTAGTTGTACGGCTAGGGCGTGTGTTAAAGATACTAGGCCACCCTTGGTAGCACTATAGGGAAGATCATCCCCTTCCGACTGCAAAAATCTGGTAGAGGCTATATTGATGATTGAGCCCTTACTTTTACGCAAATAGGGCACGGCATGCTTTGAACTAAGAAATGCACTTGTTAGGTTGGTTTCAATAAAATCATTCCAAATCTTTAAGCTCATTTTCTCTATACTGGGAAGGTTGTTGGGCAAAAGTCCGGCATTATTGATGACCGCATCAATCCTTCCAAACTTTTTTACCGTTTTTTGAACCAGCGCTTTTACGGAAGCTTCTTCTTTGACATCGGTTTTTAAAAACAGAAACTTGTCGGCATCCAATGCAAAATCCTTTTCTAATTTAGGATCTAGCTCTGCGATGACGATGCTCATTCCCTGCGCATGTAAATATCTAGCACACTCTGCACCTATGCCCTTTCCCCCGCCGGTAATGATGACAACTTTGGAATGTTTCATAAGAGCCCCCTAAATTATGCTAAGCCCAATTCTCTTTCAGCTAATCGTGTTCCTTCCACCATATTTTGCAGTTTAAGGAAGGCAACTTCCCAAGTACGTGTTCTTAAGCCGCAATCAGGGGCTATATAGAGCCTATTAGGATCTCCTATGACCTTGGCTGCATACAGTATACGATCCCGAATTAGCTCAGGAGGCTCAATGAAATCTGTATGGACGTCTAATACCCCTAGGCCAATCTTAAACTGCGTGTCTTTAAACTTTTCTAGGATCTCATATCCTACTCTTTGGTCAGCCGTTACACCTAGTTCCTTAGTGTCCCTATTCGCATATTCGAAATGTATCTCATCTAAAATCCCCTGCAATTCAAGGATGGCCGGGAAAAGCCTATGATAATCGGAAAAACAGATGTGCACAGAAAAAAACGCTTTTCCTGCTAGGTCGCCGATACTATCCTTCATGGCCTGAATGAATTCAGGAATTTCATCACGTTTAGTGGTCGCTGCAGGCTCATCGATTTGTATGTAGCGCGCTCCTTTGTCATACAAGGCGCGTATATTAGGATAGGTGACTTTTTTTGCTACGTCGTTAAGGAAGTTCTGTCGTGCTTGATGGGCGAGTTTTTTAACATTTTCTTTTCCTGGAATAACAGAAGACAGATAGTGTTCATCATAAGACCAGTCCATGATGGTATAGGGTCCTGTGATAGGAATTTTGACGGGATTTTCTGTAAATTGAGCTATCTGCAGGTATTCTTGTGTATGGAATGGCTCGCTAAAACTTGGCGCATGTGTACAGGAGGCTTTACAGTAATATTTATTATCGAAGCTGCGTACATGCCCATGAAAAGTAAATCCCTGCATTCTTCTCACAGCATATTCGTACATCTCTACCCTGTGTTGTTCACCATCCCAGATCAGATCAAGACCTGATTTTTCTAACATTTTAGTTGCGTAGAGCGACGAAAAACGGAGTATTTCCTGCTTATCTTGAGGAGTAAAACTGTCATTTTTAGTGAGCAAGGTTAGAAGGTTCTGATAGTCGGGAATAGCTAGTCTTTTACCCCAGAATTCTGCAACCATTAAATCATGTGGATCGAGAGGGTGTCCTGAAAAAACTTTCACCCTCCAGGGTGTTTTAGCGAGGGAACCGATTTCGTGGGTTATTAATCGGGGCATCGGCATACCTTTTTAACATGTTTTACCTTTTGATCCATGATCGCTCTGGGAAGCAATTCTGCGGGACCATTGGGAGTGATATAGATCCTTTTATCTTCGACATAATTCACAGCTTGCAGCAAAAAGTCTTCCAATCCATTTTCCGGGTCTATCAATGTGGACTGCGTATTGATAATACCTGCTAGAAGGGTTTTACCTTTGGGGAAAGAGGGCAAAGTCTCTTGCAGGGAATTTGCGTAGAAATCTATGCCATAGCCGTCGGCGGGAAGGGAGTAAATATACTTTAAGTCTTTTTCCAGGGGGAAAAAGCTACTATAGATATAGATAGGAGTAGATGTAAGCGCTTTTATCTTTTGGATCAGCTCCAATCCCATCTCTTTTTCTTCAGGGGTTATAGACCTCCACCCAAAGGTAGGTTCGTAAAAGCAAATCAGTTTATGGGGAAATTTACTTAGTTTCAGTGCTGTTTTTACTAGGATATCTGCAATGTGTTCTAAAGAAATTCCATTGGAATATTCTTTAAATAGGAAGAGAAAAGGTAGAGTAAATACCAAGGGATTATCTTTATACTGACCACCGCTACCAAAGAAATTTCTTTGGATCCAAATATCCCAAACATCTTCTGCAGGGATTTGTTGCGAATGAATTTCCAATATTTTCCAAAACGTATTCGTTTCATAGAAGCGTTTTAGAGTTCCTACTTCTGCTTGTAGCAGTGTGGAAAAAGGCCGCATCAAATCTTGCCATTCAAAGAACCCTGTAGTGATATATGAAAACCCCTTCTGCAGCTCTTTCAGTGATTCTATGTCATGCTGGCGCACTGCTTCTAAATCTGCAGGCAGTATGCGTTCACGGTCCAAATCTCTGCTGGCAGCAACTAATGCTTCACTGCGGGGATACTGTCCGGGCAATAAGATATTCATGCGGATGCTATTCTTTGTTTGATGTTTTCATGCAACTTTTGGCTCAAATACAAGTTGTTGTACATGATATGTTCAATATTAAATCCGATGTCGAAACCTTCATTTTTCATAAAATGAAATATTTCATCTAAGATCATCTCTACCGTTTCAATAGAGCGCTCTTCCAAGGTTTGCCGTTCTTCCTCGCACGTAAAATAATCCAGGACTGCAGTAGGAAATTCTACTCCTAGCCACTTCATAAACTCGATGTCTTTAGGTTGTGAGGCTAGCGAGAGAGAGACATAGATTTTTGGAAGCCCTCTCTTATGTTCTTTACATAGCTTAGATAAATTATGCAAAATTTGTTTCATGTTGAAGGGCTCTATCACAATTTGGGAAAAGAAAAAGTCGATCCCGGCCTGTGACTTCTCAAGAATACGCTTGGCCTCTCCATGCCGTGTGAAAATGGCTATGCCGCCCATTTTCATTAGAGGAAATTGCTCTTTGATGTGACGGGCTGCTTCTAAGACTGTATAACCCGGATATTCTATTTTATGGTTTTCTCCCCCTACTAAAACTATGTGTCGGTATCCTTTCTCATAAATTTGTTTGATCCATTCTTGAAAATTCGATTTTGTTGCGCGCACACAGATTTTGTAAGGAATAGGAATTAAGTCTGGGGCATATTCTTTAAGTTGTTCGATGAACTCGATATTATCTATTTTATGTTGGTACGCAACAGTGCGTTCTGTCTCACGCGATTCGTTAACAACCTCCGGCACTCCAACATACCTAATATTTTGATTTTTAATAACTTGTGTTACGCTACAGCAGTAACTATCCCTTTGCTCGGAATTCCATTTTTGTGGCGGAGGAAGTATTTCAAGAATGATCTCATCCACACTCAGACTTTGGATAGGGTTAAACTTTTGTACATTAAAATTTTTATTAGATGTAAGTCAAATGAAAGGACTTAGAGAAAGCTATCTGATTTTTGGATTCCGGCTTCTATAAAGAACATGCCGCCGTAATTTATCACCCTGGGGCAGAAAAAATCATCCTGTTTATGATGAGTCATACCTCTCAAAGCTGAATTTTAATTTTCAGATGGTTGCATTCTTGCCATGTTAACAAACCTTCTCTTTGCAGTCTTCCCACTACTATGCCAGGACCTATCCCTACTTTTTGAGCAAACTGCTTAATGGCTGTTTCATTCCGTTCTAATTGCAATAACTCGGAGATCATTTCCGAAGGAATCAATTGTTTAGCTGCAAATACATCGGCTTCCTTTTCAAGCTGCTCATCAAACTGCCCTTCGATATCAATGAACATTAGCTTTTTGCCATGCAATAGGAGATGGCCCGCTTCATGAAAAAATGAAAACCAGAATTGATCATTTGTCTTATATCTGTTGCTTAACAGTAAAAGGGCTTTATCGACTCCCAGCCAGCGAGTTGCTCCGCTGACAGCACAACCCTTGGGTGCGGGTACGATAGCGACAGCAACGCCCACTGCAGCGCAAATTTCAATGAGTCTTGGAATGAATACTGATTGATCTACTTCGCATGTAAGATTTCTCAGATCTTTTAGCGCAGCAAGAAAACCTTCTTTGTTGTAAGGCTTGCAAGGAACATCCATTGCAACACGTTCGCCCTGTCTTAGCCAAGCAGTAAGAAAGCCTCTACTTCCATCTTCTAGGCGGGATGCCCTAAAAGCGGCGACAGGTACAGCATAGCGTGCTTCATAAGCTTCCACTGACGCCACGCCAAAAAACTTCAAACATTCAGCGACTAGTGCGCTTTTTTCAGAACACTTATTCACCCAACCCCATTTTAACATTTCCTTGATCGGAAGTTGTGCAAGCCAATTCACTTTTCCGTTCAATCCTAGCAAGTCTTCTTTTCGTGCAATGGCTTCGCGATAAAGGGCTTCTCTATTAAGCCAAAAATTTACAGTACTTCCAAGCACACGCTCTAAACGGATTGCAGCATCTTCTGTGATAGAGGCTTTTCCCTGGATGAGAAGGTTGACGTGCTTTGTGGTGTATTCCATGCGCTGTGCAAATTCAGCTTGGGACCACCCCTTTTCCTCCAACACGTCGGCAATAGTGGCTCCGGGAGGCACTATCCAATCGGGTTTAAAGCTGTTTTGTTTATGTCTAGTCATGATAGTCCTCTATGGAGAGTATGCAGACACAGGTAACGGCATTCCAATCAATCGCATGGTCACAAGTGCGTGGTATGGGTTCATCAGCGCACTCTAAGATCAGCTTTGTCCCTCCGTGGAGACTAAGGCTGAACTGTCCCAATCGCTTGCCTTTAAGTGGATGCGGTCTTCCCGCGATCAGCTCTCCTACATTTGTTACGGATAGTAGATCCATTAATCGTGTTTTAATTTTCTCGGCACATAGGCTCCCATATTTACGCCGCATGGATTTTTCGTTTTCACAAATATCTTTAAGTTCACGCGTGGCAAATTCAATAATCACAAGCGCACCTGTGGAAGCTGATTTCGTTGTCGATAAATTTAATATACCAAATTGGTATATAATTTTTAAGATCTTTTTTTAGATAAGCCTAATTTATGATTAATCTTTCCAATTCCACCACTTAAGCAATGCGGGATCGTGGGAAGAATGCGATGCAAAATAGACAGCGCAACGGAAGACATAAAGCATGCAGCGGTCAACTCTGCATTTTTGCAAATCGCATAGCCTTTCATACATTTCTTCCGGATCCAGGTTCTTCAATTCATTGACCGACCTGAAGCCTAAATCATAGAGATCTTCGGAAATTTCCTTTCCTACACCGGGGATACGACGAAAATCCTTGAGGCTGTCTTTTTTTATCATAACCTTTCTGCTTTATTGAAATTATCTACGAAATCTTGTTCATAACTTTGCTACAACCTATCCATCGTAGATAACTTAGCTAGTTGCCGACAAGTTGTAAACAGGATATAAACAAATCAATTACCAGGGAAAACCCCCTAGTTATAAACTTTCCCACACCCCCTTAGGGGAAGAGAAAAAGAATATATCTAATTTATCCTCTAAAGGAGCTGTGTAAAATGTCTAGGAACGCACTTATGAAAGATCTTTCAACATCCGCCTTTTTTGAAACACGGGGCTATATCCACGAAAAGCTATTCAATGGCTGCCATTATCCATGGGAAGCTTTAAGCCAAATTGGAGAGTATCTGAAGAATGTACGTGGAAATGCTGAGGAGTATGATCTTCCGCTTGGTTCTTGGATCATCCATCCAGAAACAGTATTTTTTGAAGAAGATTGTATTGTTGAACCAGGCGCTTATATTCAGGGCCCTTGTTACATCGGCCGTGGAACAATCATCCGCAATGGAGCTTACATTCGAGGAAACGTAGTCACGGGAACGCATTGCGTGATCGGACATACTACCGAGATAAAAAACTCTATTTTGCTTAATGCGGTCCATGCAGCGCATTTCGCGTACATAGGTGATAGCATCCTTGGGAACAACGTTAATTTGGGCGCTGGAGTCAAATTAGCTAACTTGCGGTTGGATGGAAATCAGATCATCATTGAGTCGGATGACGATAAGATAAATACAGGCCTTAGAAAATTCGGCGCTATCATTGGCGATGGATCCCAAATTGGGTGCAATGCAGTGTGCAATCCAGGCACATTAGTGGGTCAAAAGTCTGTTTGGCACCCTTGTATCAACAAAGGTGGAATCATTGCAGCCGGCAGCATTGTTAAATAATCGTCGATAACTTTGTCAGTAAACTTTCGCAAGGGCAGGTTATGTCCATAACTTGCCCTTTATGCACAACTTGCAAACCTCCCTTAAACATAAGATCTCTCTAGGAAAACAGGCTGTTTATGAACATTTCCACCCTCTCTTATGAGAATGAGAAATGTTATATATAAATATCTATTACTTAAGAGAAGTGGAATGTTCACCGTTGAGCTTCATATATAATTAATATACTTTTAATTTTAACTAAATATTCAGTTTATTATACTAAAGTTATAAAACAAGGATGTTTATGATTAATAAAGTATCAGATTTTGCAGCTAAAGCAGATGATTATATCGCTTTAATTCCAGGCGTAAGTACTGTAAATATCATATTCAACACGATTGAGCGTATCGCCGTTCATAGTGCGAAAAGCAAGGTCAATGATCCCTATCTTAAAAAAGCGACCACCAAATCCTTTTATCGTAGTCTATCCGAATTTATCCCCGTTTTTGGGAATGTAGCTATCTTAGTAAAAAAGCAATTAGACACCAAAAAAGCAGAAAAAGCTGCGAAATCTGAAGCATCATTACAAAAAAAAGAGATTCAAAAACCTGAAGTCGTCACTAATGAATCATCCGAGATACTAACAAAAATTCACGATGCCTTAGATCAATTTTCCGGAAATGACATTCTAAAATTAGGATTAGTTTATTTAAACGCACCAAATAATCTAAAAGATGAAACTCTTGCTTCGGATCTATTTTTATTAGGAGCTACCGTAAAAAAAGATCCCGAATGCACCCATCAACTTGCTACAATGTATTTAAGTGGGGAAGGCGTAGAAAAGAACGAAAAAAAAGCTTATGAATTGTTTCATGCAGCTGCAGAGAATGGACACCGCCCTTCCATTGTGCAATTGGCGACAATGCTTTTGAATGGAGTGGGAGTAGAAAAAAATCCAGGCCTTGCGTTGGAGTTGTTAAAAAAACTTCCCGGCAATTCATTTGTTTCTGATCCTGAAAGCCATAAAAAAGAAATTGACGCAGATCTACGTCAGCTTAAATCAGGGACCGTCGAATCAGAAAATCAATATATTAGTATTGCATTGAGATATGTAGATAATAATAATTTTGTAGATGCATATAAATGTTTTAAACGTGCTCCTCAAACTGGATTAAAAACTTTTGTTGCATTTGGAGAATTATGTGTGGCTAGAGGCGAACTGGAGCTAGCACTAAGAACATATCAACAGATAATTAAAATAGCGCAGCAAACAAATTATAATGTTCCTAGTTTAGAACTTGCCGAAAGATTTATTGCTCTAGGTAAAGCCTTTGAAGAAAAGGCAAATGCACAATCTCCCAAAGATAAAGCGCTTGAAGCTAAAGCTTTTGAATGTCTGCTGATTGCAGCGCGTAGTGGAAATAAGGATGCTATGTTTGAAGCCGCTCAAAAATATAAAGTAAAAGCAAAACCGACACCTACTGATAAGGCACAAATACATTCTTGGTTAGAAAGAGCGGCGGAATTCGGGCATATAGATGCGATGAGAGAGATGGGTAAAGGATTAAGGAATCAGAAAGACTTAGGATGGTTAACAAAAGCAGCGCAAAAAAATGATGTGGAAAGCATTAAGTTATTAATCGATTACTATAACCGAATTTCTAAGCCTGAGATGGCGGTAGACTATTCAAAACGATTGAGAAAACTAGAAAAAGAATCTTAATTAAGAGGTAATATCTTAATATCTTAATTTCTTAATTCGAGTGAGGTTTTCTATCTGTTTTAATTTCCATATGATTTGCAAAAGGATAGGTTGTATTGGAGGCCTTTTGTAGTTGCTCCCAAAATCCCCTGTCCAGCCAACCCCAGCTTCCATTCCAGTACAAAGCAAACCATAACACCCCCCATAAAGGAATAATGACATACGACCACATTAACCAGCGCGGAACGGGCGCGTGGGCAGAGGTTATTCCTGTATCCCCAAATGTGTCTATTTCTTCGTGGTGTGGTTCCATGTATCGTTCTCGTCTTCAAAAAGTTGATATTTTACGCTTTCGTCAAAATCCAGACGTCCTTTCCGCATGAGATAAAAAAACAGCAAAAAGGCTGTCGTCGCAAAAAAAATAATCGTGGCATAAGCCAGCGCCCCGCCAAAAAATCCAATGGTATCCATTAAAGTGTACGGCCCCCTTCAATGATTTCTTTTGTTTTAATGGGGTCTTTGCCTAGCCACCAAGCTTGAGAAGGAGGTGTGATGCGTGTTCCCTTAGTCATTAAATATTGGAAGATGGCTTCAAATTGATAGTTGGGTATACCGGAGACTCGATGCGTCGTTCCGCGGGGATCATTGTCAAAAAAGTGCTGGAATGCCGGCATAATAGAGCCTTGGCTGGCTGTTTTAGGAGACCAGAAGTGGGCGCGGTGCCAGTCACGGCTAGGCCGTTTGATGCCGGTGCGTGATAGGTCGGGGCCAATGCGGTGGGTGCCTGGAAAGGTCACGTTGTCATAGATATATTCATTAGGCGATGAAGGCGGGGCAGGATAGGAGTCTGATCCATTCAAAACCACATCTTGGACAAGCGTACGTGTTTGGTCAGTGTGGCAGTACCAGCAACCTTCCAGAGCATAGATGCGCTCCCCTTTTCTGATCAGTTCCTTACGCGAAAGAAAACCCATATCGCTACTTCTAAGGGCGGCTAAAGACTCTACGGGTTTACCTTTAGGATCGTACATCCATCCTTTCTTATCATAGTATGTATAGTCGATAATACGGTATTCCACAGGGTTGCTAATAAATATGACCCCTAGATTTTGGTGGTAGAGCACATCTTTGGAAGGGTCTAATATCGTATAGTCTTTATCGATCCAGTTTTCTAGTTGGCTTTGCGTAGGGGCGACAGCAAAGGCTTCCTCCCCTTTCGGTGCGAATAGTTCCATCACCACAAAATCCGGTGCAGATTTCTGATCCTTGTTCTCCGCTAGCCATTGCTGCTTCAGCTTTTTGATTAAAGTATCGGCTTTTGTTAGGTTTTCACCTTGCGGGGGCTGTAAAAGAAATAGCTGGGAGGTGAGTTTTAATTGCGGATCTTGGTAACGAGTAATGTATTTTTCATATTCCGGTGGCGCGATAATGCGCGTAGTTTCGCTTTCCTGAAAAGCTAGTAGAGAGAAGTCCTTTTTCAGGTGGTAGACAGCTTGTAGCTCTCCAGGGGTTAATGGTGAGCTACTGATGTACATATGGGGATCGGAGATCTCATACATTTGTACTTGATAAGGTGTAGAGGGCTGGGTCCATTCCTTATCAATAAAATAAGGCGCAATTTGTGTCACAAGGACAGCAGAGGCAAACAAAATGGCTATGCCCACGATGGTTAAAACAGCTGAAAGTTCTACAGAATTCCAAAAGCCTTTTTTAGGGGTATTGTCTGTCATGCGACGGCCTCTTTAGCTGTAAGTGCAGGTTCTTCTTGTCTAGCGGGGAGGAGGATGGTGTTGAACATGTTGATAACAAAGAGGATGTTACCGCTCAGGATAATGACACCGCCTATAGCTCTTAAGACCCACCACATATGCATCTCTGCTACAGTATCAATGAACGTCAAGTTGGCAAGGTTTGCGTGGTATTCTGCATAGGAGGTGCCGTCCGCCCAAGTAGCCCATAACATGCCTCTAATGAATCCCCCTATCCAAAGAGGAAGTAAAAAGGGGAAGGTGCCCAGCATATTCAGGTTGAAGTGCCAGTTTGCCAATCGATTAGACCATAGGGGTTTACGAGACATTGAAGGAATAACCCAGTATATACCGGCAATAGCAAAAAACGTAAAAGTCGCATAGAGGGAGATGTGAGAGTGACCGATGATCCAGTCGTTTTTAGAAGTCAGCTCGCTAACATTTCTGAGTGCTTGGAATGACCCTTGTACACTGGTCAAAAGATAGAAAATAACACCCATAAGGATAAAGCGAATGGGTGCGCTTTCATTGTATTTATGCCACTCTCCCTTAAGAGTAGCGAATAGGTTAGTTACCGCTGTCCAGACGGGGATAAATAGCCAGATGGAGAAGACGATAGCAGTCGTCTGAAGCCATTGGGACATGGGACCATGGAGGATGTGGTGTGAGCCTACCCATGCATAGGTGAAGGCGATCGTCCAAAAACCAATCATGGAAAGCTTATGGCTGTAAATAGGTGTATTGGCAAATTTGGGTAGGAAATAATAAGCCTGAGCTAATCCCATAGGTGTAAAAATTAGTCCTACAAGGTTGTGGACATAAAAGAAGTTAAGGTTGACGCGCGACATGCCGCCGGGAACCATCCAGATAGCCCAGAAGCCAAGGATAACTGTAATCGTCGTCCACAGCATAGTTCCCATAGCATACCAAAGGGAGACGTAGAGCTTGGGGAAGCGCCTTGTCACGATAGTCATGCTTAGGTTGACTACAGCCATCATCCAGGAAGCGACAAACCCTACTTTCACAGGATATATCCAAAGATAATCAGGAAATTCAGCATATTCCCATCCGGAGTTAGTTCCGAGAGGATAAGAGTAGATTGTAGGGATAAGCGTCACCCACCATAATATGGCAGAGGCAACTCCTAAACGTGGGCTCCATAGCGGCACACCACAAAGGCGGGGAACAAGGAAGTAGAGCAGGCCGATATCTGCGGACAAAAGCCAAAGAAATAATACGTTGCCTACGTGTACCGGGCGGACGCGGCCAAAATGAATATATTCACCGGAGAAGTAGTCAGGAAAAACAAAAGAGTTGAATGCCATGAAAACGCCCACGGACATTCCTAGGATCATGAAGAGGATTGCAGGATAGACCATCCATTTAACAGGCGTATCCTCGTATTGCGAGTAGTTTGTAGGAGCCGTAGTTGCGGTCATAGTCAGGGGGCCTTTTTATTAAAGAGTGATTGGTACAGTTGAACTTGTTGAATATCCATGCGGTTAAGTTCAGCAAAGTCACTAATCACCCTATATTTAATTTTGAGTAAGTTATCTTGGTCGGCTTTAAGTGCATGCAGGTTTTTCTGAGTTTCCGGTTCCTCAGGTAATTTTTCTAATTCCTCTGCTTTTTTCAGAAAGCCACTAATTTTTTGGTCGATAAAAGCGATAATTTCATTTTTATACTGTTCTCTTTTCTCTGCGTCGTCCCCTAATTCCACAACTAAGCCGTTCTTGGTTAAAGTGAAGTTATCAGAGCCTAGGTGGATCGCTTTAATGTATGTCTCTAATAAAGGAATGGTCTGAAGGTTGTTAATAATTTTGCTGCCGAGATTAAGCATCATATCTTTTTGTTTAAGAAGGCTAAGGCGTATGTCTTCATAGGTCTTGTCGACATTTCTTAGTGAGTTCAGCTGACTAAGGGCTTGCAGTTCTGTTTTGTATATTTCTGCTGCCTGTTCAGGGCTAAGTTTGCCTTCTGCTACGGATTGATTGGCTTCCCGCCGCGCAGTAAGTAATTTGTAATAGGTTTTTTCTGTTTGGGACAGTTTTTCAGAACTGTCTTTTCGCGCAAGGGTGACAGTTTGGATAGATCTATCATACGTATGATACAAAGCTGATAGTAACTCGGAGCGGTGGTCTGCCTGTTCACTTAGGGTCCGGATATACATTACTAATTGCATCCGCAGTAAAGATGTTGTCTGATCACCCCAGGGCGTCATAGCAGTACCCGGGACGCCATACTTAATGGACCGTAACAGACGCAGGTCGTCGCGGGTGTGCAGCCAGTTTAAGTTGTTAAGCATACGTGGTTTCGCTTCTGTCATTATAGCTGCGCGGATGCCGCTGCCGTCAGCATCACGTCCGTGGCAGATAGCGCAATGGATTTCGTAGAATCGTTTTCCTTCCTCTAGATTCTGGGGAGTATAGAATTTTTTCTTAATATAATAGCTTTCAGCGTCTGCTTTATGTGGATCATTAGGAAGGGTGTCGAAATATTGAGCGATGGAATTGTCTTCTTGTACTTTACCGGCAGAGGGCGTTAAGGCCGCAAACAGGTAGCGCGTATCAATAGGCTGCTTGGCGCTCAGTTGACTTTGCTTAGGCTCTATCTTCTTTTGGCCGCCTTCGTCTTTCAGCTCTTTTATGACATCTTGAGGGGAGTATTCCCACTTAGGCGTATCCTGTTCATTTTGGATTACTGTGCCCCCCGGCAGTTGGTTGAACATCCAATCAACAAGTAGCGAGATCTGCTGTTCATTCAGTACAGGTATACCATCGTAACCAAGTTTGTCCTTGGGTGTTTCACCCCAAGACGGCATCGGCGTTCCAAGTATTCCGAGTCGGATAGATTCTTTAGCCCGTTTAGGAGTTAAATTACGCATAAATTCGGGGTTGCGGAGGTTTTTGGGAATGGGGTAGATCCACTCCGCAACGGGGCCATTACCCTGCCTATAGGTTCCGTGGCATTGCGAGCAATGCAGGTCGTAGGCTAGTTCAGGATTAAACCCGGTGGCATTCCAGATAGCGTGGACGGCGTCTCTGTTTTTACGTCCAAGAGCATCCAACATGTAAGTTAGAGTGTAAAATTTAGTATCGTCAAAAGGAAAGACGGGCATGATCGATTTAGCAACCAAAGAGGAAGGATTGCGGAAGTGTTCCATGAGCCAAGTATCGGAGCGGTATACACCCGACCAGTTGGGACGCGGTCCTATCAATCTTCCTAGACCATATTCTTGGATATAAACCATTAAGACGCGGTGGATACGGTCTTTCCATGCATGGAGTTCTTTTTCACTGTCGGTACCCTTATCGAGGTATTCATTGTTTTTTGCGCGTGAAGCAAAGATGAAAGAGGGGTAGAGAGCTTCTATTGTTCCGGGTGAGGATGCTTCGATCTCTTCAATGATGCCGTTTTTACGGACATTATCGACGATGTGCTTATCGATCTCTGCAGAATAGGCCTCCACAACTTCTATGAGTTTTTTTCCTGTAATAACCTCTGGAAAGAGAGAGCGAAACCATTTTTGTTCGGCATAAACCTTTTCGAAAGGGACTTTTTCGTCTTTTTGTACGGCGTATCCTACGTTGGAATCAAACCCTTCCAGGCGATGGCAGGCAGAACATCCTTCTGTTGCAAAGACTTTCATTCCATAACGCACATCTTGGATTTTTTCGGGTGAAACAGGTTTTTCCCAATCCAGTTTTTTTCCGGCTTCCCACTGCTGTATGGCTATCTTGTAGGCAGCATCAGAAACGGTTTTATTACGTCCATTTTGCCCCAATAAGAATGTTACCAATGCTTCTAGTTCATTATGGTCGAGATGGAAGTTCGGCATCGTTGAGGTTTTCAGGTCAGCTTGGGGCCATACGATAGATTCTTTAACAAACCAGGGATAGGATGAGCCTGCATAGGTTAGTTCGGGACCCACGCCTCCGCGGGCCATACCGGCAATACGGTGGCAGGCATAGCAAGCTTGGGTTAAGTAGAGGGAATAGCCTTTATTGTAGGTATTTAACAGGGCATCGATATCAGATGAAAGGGCCTCGGCTGTTTCCGTATTTTGAACAGTTTGTCTAAATGACAGGTCAGCTAATCCGGCATGTTTGACGAGGTCTTTTTCATATTGGACAGCATCCCATTTTTGATATAAAGATCCTTTAGCATCGGAGTTGCTACGGGTTGCTGCAATGAATTCTTCTAGGGTTTGATTTTTGGCAATGGCCTTATTAAGAGATACAATGAGCTTTTCATTCCCTAGAATTTGTATTAGCCTGTTTTGTAAGAATAGGGTTGTAGATTCTAATCCGCTACTAGGATTAGCATCTACAATATGCTTTAAAGAGCTTAGCTGAGCTGTTTTAAATTGCTGCTGTTCAGGAGATTGGGAGTAATCCTGGACGCTAAGCTGAAGGTCTTTTAATGTAGTATCTAATCCCTTTTTTTCCAGACTGTTCAACAATGTCAGGAGGGAAAGTGTTTCCTGCTCTTCATTGGACAATGCTTTTTGGATCGATTTAGCAATCTTTGACCTATTTTGAGCTAAGGATCCGGCAGTATTTGTTAATGCTTGCAGCGCCTGTGATGAGGGCTGGTGGCATTGGACGCATTTTGCTTCGATCAGTCCACCCGGAAACAAGGGTGTTGTCTGGTATAATAGGTCGTGACCTGGTTTGTGATTAAATACATAAGCAAATTTGGGGTCGTTCTGGGGATCTTTCTCTAAAAAATCCGGCTCGGGTCCAAGGTATTGTTCTTCGTAAGTGCCATCAAATACAGGGCCGTGGGCGCTTACGGTTGTCAGGCCGCGACCGTTTCCGCTGTGGCATGACGTACACCCGTAATCATCCAAAGAGTGGAATTCAAAAGGGCGTGTTTCCTTGCCGATCAAGGGGTGCATGGCAAGGACTTTAGTCATATCGTAGGTATGTTCACCTACCGTAGTCGTTTTTAATTTTAGATAGGTTTCAGCTTGTTTTAGCCGTTGTGTAACTTGGGCTGATTCGCCGGTAGCATTCAACTGCTCGTTTTTTTTGCTATCGGTCAACTCTGCGATGGCTGCATCTAAATGACCCCAGACGTATTCTTCATTAGGAACGAGTAGAGGCGTACCGTCAGCGTTATAGATAGTATTGCCGTTGATATCTTTAGCGATTTTGGTGGGAGAGAAGTGGGTAAACTGCAAAGCGACGTGACAGGAAATGCAGCGATCGATATTTGGATTTCCCTTATCCGCTTTTTCCATCACAATTTGTTTGATCCCTAAGGCAAAATCCGGTGGAGGTTGATGTGAGTATTCAGCACGGAAATTTTCAAGTTCGACATAGGCATCTTGATAGATTTTATATTCAGGAAAAAGCTCTTTCAACAAAAAACCTGCAAAAAGTGCAGTGACAAGCACTCCTGAAGCTATGAGGATCCATTGGGATGTATTCGATCGCAATCGCATGTATTAATATTCCTTACCTAGGTGTCTTAGTGTCGTGCAAAATTCTCTGTCCATGGCCATATCCAGCCCCAGTTTGCGCCTCTGAAATATGTACCGATAATAATCAGAAGGGCTTGTGATATCATAAAAAGTGTGTAAAGGAAGATGGCTAGGTAACGGCTGCGGTGAAACCATACTCCCTCGCCCTTAGGGTTGCGGTCGAGGTAAGGAATCGCCATCAAGCCCAACACCATTAATCCCGGAATGCCTACACCACCCCAAAATGCATTGTATGCAACCATTTCTTGCAGTCCTAAGAAATACCAAGGGGCTTTAGAAGGGTTGGGCGGTTTTGTAGGGTTGGCCGGCTCTTCCAAGGGAGCATCAATAAATGATAGCCCTAGTATAAGCGCTGTCGTCAACAAAAAGCAGATCATCTCAGCCCGTAGCAGGTGCGGCCAAGTGAAAACAAAGTTGTAAGGTCCCTTATCGACAGTGGGACAGGTGCCGCGCACAAGTTCCATCAAGCCATAGGTTCTTTTTACTCCCGGGGCAAAAGATTCTTTTGTGTCTGATCTTTGGATGACCCGTAATGGATCCGGACGTAATTTATCGGGTGGACGGGAGAGTCCGCCGTCTTTTCTGATGCGCCAAAAATGCACACCGATGAGGATTCCTGCTAAAAGGGGCAGGAAAGCCACATGCAATACGTAGAAGCGGATCAAAGCATCTTGGCCGACATTTGTAGACGCTAAGAGCATGACCCTATTGACGTTATATTCAAAACCCGGAAGGTTAGGCGCATAGCCTGCAATATTCGATCCCACGGTAATCGCCCAGAAAGCTAATTGATCCCAAGGCAACAGGTATCCGGTGAATGAAAGGAGTAAAGTCAGCACCATCAAAGTGCACCCGATGACCCAGTTAAAGCGGCGTGTATTTTTATAGGATCCCGTATAAAACACTCGGGACATATGCAGAAAAACAAACAAAACCATTAAGTGGGCTGACCAGCGGTGCATGTTGCGGTACATCATCGCAAACGGTGTCGTGGTTTGCCAATCTTTCATGATGTCGTACGCGCGGTCTTCAGTCGGAATATAGAAGAACATCAAAATAACGCCGGTGATAGTCAAAAGTAGGAAAAGACTGGTAGTGATCGCGCCCAATCCTAAGGTGTAAAAGGGGTCCAAGGAATGCTTATGACATTTGACAGGATGGAAATGGAGGAAGAAGTTTTTAAATACTATCTCTGACCGATCCACATCGTTGTTAGGGTAGTTATGCCGGAAGATGGACCTAACGAATAGAGAGGGTAGATTGAGAAGATATTCTCCCCAGGATTCTCTTTTTTTACCTTGAAATGCTGCCATATTAAACTATCCTAATCGTTAAGCTATGGGAGAGAACCAAGCGTCGGCCCAATCCAGTGTTGTCTTTGACTTATCTACCATAATATCGCCTGAAGCACCTAAGAATACCTTGAAATAGACCAATGGTAAGGGTGCAGGACCGCCTGTGTTTCTGCCGTATTGATCATATGTTGATCCGTGGCAAGGGCAGGCATACCCTGTAGCTACCATATTCACTGTGCAGCCTAAGTGAGTGCAGACAGCTGTTTGCACACGGATTTTCCCCGCCTGCGTCTCAATAAAAACTTTTTGCTGCGGGTTAAATACCTTCCCTTCTAATGCCAGAACCTCATCCGGTCTGCCGATGGCAAATACGCTAGGGGGAATTTTCATTGCATTCGGATACAGAAACCCTAAGAAGGAGGCTCCAAATAATTGCCCGGCACCGAGAATGCAGGCCCCTACTCCCATTAAAGCTAGAAATGAGCGCCGCGATATGGCCGGGTCTTTATCATCAGGGTCGACATTGAGTGAGTTGCGGTATTTTGGCATCAGTAACTAACCTTTTCTTTCGTTTTCTTCATCCCTAAATAGGATGTATTTTACATCTTCGTTGTCGTCAAACTGCCCTTTAGAGTGAAAATAGCAATATACAATGATTCCGATGCCCGCCATAGCTAAAGATGTGCCTAAAAACCACAGCATATCAACCGATCCAGCGGAAAGAATAATTCATCGAATCCATGGTCACAGCTTGTGTTGGGCATTTTTCAGCACATAACCCGCAGCGGATGCATAAATCCTCATCCTTTAGCATGGCAGAGCCCATTTTATGCAATTCCTCATCACTCATTGATGCTGAATCCACCCCGTAGAAATTATCTACGGCCTGTCTAAGTACAGCCTCGCCATAGTCGACATTCAATTTTTCAATAGGGACAAGCTTAAGGCAGTTGGTAGGGCAGACATCCACGCAGCCATTGCATTTAATACATAGAGTTCCATCAAAAACAGGACTGACATGACATTGTAAGCAACGGTTTGATTGTTGATGCGCTTCTTCGGAGGTATAGTTGCGTTCAACCATATCCCAATTATTGACTCTTTCATTTGCAGGCTGCATTTGAGGGAGAGACCATTGAGTGCGTAGGTATTCTTTATCACGTATAGGTGTTAACTCGGTAAATTCCCCCACAAACTCTTGGTAGGGCTGTGTATTTCGTAAGTCGGAGTCTATCGCGCGCGCGGCTTCCTGGCCGTGTCTGATCCCTGTGATGAATAACGCAGGGCCAAAGGCAGCATCGCCACCGGCATAGACTTTGGGAACAGTAGTACGGCCCGATCCTCGCTCGGTTTTGATGATGCCTCGATCTAGCACCAATTTATCTTTGTTGTCCCAGCCGTTCATAAAACTGGTATCGGTGGCTTGTCCAATGGCTAACGCTACCGTGTTGCAAGGAATGACGAATTGGGTGTCCGGAATCAGCTTAGGCATAAACCGGCCGTTATGGTCGAATAGGGAGGAAATACGCTGCACTCGCAATCCTGTGATATTGCCATATTCATCTCTCTCCACAGCAATAGGAGACAAGCGATTGATCAGCTCAATCCCCTCTTCAATGCCATCTTCAATTTCAAATTCATCAGCGGTTTGTTCATCCCGTGATTCTAGGCACACCATCGTGACTTTGGTTGCACCGTTACGTCGCGAAGAGCGGGCAACGTCGAAAGCTACGTTTCCACCGCCAACCACCACCATGTTGTCTTTAATTTTCCATTTTTGCTCAGCGCACAAGACGCGGAGGTATTCGATGCCGCGGATAATGTCGGGCCCGTCAGCCCCGGGAATGGGCAGTTCGCGGCTCTTCCATAAACCTACTCCGATAAAAATAGCGTCATACTGCTCTTCCATTTGATTCAGCGTAATATCGCGGCCGACTTTCATGTTATAATAGATTTTAGCCCCTAGATGTTCAATGGCAGCTATCTCGTTTAGGGCGACAGTATTTTTCAACCTGTAGGTAGGAACTCCATAGGTGAGCATACCTCCCGGCATCCGCATCATCTCGTAGACATCGACAGCATAGCCTAGACGGAGCAGATCGTGCGCACAGGTGAGCGAAGCAACACCTGCCCCAATGCAAGCGACTTTTAACCCATTCGGAGCGGGGTTGGTTGAACCGCGTGCATAGCTCATCTCTAGGGAGCGTATATGCGCCTCCTTACCTAGTCCGAACCATTCGTCCAGGTATCGTTTTTGGGCGCGGATAGTCAGGGTTTTATCTACACGGTCGCGGCGGCAGGTGGATTCGCAGGGGGCGCCACAGATCATCCCGCAGATAGAAGCAAATGGATTAGGGCCGCGCGCAATTTTGTAGCCTTCCATTAAATTTCCGGCATGGAGGGCGATCATATAGCCGCGAGGGTCTGTATTCACGGGACATCCGTCGCGGCAATCGATTTGCCGTAAATAGTAGTCTAAGTCAGGGATGACGACATCGTAAAGCTCGCGATAAGGAGGTGGAATATCTTCGTCATAGGACATTAGTTTTGTCTCCGGAATAAAATAAATCTTACAGAGTCAAATAAAAATTATCAATTAACGTTTGCAGGTGATGAATAACAAAGAGAATTTAGCGGGATTTACGGCCAACATTATTAGAAAGAATATGCCCTTGGAGAGGGGGCTATAAAAAATTGCGACAAGTGTACTTAAACAATGTCGAATATTTGTTTTTCTCCCTTAAGGCCATCAAGATAGATATTGAACATATTCATATCCATTTCGCGGGGAATTTCAAGAGTATTAAAACAGGTGTGCGAGGCCATTCCCTCCCCTTTTAAGTATTTAACATGGATCTTTTGTTCCGCCTTTAAAGAAGGAGAGCCGACAGTATACATTAGGAAGGATTGCAGGCGTGTTGTATCAGCGTCTTCAAGCCAACGGATCATTAGCGCGTTATAAAGATTTCAGGTAGGCGTTTGGTGGAAAATACATAGCGAGGAATTCTGTTTGGGCAAGAGGATCTAAATTCAGTTACACTATGGTGAATGTTTGTTTTTCACCCTTTAGTCCGTTTAAATAGAAGTAAAGCATGTCTTTTTTCATTTTGGGGGGAATCTCCAAAGTATCGCTGCAAGTACGTGATGCCATTCCTAGACCAGGCCTTACCTTCACTTTAATTTGTTGCCCTGCTTTTAAGCTTGTGGAACCGACAGTGTATATTAAAAAGGACTGTAGTTGCGCTGGACTCGCATTCTTAATCCATTTTCTAATCCATTTTTGATACTTAGGTTTGACCTTTTTGCAATTTAAGCTTGCCAGGATCGTTTCCCGTTTTGAATTGCCCTGAATAGTGCTTTGCAGTAGCTCAACGGTGAACTTAGGGCGTGCATCCCATACAGGTTTCATCTCTCTGAACCCGCGAATAATTGCATGAACAGCTTTTAATTCATCTTCACAGTAGTTTCTTAATCCATCTAAGACATACTTTTTAATGCTCTCTAAATCCGCTTGCATTTTGAAAACATAAAATACTTCTTCCTCAATTTCCAACACTTCAGGCTTTAATTCGTAGCCAAAGTAGCTTTTGATTTCGTCAGGAACCTCCTCTCCTGAGGAGTCTAGTAAATTTTTCACCACGGAAATGTATTGTTTGCCTTCCTCTTTATCTTCCACATCCAGAAATTTTAGGAGGGCTGGCATATTCACAGCCTTTTTAAGCTCAGGGTGTGCTAATGCATCTAACTGCTGTACCGATAGATTTTCATAAGGAGTGTCGATGATTTCATTTGTGCAATTTTTTATACTGTTGAAAAGTCCTTCAGAAAATTTATCACCGATGGGGTAACGTCCCTCAGT
This sequence comes from Parachlamydiales bacterium, assembly GCA_041671045.1. Classification (NCBI taxonomy): domain Bacteria; kingdom Pseudomonadati; phylum Chlamydiota; class Chlamydiia; order Parachlamydiales; species Parachlamydiales bacterium. The sequence continues at coordinate 41,235 of JBAZCF010000002.1, forward strand.
CCTAAATACAAACGCCAGAATGGTTCCAATAGATAAAAATAATTTTTCCGGATCGCCTAATTTTGAAGCCAATGACCAGGAAGGATACCCTTGATTGAGGCATTTTTCCGCAAAGGCATGAAACAACTGTGCGAAATAATCCTTGGAAAGACCCGACATGTCATCCCCTATTTCATTTTCATAGGTTATCTTCAGTTTTGAATGTTCCTCTGTAAGGGTCGATGCTAATTCTGTAATAAGATCATAACGTTTTGTTTCGAAGTCTTCTCTGGCCAGCTTTATTTTTAGAGTTTTACCCTTATTTGCAGCTAGCATATAAGCACCTCGTAAATCTTTGAGAAGAGTATCTAAAAGCTCATCACGGAGTGTGGAGACCCTTTGAAGTAAGATCATTTCTTGGGGAAGAGAAGTGATTTGATTTTTACTAAGATCCAAATAGTATAACTCTGTTAAATTTTCTATTCCTTCAGGAACAGACGTTAATTCATTTCCACGCAGTGACAATTGTCTCAAATTTCTAAGGTGAGAGAGCTGCGGTCTAGAGGGGGTTGAACTGAACATACCGGAGAGATATGCCCATATTTGGTTCGACAGAGTACTTGAAACGATTTGGTTAAAATCTAAATCTAATACCTGGAGGCGAGTTAGCTCAGCTAATTCGTGAGGTAAATATGTAAGCCAGTTATAAGATAAATCTAACAATTTAAGCGTTGGAAATTGAGATAAAAAGCTTAAATTTTGATTCTCAAGGCCTGATTTTACAATTCTTAATTCAGCTAAAGAAGGTAAGTTCCTTAAGCCTGAATAGTCGTTTCCACAGTGCAAATTTCTAATATTAAGTCCGGATAATTTTGGTAGATTTGCGATTGACAGATTGCTTGTTTCAAAATCATTCAATCTGAGATGGGATAAACTTGATAGATTTTCAATTTTCAGAGTAGGCAGATTTAATTCCTTTAAATCTAAAATTTTCAGTCGGGGTGTTTCTTGCAAATTTGGTAATTGAAGAAGTTGAGGGCAATTCGAAATTCTTAGGCTTTTTAAGAAAAGCAAATTTTTGAACTCAATCCTAATCAAACAAGAAAGAACCTGAATGTTTAGATCCAATAGATTAGGTAGGTTGGCAAAGCGTAGGGTTTCCAAGGGACTACAACCCAGGGAAACATCGGAAAGCTGCTGCAAATTTTCCAACACTACGCTTTTCAAGTTTGGACAACCCCATGATTGTAATTTCTTTAACTTCATAAAATCGACAAGTTCAAGAGATTCAATAAGGCACTCTTCAAGGTTTAGCTTCTTTAAATTTGGGCAATGAGAAGAATTAAACTTTATTTTTATTTTACTGTAAGAAAGATCAAGATAAGAAAGTCGATTCAATCCTTTTAAATTTATATATTCGAAAAGACATCCTGCCAACTTTAATTTTTTAAGATTCAAACAGGGTGAGCAATTAAGACTTAGAAGATGTTTGCATCGAGAAAGATTTAACTTTTCAAGGTGAATCAAACCACTTAATTCTACTTTTTTAACTTGAGTCCATTTTAGATTTAATTCTTTAAGTTGAGTCAATGCTTGGAATTCTGGAAATTGCGTCAATTTCTCACAAGATGCAAGTAAAAGAATCGTAAGTTTTTTTAAATCCGGTATGTTTAGTGAGGTAATTTTAGTCTTGCTCAAATCTAACTCTTCTAGGTCGATAAGCTGATTGAAATCAGGAAACGTTTTAATTTTATTACATTTTTTAAGTGATAAATGGGTCAGCTTTTGTAGATAAGTGATATCCAATTCAGTAATCTTGCATGATTGTATGAATAGTTTTTTTAACGAGGGGAAATGACTGAAGTCAGGAAGAGCTGTGATCTTCAGCTCGGATAGTGATAATTCTAATAGAGATGGCAAAGAAGTTAAATGTTCAATTTTAAAATCGGGACAATTAATAATTGCAAGTTGTTCTAATTTAACCATTTGAGAAAAATCAGGAAAGGATTCAATATCTTCGCAATCTGATATAAAGAGTTCCTTTAGTTTCTTTAATGAGGGAATGTCCGCTAAAGAAAATTTACTGCATTTAGAAATATCCAGATAATATAAATTGGGACAGAGAATAAGAGCGTTTTTTAAGTCATTCGTGTTACATGAATTAATATGCAGGGCTGAAATTTTCTCTCCAACCTCAGATAGTAGCGCTTGAACTTCGGGGGGATTGTACTTTTTAATAGAAAGAAATAATTCAACGGGTATCTGATCGCCAATTAATCTTAAATCAGATTTGACGTGTCGAGGGAGTACTTCATTAGTAAAATATACAAATAAGGTATCCTTATCAAAACAATACATTAACGGTCTGTTGAGGTCATTATTAATTTTATTTAATTTTCTTGTGCACTCATTAATTGTATTTTCGGATTTATTCGCGATAGCTAACTTTAATATCCCCAATATTTCTATTTTATTTATATCCTCATTTGATTGAATAGCTCCAAGTATATTTCTGCATACTGAATCTATTTTTTCATGAAATATTGAATCCAGGGATTTTTCACATAAATGACAAACTCTATTTAATAAGGGTTTTGGTAGGATATCACTACGTATTTCTTGAAGTATTGCCTCTTGAAGGAGGTGAGTATCCTCCAATAAACTTTCTACAAGGTCATCTGCTGGGGATGAAATATTGTCAAAGGATGGATCTTGTGATGTTGTTAAACGAGGCAAAATATAAGACATAAGCTAACTATTAAATTAATTACAATCATTATACTAATGTTAGTAATTGTTTTGTAGCTTTTTATTTAAAAAATAAAATATTAATTTTATAATTTTAGTATATGAAGTATAACTTAGAAAAAATTGAGGGATAAAAAAATCCTAGCCCTTTTGCAAAGGCTAGGATTTGTGAGGAAGGCTTATTTGCTTAATTCGAACTCAAAGCCCACTTGCTCACCGGCACCATGAAGCGCAGATGTGGGGGCAAAGTGTTGAACTGCGCCATCTTTCGAGGAGATGGAAGCGCTACCAAGGGTTGAACCCATGCCGCTTTGTTCATCTACCATAAAGATAACTTTATAACTTCCGGATACAGGAGCTGTGAAGCTGACTGTCTCAGTTTTATTACCCATTGGACCAATTTGAATCGGTGCGCTGGACAAGATCTGATGGTCAGGAGAAATAACGATTCCGCGCCATGTTCCCATTGCGTTATCTACTGAAGTGCCTTCAAAGTTGATAGTCACAACAGTTTCTGGAGCTTCAATGCTTGCACCGGGTGAACCTGGAGAACCGGGTGAACCTGGAGAGCCACCTGCTGGACCTGCTGGGCCGGCTGGGCCTGCCGCACCTGAAGCACCCGCTGCGCCGCCTGGACCTGCTCCGCCGTTAGCACCGTTAGCGCCGCCTGGACCGGCTGGGCCTGCAGCACCTGAAGCACCTGGAGCACCGTTAGATCCACCTGGACCTGAAGCACCTGCAGCACCTGGAGCACCTGGAGCGCCGCCTGGTCCTGCAGCACCTGGGGCACCTGGAGCGCCATCAGTACCGTTAGTTCCGTTTGTACCGTTAGATCCGGATGGGCCGGCTGAACCTGGAGCGCCGCCTGGACCGGCTGGGCCTGCTGCACCTGGAGCACCGGATGGGCCGGCAGGACCTGCAACACCGTTTTGTCCGTTTTGACCGGCTGGGCCAGCAGGGCCTGGAGGACCGAAAGGACCTTGAAGGCCTTGAGGACCAGTGGGTCCTTCTTCACCTCTGTGGCCTCTTTTGCCGTCATGGGCTGAGCATGCACCGGCGATACCGCCTGCAATGGCTCCGATTATTGCAGCGCCAAGGAATGTGCACCAATCAATGCTGCATCCGCAGTCACCGCCACCGGAGGCAACTACTACAGGGCGATTACTAGAACTGTCGTCATGGAAATATGCTGTACCGCAGGCATCATAATAATAGCCTGCTTGTAGAGCGCTTTCTGGGGACCATGTTGATAATGTAAAACATGCTGCGGCAAAGATTCCCACCAGGGATCGGCACCAATGCAAGCGTTTCATGATATACCTCGATTACGTTGTAATAAGTTCATTTTCGAACTATGTGGCAAACAATAAATTTAAGTAAAATATTTTTTACGTTATTCGTGTCGAAGTGCGGTAATTGGATTCATCGAAGAAGCCTTAATCGCTGGGTAAAGCCCTGAAAAAATGCCGACTCCGGAAGCCATTCCCAAAGACAGCAAAATGGACCAAGGTTTGACAATTGTTTGCCATCCGGCGATGGCGCTGATGCCCCAAGAAAAAAATATTCCGATCACGATGCCCAAAAGTGCGCCTGTGAGAGTAAGAAGGAGTGTTTCTAAGAGGAATTGAACTAGGATATGCCTTTTATTAGCTCCTACGGCACGTCGGATGCCAATTTCCCGTGTTCTTTCAGAGACAGTGGCTAGCATAATATTCATGATACCAATTCCCCCAACCAGTAGGGAGATGGCTGCGATACTGCCGAGTACAAGATTAAAAGTCTGCTGAGTACGGTGGGCTTGCTGCATAAGCTCTAGAGGAATAACCATTTGATAGTCTTCAACCCCGTAGTGTGTTTGTTCCAGAACCCTCCGGGTGACGCGGCTACCCTTTATTATATGGTCGCTATGTGAGAGTTGGACGATAAGTTCATTCAAAGTATTTTTAGGGAGAGAGGTGGGGCGTGCGGGAAGGGAAGATTCGCACCCTAAAGGAATAAGGACGCAGGTGTTTAGGTTTCTTGAGGAAAGGGTGTTGGATTTGCCTTGGCTCCATTGTTTTGGCGCTAGGATGCCTACAACTTTAAACTGCGTATTTTCAATGCGGATAGTTTGGCCTACATGACCTTGAAGGCCAAGGGCTTGGGCGATGGAGTGTCCGAGGACGCATACTTGCTGTTTTCTATCCACATCCAGGTTGCAGAGGTTGCGGCCTTCTTGCGGAATGAGACCTTTAATTTCGGCGAAAGAGCCTGTGACGGCGAGAAGTTCCGGAACAACTTCTGTCGAAGCGCCGGTTATCATTCCTTCTATGACCTTTACGGGAGCAACGTGTTTGATTTCTTTGTAGGCTTGAGCAATCGCAATGCCATCCTTGGGGCTCAGGCCTTGGGAGCGTTTTTCGTGGGCCTTCTGCTGTTGTTCGTCTGTTAAGTCGATTTGGCGGACGATAATACTGTTCATGCCTAGTTGTTCAATTTGCTCTAAAGTTTCCTGTTTGGCTCCTTCGCCTATGGAAAGCATAGCAATCACAGCCACGACGCCGAATAGAACGCCTAATGTACTTAGTAAAGTGCGGAGGCGGCGCATCATTAATGTGCGGAAGCTTTTGCTTAGAGAATTCCAAATATTCATATTACCTGTGCGCTGTCACTGATAATTCGTCCGTCTTTCATTTGTACAAGTCTTTTGCAGTGGTTGCCTACGGTTTTGTCGTGGGTTACCATTAGGATGGTCACGCCTTGGCTATTGAGTTCTTGGAAAAGTTGTAAAATGTTTTCCCCTGTTGCGCTATCCAGGTTTCCGGTGGGTTCATCCGCAAATATCATTAGGGGGTCAATGGCTAGCGCGCGAGCAATGGCAACCCTTTGCATTTCGCCGCCGGAAAGTTCTTTTGGAACATGGTGAAGCCTTTTAGAAAGGCCGACACGATCGATACTTTCGAGGATGCGTTGATGAGAGTTAGCTCTTTTTTGTTTTTGGTATAGGAAAGGGACTTCAACATTTTCATATACGTTCAGCTGATGGATTAAATTGAACGATTGAAAGACAAACCCTATGCTAGAAGCGCGGAGAGAGGAGAGCGAAGTGTCATCCAAATCGGCAATATTTTGGCCTTCTAAATAATATTCTCCTTGTGAGGGCTTATCCAGGCACCCCAAGAGGTGCATGAGCGTTGACTTGCCTGATCCGGAGGGGCCCATGATAGCAACAGATTCCCCTTTGCGAATAGTTAAATCTACTTCTTTAAGGGCCTCAACGGTAGTGTCGCCCATGCGGTAAAACTTGCTGAGCTTGCGTATATCTACCAGAGGAAGGTCAGCAGGTTGACTCATGGTGAACCTGGAAGTATGTATTCTGGAGAGGGCGTTGTTAATGCGACTTGATCGCCGGACTGGAGGCCTTCAGTAATTTCAATCCACTGGTCGTTATGTGCACCTATCCTTATGGGCGTAACTACAAATGAATTTTGCCGTGCCACATAGCAGCAGGATTTTTTATTTTCTACAAAAACTGCTGAAACAGGTACAGTGAGGGTATTTTCAAGTTTATCGGTTAAGATAGTAGCCCTTGCAGTCATGCCGGGACGTAGTTTTTCGTCTGTATTGCTCATGGCTATCTTTACTTCAAAGTATTTTTCTACACCGTTGCGGGCCATGTCGGCTAAAGCGAGGACACCGATGGATTGGACATTACCTTTAAAGAAGACTTGGGGATAGGCATCGACTTCAATTAATACAGATTTACCGATTTGTACCTTATATAAGTCTACTTCGCGTACTTTTGTTTTAACAATCATAGTATTTAGATCGGGAAGATCTAAAATGGGCTGGTTGCGTACGAGGATATCGCCCACACGCGGCTTGCGCTTTTGTCCTGTACGGTATTCTTCACGGTGGACAATCATTCCATGAGTAGGGGCGCGTATTTCTGTTTGGGCCAGCTCCATTTGCGCTGCATGCAATTGTGAGAGAAGGTCTTTTTTGACATGTTCAGCTTGTTGTAGGGCAGCTTGGGCTTTTTCTATTTTATATTGCCCCCCTTTGATAACTTCATCTTGACGCAGTTGGCATCTTCTGAGTGCAGTTTCAGCTTTTTTTACGATCATGGGGTGGACATGTTCGCTATATGTCTCGTATTGGAGCTTGGCGTTCTCATAAGCTTCCCGTTCTTCCTGCAGCTTTTTTTCGGCCTGTTTCCTTTCGGCATGATTGATATAGCCTGCTTCTTCCATTTTGATGAGGTCATCGGAATATGCGCTCAGCTCTTCGTATTTTGACCAAGATTTCTGCATCGCAGATTCCAGACGGAAAAGTTCCAGGGGGCCATCCCCTTTTACAGTTTTCTGCAGTTCTAAGTTGGCTGATTCGATTTCATATTCGCAAGTTTTCTCTTCGACATCCGCTTGGTTTTTCTCCCATTCAAGCGTTTGAATTTGCATACTGATGATCGCTGACTGGTCGTTGATTTTAGTTTTGAGCTCAGCGATTTTTTCTTCGAAGGGTGTCGGATCCATTTTAACTAAGATCTGATGGGGTTCGACCGTGATGCCATCGGGAATAAGATAGATAACTTTACCTTGGTCGCCTCTGATTGAAGAGGCTATAATAGTGGAACGTGCGGCTTCTAATTCCCCTACTGTGGGAACTTCTACGGCAAAGCTTCTAGGCTGGGCTTCTGAAAGCAAGACAATATCTTCGCCAGGGTCTTTATCTTGGTTAAAGTACGTTCGAGAGTTAACTATCAGGAAAAGGGTTAAGGTAAATAGTCCTGACCACAGGATAAAACGCCTCAGTTTATTCTTTAAAAACATGGTTTCTCCGCCAGTACCCCAAGGTTATTAGTAAAAATATATTCTCCATTGATGTGTTCCACAAGAGCGGAGAGATATGCGATATGTGCGTTTCTTAGATTTCTTTCGGCTTGTATGACATCAAAGTTATTGGCAAATCCGCGGTCAAACTTGATTTGGGAAAGGTATAATTCCCCTTCGGCATTCTTTATCTGTTCTTCCTGCAGGAGTATTCTTTTTTTTGCCTGATTGAGGATGCGGATACTTCTCCTAACTTCCATTGTGATGATGGTTTCTGACTGCTCCAAATTACGATAGGAAGCATCCAAATTCATCAGGGCATTTTCATAGAAGTTTTTCTCGGAATACCGGCATAGATTACTATTCGCTAAAAGACCTACGCCCCAGGTATTGGTATTGCTCCATTCATAAGAAAGGATTTCTCTGCCGTAGGGTGCATATCCATTGACTAACGCGGGGTCCGTATCACGATAGGATTGAACGACACGGCCGAGCCAGGCTTTATGGTCAAAAAATAAGCTAATATCGGGCAGCATATTTTCTTTTGCATAGTTGAGCTGCCTTTTACTTTCCCAAATAATATCCTGCGCTTGATCTAATTCTATTCTACGATCTAGAGCAGCAGCTACGGCTTCTTCACCGGTGAATTCAATGTCTGTGTACATCATGGGCACTGAGACATTGACAGGCAAATCCATGGGGAGAGCCAGAAGCTCACGGAAAATGTCGTAGGCTTCTTCCAGCCTTTCTTCCGCTCCTGTCAAATTATCTTCTGCATGGCGGAGCTCTGTTTCAGCACGATAGACATCCAAGCTATCTGAAAGCCCGATCTTTTCTTTGAGTTTTGCTGCTTGTGCGTAACCTTTGATCCTTTCAAAGGATTCGCGGTTAAACCGCACGATTTCTTCTTGTTTAACAATTTCATACATGGCGGCAATAACGCGCACCATGAGCTTGGTTTGTGCGCTATAAAGAGACCGGATAGCACCGCGCTGTGTGAAGGCTGCAGCCTGAATACGGCTGGTATTATACCAATAGCCGCTGCCTCTAAAAAGGGGCTGGCTGATAAAAGCCCCTAATGCAAAAGAAACTTTTTTTCGTTCTAAACTTATGCCCGGGCTTAAGTTTACCCTGGTTCCGGTTGTCCAGCGTTTATTAAAGTCATAGCCTAGGGTTGTACTTAATCCCCCGCCTCGGCCGCCGCCGCCGGCAACGCCACCGCGGCCGTTAGGTCCGTATTGCCAATTGAATTCGGTATATTCATATTCAAGATTGATATTAGCTCGGGCAACGGAATCGATACTATTGATGAGATTGCGATTAGCTTCCATTGCACGGGTAACAGCGCTTTGGATGTCCCACTGGTTTACTTCGATGCAATCTTGTGAGAATAGAGAGGAATAAATCGACGTAAAACTGAATAATAGTACTATGAGAAGACGCATTCTTATACTCATTTTTCACAATGGAAAAGATTATAGGGTGTCTTATACACAAAGAAATATTTTTATAGGCATCTTTCTATGGAAAAATTAAATCTTGTCCACTTATTTCAAGAAATTGGGATGTTATCTGACACTCCGCGCTCAGGATTTGCTTTCCTTGGATCAAGCCAGCAATCTGTTGCTGAACATAGCTATAGAATGACGATGATAGCCTATTATTTGGCTAAATGGAGTAAAGCTCCGGTGAATAGAGAAAAGCTCCTATTGCTTTGTTTGCATCATGATTTTCCGGAAGCGCGTACCGCAGATCATAATTATGTGAATAAACGCTATTTACGGGTCGACGAGTCAAAGCTTTATGGAGATTATCAAAATGAGCTCCCTTTTAGCCAGGAAATCATTGCTTTATTAAAAGAATACGATGAAGGAGAGACAATCGAAGCTAAAATAGCGCACGATGCAGATCAGTTGGAGTTGCTTTGTGTGCTAAAGAAGGAATGGGATTTAGGAAATAAAGCAGCGGAACGCTGGTTTAATAAAGTGGAGCAACGTCTAGCTACTGCGGAGGCCAAAGATTTGGCAACTGTTTTAAGAACAACATCTTATGATTCTTGGTGGCAGAGACTTGTCTAGTTTCTGATCAAAGTCACTATTAGGGCAAAAAATCTTTTTTATTATTATTTACTATACTGAGTAATAGTTACTATTTACATAAAATTAATATTAATAGAATTGTAACTTTACAATTTAATTCATATAATAATATTGTAAGATAATAACTTTATTTGGGTATTTGTTATGACAAATGGTTTAAATTCAGCATCTTCCCATCCTAGGCCAGAGCCTTACTTACCTCGCAAACCTGCGCATCAAGTTGTAGGAAAGGGAGCAGCCTGGAATAAAGAAAAAAAAGGTTTGGAATCTAATCCAGAACTAAAGAAATTTATTACACCTTCAGTACCTGCTCCTTTAAGCCCTCCCATTAAAAAAGCCGTTGCTTCCCCTCCGATGACTAGAGCGCTTCCCGGTTCCCCGGGTGTCATTGCAAAAAAACAATTACCTGCATTACCTCCTGCACAAGTAAAAGGGCCGCTTTCGCCTTCTGTTCGTCCTGGCGGTGTTCAGGTTGGACGTCCCCTCCCCCCAGCACCCGGATTAGGATCACCTCCCTCACAACCTATCCGAGGGCCTCAAACCTTTTCAAAACCAGCAGCGCAACCAGGAGTTAGAGGACCCTTGCCACCAACACCTGCTTCTTCTTCCCAGCAGCTAAGAGCTGCACCACCCTTGCAAAGATCTGCTCCGGCACAGCCGTTACCAAGAGGGCCGCTTCCTCCTACACCTGCATCACCTCAGCCTTTACGCCCTACACCTCAGCTACAAAGATCTCCTGCTCAACCATTACGTCCATTACCAAAGACGGACGGGACTACCCCTGTTGCACGTGCATTACCTACTCCACAAAAGCCGATGAGTACCGTGCCTCCACATATTGTACCTTCCGGAGCTCCACCACAGCAAGTAAGCAAGCCGCTTTCTCAGCAAAAAGTTGCCGTAACATCGCAGCCCCTGAAAAGTCCTCCCTTTAGACCTGCCCCTGCAGGAGCTGTTGCACGGCCGCTTCCTTCAACTAGCTCTGCATCAAAGCCTGCGCCTTATACCTTTGAAACGCTACTTCAAACAAATTATACGCATGAAAATTTGAAGATTATTCCGCGTGAAGTAGATGTAGCTGCTAATTATAGAGACAGTCAAGTCTTTGGATTTATTACCACTAACATCCAATTTCAAAGGCAGATGAGCAATTCGAAGCAGGTTATTGAACAAATACTGAAACTTCCTGAACCGCTTCAAAATGCTATGTTGGATAAATTTAATGAGGCTAATAGTGGTAACTTGCACATTGCAGATTTAAATCATTTTTTAGTGCAGATTACTGTCCTTGAAAAAGCCTTATCTGCACTCAACAAAGATCTCTTTGCCGTCTTAAATAAACATGGAATCACTTCTGATAAATATATGACGGATGCCATTGTTTTAGAATTATTGGGCGTCTTTTCCAAGCATAAGGATACTATTTTCACTCCTGTGAATTCCATTGCTAATCATGCCCATTACATTGATATGCAGAATTTTCTTTATAATGATGATACTAAAGTCCTTGCCAAAAATATCTCTAGCAGCCCTAACACCGATTTTATCCAGGTGACAAGCGCCACTTCACGTTATAGAAGCCTTTTTGATCCGATTGTTGGAAAGATGCCCGAGCCAAATAAATCCAAGGCTCAGCAGTATTTGACTGAGTTAAATGATAAACTCATGAAAATGAATAGTTTTGATCCACGGCTCCATGTACGCGCCTTGTCTAGGCAAAGCCAATTTTCTCCGCACGATCTTTCAGATATACGTAAATTTCTCGTTCATTTTGACGAATCCAAAGATAAAGGAGACACTATTGACGTCAAGTTTGCCCAAATGCTTATCGATCATATTTTGAAGAAGGGTGTGGACGGTATAGTGAAGGATGAAGAAAAGTCTTCTTGGAAGCACCTATTAAGCCTTCATAGCTACCTAACGACAGTCAATAAAAAGAGCCCCGGTTTGCTGCCTCCTGATGCATACAACAAAGCTTTAGGAGAGGTGAAAAAGTCTCTTCGAAAAATTAACGACCGTATCAAATCTAAAAAGGTCCTAGACGATTTGAAGAAACCCATCGATATCAAATATCTATTTAAAAAAGAGTTCGAAAGCACTCAGGAAATATTAAAAGCTAAGTAATTTTAAGGGAGAGAATTATGGTTATTTCAAAATTTACTCCTACACAACCTCCTGCAGAGGGTCCAAGTACCGCTAGTGGAAAAGATAGACCCCAGTCTAAAGTTGCCACACCTTTAAGCGGGGCAATGATAGGAACATCTGTTGTTCAGAGAGCTCCTACCGGGCCCTTTCCTAAACCACAACCCTTGCCAGAGGCCACAACAAGCAGAAGAATTCTTCGTCCTCAACCCAATCCTCCTAAGGCATCTGTTCAACGTGTTTCCTTCCAAAAGGTAGTGAATCAAAGTCATACAGAACAAATTAAAGAAGATATTCTCACGGAGTTAAATTCAATTCATAAAGAGATGGATAGCGTTTTAAGAGGAAAAAGAACAGCAATTTTTTCCTATCTCGAATTTGAGGAAAGCTTCCAAAGTAAAGCTCTCACTCCTTTATCGGAAAGGGCTGCGATTGTTGAAAAGATCATAGAAAAAAATCCTCGAAGAGCAAAAGCCATCCTAGCTGAGTTTAATGCTAAAAATAATACCAATTACACCCTTGAATCTATTAAGAAGCAAAATACGAAATTCAAAGTTCAGGTAAGAGAACTAAATAAACTCTCCAAGTCATTTACAGAAAAATTGAATAACAAAATTGAAAATGCAGATAAAGAAGTCCAAGGTTTAATGAATAAGTTCAAAAATGGCGAGATTTCAGAACACGAGTATATTTTTGCTAAGGATAAGGTGTTTGATAAGATCTATAATGAAATTGAGAATATCAATAAATTGTTTGAAACTGAAAAAAGCTCGGTTCTCTCTAAAACGTCTATTGATATTCTTCGTGAACTTAACGGACGTTCCGAATCTATGCTGCATATGGGAAGTATTTCAGATGAACTGATTACTAAATTTGGGACGACGGAAGAAAAAAATAAACATAGTACATCTAGTTCTAGCAGTGGAACGACAAGCCTTAACGTGAGTACGTCACTTCTTCTCAATAGAGTATTAACACGTGTAACTTCCAAAGAAGACAATTTATTAAAAGAAGTTCGTCGATCCTTTGAGAAAGTTAAACCCCTACTTGCTCGCTATAACATTATTCAACAACAATCAGTCACTAATAATTTAAATATTCCAGAAATGAAGGCAAGAAAACAGCTGGCAAACAATTTTAACTCACAATCCACCTTCACAGTTGCCGCAACACAGCAAAATTATGATAATACTCTTATTGCACTTCGCCATGATAGTCACAGCACCATTGAAAAGTTCAAATCTAAGAAAATTACTCAAGAAGAATACCTTACTAAGATTTCAGCATTAACACGCGATTATATGGAACTTGAAAAGCGCGTTCACGATGCTCAGAAAAATGGCTTCCAGGTGAATGCTAAAAACTTGGGTAGGGTTCAAGATAATATGAAGGTATTATTTACCTATAATCTTAATTTTATAGCTGAAAAGGGACCAAAAGCACTGATCAAAGGAAACACCCTAGAAGCTAAAAGAACAGAATTAGAGTCGTTAAGAAAAGAAGTGATCGCTCAAGTGTCCTTCTTAAATGAAAATGCAGACAGAACCAGCAAAGGTGAAGTTGTTGCACTTGTCAATGATGAGTACATTAATAATGAACGAGAAATTCAGATCTCAAGCACTCCGGAATATAAGCAGAAAAAACTAGATGAAAGCATCAATGAAGCTGCAGAATTAAGTAAGACCGTTGCAGAAAGAGTTAAGAAAGGATCTATTTCTGACCGTGAGTTCCTTTCCACAACCGCAAAGCTCTCCAATTCATATCACTCAATACAAAAGCAGCTAAAAGATAACCCCCAACTTCAGCTTAGAAATTCGGTTGTAAGCAGTAATTTGGAGGCGTTTGAGAAGAATTTAAGCGTATTATTCACGGATAATCTAAGACGTATCATCAAATATGGTGCTAGCAGAGCCATTAGAGGGCCAGAACTAGAAAATTCTATCCAGCAATATATTGATTTAAGGGACAGTGTGGAGTTCCAAATTAAGTTTATTGCTAGCAGGGGCGGAACTTTGCCTTCCAAAATGAATGAAGTCATTCGAAAGTTAGAAAAACATCATCAGAATTTAAATGACAAAATTGCTGAAGCAAGGAAGGGAAAAACGACAATGGAGCTGGATATGGCAATGCATAAATTTTCCCAAACCAAACAACTGGAAGAAAGTGTTCTCACTTGAGAAGAAAATTACCCCGGATTTTGTAGCTAAATACATCTAGGGAGTTATTATGGGATTTGTAAGCGGCTCTAGCCCTACTCCTCATTTAGTAGGCAGTGTTATCGAAAATGGAGGGAAAGGGAAAGAGCTAACCGTTACAGATTCTCTAGGACGTGAAATCATCCATGCAGAAGTCTTATCTGCAGAAGAATTAGCCAATAAAAGCTATTTTGGCAACTATTTTGATAACGTTGTCGAAGTAGAAGTCCTCACAATATCCCAAACATTGGACCGTGAACTACAGGAAACTAAGCAAAAACTTTTTTTGCGTGTGAATACTATCCAGTTGGGAAATTCAGCATTTAAGGACAGGCTTTTCCCACTTTTACCGGGATGGACAACCTTCGCGACTTTTTCAAAGCAAGATGCGCTTTTTAGCGAAGTCATGAAAATTCAATCACATCAATCTTTAGAACTATCTAAAGCGGTTTTTTTCAAAGTTACCGAATTGGAGAAGCTGGACATTAAAGTCACACCCAAGAATGTCGCCACCAGTTTAGGAAATGACCTAGGGGGTGAATGGGTACTTGAAAACAATGAAAAAAAGACTGTTGCGTTAGATAAATCCCAAAAATTGCAACTTGTGACTGAGATAGAACAGAATAAAAAAGAATGGCTGCAAGAAGCCGAAGAAAAAGGCTCATGGATTGAGAAAAAGGTATTTATCGCGGGTGTAGGTGATGTTCGGATAGAAATTTTTCCTTCTAACCGGCAAAAAGTCGAGAAGTTAGGCCGCATAGATGTTCGATTTCATTTTCTAGGCTCCGGAGCAACAAAGAAGGCCTATTCTGTTCTACGTTATGAGAAAAATAGATTAGGTGCTAGTACCTATGTAAAACTACCTGTAGGAGCGGAGGACACACTAAAAAAAGAGATTGAGATCAGCTCAGAAATACAAAGTCATCCTAAAAAGGCAAGAAAACACCTTAGCAAGCATAAAAGTGTCGCTACCTCCATTTTTGAGAAGGCTGAGGGAATAAAGAGCAAAACCAAAATTGATATGACTTTATACTCAGGTAATCTTTCCGGATTACTGAAGTTTGGGATTAGTGAAAAAACACGCGTTAAGGTTACGATCCAAATCTTACAAGGGCTGGAAAATCTTCATGCAATGGGTATCCTTCATCTCGATATTAAGCCGGATAATATATTTGTCAGGATCAAAAATAAACGTTTTGAAGTGACAATCGCTGACTATGATTTATCCAAGCACAAAAACTCTATAGCTCCCGACTCCGGCGAAATTTCTATTGTAGGAACAAATGGATATATAGCTCCTGAAGATCTAAAAACCTTTTATATAGGGACCCATAACCCTGTGCCCACTGAAAGATCAGACTTATATTCTGTAGGAATAACCCTGCGGGGCACAAACGATCTAAATCACTGGAAAAGTTATCCGGAGAATAGGGAAGGAGCGCGGGTCATAGAAAAATTCCAAAAGGACTATGAGAGGCTTGTCCCTGAGCCCAAGGACAGAGATTCCTACGATTGGGGGATCTGGAAGTTATCCCACCCTGATCCGTCAAAAAGGTTTTCAACAGCGAAGGAAGCCAAAAATTTCTTCCGAGGGTTGAGAAGCGTCAAAGCTTAAGCTTGGTAGGCTAATATTCTATTTTAAACACATCATACGAAATGGATGCGTTTAGCTTATTCTTTTGGATTTCTTTTACGTTGCCGCCACCGGGTTCATGCTCGATTTTTCTGAAAAACTTTTCAAGCTGATCCGATGTACCTTGGGCTATGATTTCCACATTGCCATCCTGCAAGTTACGTACTGTCCCGGTGACATGCTGTTGCTGCGCATGACGCCGTACAGTGGCTCTATATCCTACTCCCTGCACATCTCCGGACACGATAAGGTGATAGACGGGATTTGTCTCACTCATCGCAACTTCCATCTTCGCATGCATCATCAGCAATTTCAAAGGGGTATTCCAGGATAAGTTTGCGAATGACTCCTGCATCTGTGGCATGACTCATTTGTTCGCGGAAGGATTTTGTTCCGGCAGCTTTTTTAAAGTACCAGCAGCCAACGCGGCGCATGTCTAGTATGGCATGTCGTAAGCTTTGATGTTTCAAGGTATATTCAAAATGGCGGTAGAGGGCTTGCCGAATATCGTCAACGCCTCTTACTGGAATTTCTTCGCCTCTTTCAAATTGGAGTATGTCTTGCGCGATCCAAGGTGCTCCCATTGTTCCACGCGCAACGAGAATGGCATCGCAGCCTGTTCTTTCTACCATATCTAGGGCTGCACGAGGAGAGAAAACATCGCCATTTCCAATAACTACCATATTAGGCGCGGCTTCCCTTACAGCGCGGATGTGGTCCCAGTTAGCTGGACCGCGGTAGCCTTGCTGTCTTGTCCTTCCATGGACAGTGATGGCATGAGCACCTGCTTCATAAGCAATTTTTGCAATTTCAGCACAATTAATAGAGTCTTCGTCCCAGCCCGCGCGAATTTTGATTGTGACGGGAATGGATACGGAAGCGGCCATTGCAGAGACGACATCTCCGATGAGTTTGGGATTCTTTAACATGCCGGATCCGCTACCGTCTTTGGTTACTTTATCGACGGGGCATCCGCAATTGAGATCGACCGTATCGAATCCTAAGTCTTCGATAATGCGTGCAGCCTGTCCTGCAATCTGAGGTTTACTGCCGCAGATTTGGCCGCCAATAGGGTGCATATCTGTTGAGAAATCCAGTAAGCGGAAGGTTTTATAGTCATTACGGATGATGGCGTCCATTTTGACCATTTCGCAAAACATCAGGCCCGGCTGATACCGGGCGCTCATTTTACGGAAAGGAAAGTCGGAACATCCTGCCAAAGGAGCGTAAAACACTCTGTTAGGCAGGATTTTTCTTCCGATTGCAATAGGATCTGAGAGATTTTTTTTCATTTGATTAATAGGGCAACTAATACTTTAACGATGGTCTCGATGATTTGAAGGCAGAAAAAAGCAACGATAGGGCTGAGGTCAAACATCCCGAGGGGAGGTATATATCTTCTGAAAAAATTCAGGTAAGGGTCTGTGTAGAAGGAGATGAAGCGGATGAATGTCGTATCGCGCCATTCGGGGACCCAAGAAACGAGGATCCTAATAAATAGCATGACCATATAGACTAAGAATAAGGTGTCGATAATCTTGAGTATAATCATTATAGACCGGGATAATTGAAATCAAAATCTAGTATAATGGAAATCATGAATTTTTTGACTTCAATTTTCATTCCATTCAAAATTTACTCCTAAGCTATGGAGAGATGGGAGACTTTATATGTCTGAAAGCCCTACGGCTACGCACAGTTTAGGCCTAGAACACGAAGGTCCGCACATTCGCGGGGCCGAGCTAGCCTATGCGCGCAAAAAGATCTTCTGTAAACGCACCTTTATCATCGATGCCACGAAGGGCGAAGAGGATGTAAAGCCGCTTTACATGAGCGAGTATGGCAAAAGTTTGGAGAAGAGTGCGCGTGCTTCTGTTGTAGTGACAGGGATGGATACAGCTAAAACCATAGTGCGCCAATTAGATGTAAAGCTGAAAAAAGAGAAGGATATTGACGCTGTTTTGTCCTTCCAAGCCGAACCTGTTATTCCGTTTTCGCCTGAAGAAGCCGTGTTGGATAAAACCCTGATCAACACCTATGATGAAGGCTCCATCCTCACACTCTATGCAGTAAAAAAAGAGCAGCTGAAAGAACACATTGAGGGATGGCTTCAATTAGGAGTGGAGTCTGAAATAGTCAGCTCAATTCCATTTGGGTTATCCAGTTTTGCCGCAGCTTTCATTACAGAAGAACAACCCGTTGTAGTCTTAAATATCGGCTTTCTTTCCACCTCTGTCATATTAGTACAAAAAGGAAAACTCTTAGCTTCCCAGTCATTTAAAAAAGGCCTGCATGATCTCGCTATCGCTTATCAGCATGACTTGAATAAAGAACTGGATGGTAATGACGACTTCGAAGCATTGGCCGGCGTAGACTTGCTCCACAATAATTCCGACTTGCAGCCTGAATTTCATTCTACACTCCAACAATACCAGCGCGAATGTGTGCGTTCAGCCTTTGGATTGGCTAAATATGCCCGCGTCGGCGATGTCGCAGGAATACTTGTGACCGGGGAGGGCGAGAAGCTAAAGACATTGCCCGGACTGATTGCCCAAGCTATAGGAAAACCCCTTATTCCCATTACATTGCCTGGCGGCTTCGGAATCACAGAACAACGTGCTTGCAGCAATGCAATCCCTATCGGCTTAGCCTTAACTGCCCTGCCAAACTATAAGTCTCAGATTAATTTCAGGCAGGAAGACTTTGCCTATCCTCACCCCTGGAAGCGTTTGCGTCTGCCTATAGCTGCATATATAGCTATGTGCGCATTGCTGGCTTTTACCACCTACCTCTTTGGGCAAGCGTACATCGGATTAAAAGAAGATAGTGCCCGTCAATCCTATGTCAACCTAGTCGGGACATTGAAAAAAGATTATCCTGAATTTGAGAAGAAAATTGCCAGTGAGATCAGTAATGACGTAGGCTACGCCCCTCCATCGCCTAAAGAGTTGACGCCTAACCAGATCAATACACGCTTGGATTTGTTTGAAAAAGAGATTGACGCCGCGCCTAATACAATAGCCCTATCAGCAAACGTTCCACGTGTCAGTGATGTGCTGGCCTGGCTAAGCAACCACCCTCAAGTCGCCATGCCGGGAAAAGACGGTTTGCCTCAAGCCCAAATACATATCGACTCTTTCAACTACCGCATGTCCAAAAGGCCCGAATTGACAAAACTGCGCGATAAATATCAGGCGCAGATAGATATCGATTTCGTGAGCGATTCTCCGCGGGCTGCACGCCTATTCTATGACTCCTTGATCGCTCCCAATGATTTTGTTGATCCCAAAGGAGAAGTCAAATGGACCGCTGCAAACGGAAAATACCGAGTATCGTTTTTCCTTAAAGATAAAACAGTGTATCCCAACCCATAAAGGTAGCGGAATATGTTCTCAAATATCCCTCAGGGGAGAATTCTTATTTATTTAGGCATTCTGGGCATGCTCCCTGTCCTGTTAGTCTTGTTTAATATCTGGCAGAAAGCCGAGTCCCTGGATGTGCTGGAAACCCGCATAGAACGTGTACAGGATAAAGCCATCAACCGCGACGTAAAACAATCGACCAATATCTCTGTTATCGACCACTACCGCGGCAGCGATAACTTTTATCTCGATAAATATATAGAGAAGCTTCAACTGCTAGAGCCTGAGGTCGAGGCCCTTCAAAGAATCATCAGCAATAAGAAATTTGCCGACGATGAAGAAGCTAGAAAAAGGTATGAGTTTCTTGTCGGCCCTTCCAATGCTTTAATGTTCAATGAAGGGGCTGTTGTCCGCTACCCATTGTTCCGTGAAGTTGTAGAAACCCAGGTGCGGCCCGTAGAAGTTAACATACAGGATATCCAGCGCATCTTAAGCCTTGTTGAAGGTGTCCCCTTAGGTGGAAATAAAATACCCGATAAACATCCCCAACTGATCATTTTAGATTTCAGGCTCGACAAGAAGCGCTTAAGTGAAGATAATGATGTGTTCCAACTTAATATGCGCTTGTTAAAACGCGAGTATTTGTAATGATTTATACAAAAATACGCCGTCTGGCTTTCCGCCTGTTCACACTTACAGCGGCTTTACCCCTTCTGTCTAGCGGTTGCTCACACCCATTTTATTGCAGCTATGAATCCCCTTGCCTCATCAGTATCCATATCATAGACCGCAACGGCCTGACTGAAACAGTCAGTAATCCAGACAGACTTAAAGAATATGCCTGCATCGACTTCTTAAAAAATCAGCCCTATAAAAAAGTGCTGCGCGTATTCTCACGCGATCCTTGCGGCAATACACCGTCTACCATTACCAGCTATTATGAAAACGGCCAGGTACAAAAATACCTTGAAGTCGTGAACAATAGAGCCTTCGGCAGCTATTACGAATGGTACGATAACGGAACGCTCCATCTGCATACCAATATCATCGGCGGTGTAGCAGATATTACCATGGCGGCGGAAAATACCTGGTTGTTTGATGGTCCTGCAGAAGTCTGGGACGAATGCGGAAATATATTAGCTTATATCAACTACTGCAAAGGTAAGCTCGAAGGCGAATCTTCCTATTATCATACTTCAGGTTCCTTGTGGAAAAAATGCTCTTTCAGTGACGGCAAAGAAGAAGGTATCTTCGAAATCTACTATAAAGATGGCAGCACCCTCCAGACAACGCAATACAGCAACGGCAAACGCCATGGCCAGAGCATACGCTATTGGAATTGCGGCTCCATTGCTGCCATTGAAGAATACACTTGTGGTAAATTGATCGAAGGCAAGTACCTGGATAGAAGCGGCACCTGCGTCAGTTCTATTTGCAATGGAAACGGACAGCGCGCAGCCTTCTCGGAGACATGTCTAAAAGAACTCCATACGTATGTCAACGGTGTGCCTGATGGTGAAGTCCGCGTGCTAGGCCCTGACGGTACTGTTGTGAAAACATGGCTAATCCGCGACGAAGAAAAACATGGCGTCGAAATAGAATACTACCCCTCCTTCCTCAGCCAAAAAGCTCAACCTAAAATGGAAGTGACCTGGTACAAAGGCAAAATCCACGGTACAATGCGAACCTGGTATAACAACGGCTACCAAGAAAGCCAGCGCGAAATGACCAATAACATCAAAAACGGTGTCTTAACCGCCTGGTATCGCGACGGCTCTCTTATGCTAGTCGAAGAATACGAAGATGATACCCTAGTCAAAGGGGAATACTATCGTCGTGGGGAGAAATCTTTCGCTTCCGAAGTCGAAGAAGGCAATGGCTTGGCTGTCCTTTATGATGGTGAAGGCAACTTCCTGCGTAAAGTGATCTACCGCCACGGCAGGCCTTATGAGCCATAATCCCCTCAGGCCTGTCGAAATTGCACAGGCCGTTCAGAAACGCAATTCCTCACATCCATTCGCCACTTCCTCCGTACAAGCCGGATTCCCTTCCCCCGCAGATGACCATATTGAGAGACAGCTGGATCTAAATGAACTCCTCATACAGCATCCTGCAGCAACTTTTTATGTCCGCGTCGAAGGCGATTCCATGCTGAATGCCAGCATTAACTCCGGCGATATCCTAATTGTAGACCGCGCTTTAACACCCATTCCCGGCAAAATCATTATCGCCATCCTTAACGGCGAATTCACCGTCAAACGCTTCACCAAAAAAAACACAAAAATTGTTTTAGTAGCAGAAAATCCGGCTTATCCCGATATTCAGATACAAGAAGGAAGCGACTTCCAGATTTGGGGCGTCGTCACCTATGTCATCCATAAAACCTAGCTTTTTCCCACTCTAATGGCTAATCAAAATGATCCTAAAGGGCTTTATGCTCTTGTGGACTGCAATAACTTTTTTGCTTCTTGCGAACGTGTATTTAATCCGCGTTTGCATAATAAACCCGTTGTGATCCTATCCAACAACGATGGATGTATCATCGCGCGTTCGAATGAAGCTAAAGCCCTGGGCATACCCATGGGAGCGCCACTCTTTCAATACCGCAAACTTATTGATGACTACCATGTCATCGTCCGTTCCGCGAACTTCCTCCTCTATAGCGATATGTCCAGCCGCGTCATGCAAACAATGGAAACCCTATCTCCAGATGTGGAGGTCTACTCCATCGATGAAGCCTTCATACATCTACACCACGCCGACCCGGTAGATTTCGCCAGGAAACTTCGCAGCCGTATCCTCCAATGGACGGGAATTCCCGTCTCCCTCGGCATTGCTCCCACAAAAACTTTAGCTAAAGCCGCTGCACGCCTAGCAAAGAAATCTCTACAAGGCTTTTGTATTCTTTCTCAACCCCAGGAATGGGAAAACGAACTGAAAAAAATGGCTCCGGAAGATGTATGGGGCATCGGAAGGCGAATATCACAAAAACTCTCACGCCTCAACATCCACTCCGCCTACGACCTAATTCAATGTGACGACAACTGGATACGTAAACATCTCTCCGTCGTAGGACTGCGCACCGTCATGGAACTGCGCGGTCAATGCTGCCTCTCTTTTGACGAAATTCCTGAGCCAAAAAAGAGCATAACTTGTTCACGTAGCTATGGAAGACCTGTAAACACTATCGAAGATGCATGGGAAGCCACAGCACATTATGCCGCACGTGCCAGCGAAAAACTCCGCGAACAAAATTCCCTCGCCTCAGGCATTTCAATCTTCCTCTCCCCACATCCCTATATCCCAGGAACACCCCAAACAACCTACGTTCACTTTACCTTGCCCACACCTACATCTTTCGCACCCCTGCTCATCAAGTACGCTAAATTAGGCATAGAACAACTCTTCTCTCCCGGCCAAAACTACCGTAAATCGGGCATTATCCTCACTGACATCGTCCAAGAAAACGCCTACCAAACTGACCTCTTCTCTCCTCCCTCACCCAAAAATATCAAACACTCCCAAGCTATGCTCGCCCTAGACTCCATCAACCAACGCTACGGCTCCCACACCCTTCAATTTGCTGCCGAAGGCCTCCTCAAATCCTGGAAAAATCGCCAAGACCTACAATCCCCAGCCTTCACCACCAACTGGAACGAACTCCTCACTATCCACGCCCGCTAAAGGACGCAGTTCTTTGGCTGGAGTTTGGACATTTGAAAAAATAAGAGAAAGTTTTGGAAGAAATTGATTCAAAAAAAGTAGGGTCATAAAGCAAACAGAAGGTATTTTATGACCACACTAGAAACAAACACCTTGGGTAGTACTGTCGATGATATTTTTGTTGGTTCGATTGTAAATTCTTTAATGTAAAGCTCTATCAATGTTATTTATAATACCTTATAAATAAGGAATTTTAAATTATGCCAACACCATCAGAGTCATTATCTTCTATAAAAACAGCATTCATTGAAATAAATAGCTGTGTTCGCGCAAAGACTTCATTAGGCCCTAAGAATAAAACTCTTGAGTTCGCTCAGGAGGTAATGAAAGAAAGTGAGTATTTTACTTTAATAAATAAAGAAAAGGATTTGATTATAGCAAGTTGGGTATGTATTACCGACGACATTCAAGTGGATCCTTTTGTTTTTAATATACTATTTCCCTCCTCCTTGCAAGACTCTAAGCAGATTGAAGCAGAACTTGAAAAAGCACTATCCAGCCCCACCATAAATACTTTTACAATCTTCACACTGTTGAAAAGCTTAAATGAAAATGCTATTCAAACATTTGATATATTTTTAAAAGTTTTAGAGAGGCTTGAACATTCTATCCCTGCTACAAACCCTACAAAAGCAAAAGTCATTTGTAACATTTTAATATACCTATTTGAACAATTCAAAAATCCAAATACTTTCATCGAATGTTTTATTAGAGCTTTTCCATTCTTAAGCCATATTCTAGGATCTATAAGTGAATCTATGTTAGATAGTTTCCCGTGGAAGCATATTTCTTTTGAAACCTTATATGTTTTCCCCGCTATAAATTTTTTCCAGCATTTCCTATCTATCTCTCCCGATAACCCCTTCTTACAGAAAACATTTAGAACATTTTGTCTCAGAGGCAGCATTTCATGTCCGTCCAATTTATTTTCCATTGTACGTGTCGTATCGGATGTAAATGAAAAAGTAGAAATTCTTGCTTGGTTATGTAAAAATATACCTGCAGACATAAAGGAAGAGGTATATTCACGACGAAATGAAAGTGGCTTTAGTGTTTTATATGACATTTGCAGGGAGGGTGAAATCCTTGCACCAGATTCACCTGTCGTATGGAGAAGTGAATTAGGTGTTAGATGGCATGAGATTCTCAAGGATATTTTAATCCATACCAAAGCAGGGTTTGCACAGCATGCCAAAATGCTTCCTGCTTCATTATGTCTTGAGCTACTTGAAATAGAAGATAGTTTAATTACTCAGGATTTAATGGAAAAGCTGGGTCATTTGAAAGTAATAGACCTCATAAATTTGTGCTTAATTCAGCATAAAAATGCTCTACTCAAAAAAATATTAAATGTATGGAAACCAACTCAGGCATGTCTCTCTGATCTAATAAAAATATATTTAACAATTTTGGATAAGGACAACTCTGCAGAGGCACACTCTGCCCAATTAATAGGCGATTTGTCCTCTATCGTGTTGGATTCCTTTGTTGAGCATTTTACTCAAGATAGGGGCAGTTTTATACTTCCCGAGCATTTTGAAGCTAGTTTATCCACTATTTCTCTCCAACATCCTGCAGCACATATCATTAAAATTATCTCCTTATACAATTCTTTATCTGATGAAATTACCTCAGAAGCTATCGAAAAGGCTGTTAATGAATTATTGAATACGCTTCAAACAGATAATTACAATATTAATTATTGGCTAAATAAAATGTGTTCTGTTTCTCTATATTTCCCCTGTAATGTACTTGTAAAACTGGTTAGAAATAATAATATTGGTTTAATTAGTAAAAAATTATCTAACCCTTCATTAGAAGTTCTTTTTAGCGTACTTCCTGCGGTCTCTCAAAAGAAAATGCTTCGTAGAATACACGGAGCAAAAGAAGAAAAGGTAAATTATAGGGAAGCATGCATATCAAAAGAATTTGTATTACACAAAGAAGGAAACCTCCACCAGCTCAACTTAAAAGAACTTTTGGACGAAGCCATAAGTTGTTCACTTCCTAAAAGCGAAGGATCACTTGCTATGAGGGATAAACCTCGATTACAGGAAATTCTCGAGGAGTTGTCTATAGTTCCCATCTACTATCTTCATGCTGCAGCAAGACATCCTGAATACCGTCACTTCATTCGAAACTACAACGTGCTAGAAAAACATTCTGAAAGCTAGGATTTGTTCCTGTTAACAGGGTGCAATTGGATTATATCAATAGGTTTGTGAATGAAGGAAGACAGCATCATACAAATAAATGCTGGTGATATTATTTTGTTCTCACACAAAAGCAAACATGCTTCCAAGTAAGTGAAAAAAGGGCGCGGATTCCAAATGATGCAGTCCTTTGGCGGGTGCAGGGCGAAGCTCTGCCTTGGGATTTTAGTGGCGGTGCATATGAGATATCGCTTATGCTGGGGCCGTTTTTGTAGATAAAAAATAGGAGATAAGGTTATGGCTTCGCAACCGGATGTTGATAAGAAGAAGGCACTAGAACAAGCTGTTGGGCTGATTAAAAAGCAGTTTGGCGATGGCGCGATTATGTCGTTGGGTAGGCACCAGTTGGAAAGGGATTTCCAGGTTATAAAGACGGGCGCATTGACGCTTGACGTAGCATTAGGGATAGGCGGTGTGCCGCGTGGTCGTATTGTTGAGATTTACGGACCTGAGTCTTCAGGTAAATCTACTTTGGCTACGCATATTGTGGCGAATGCGCAAAAGTCAGGCGGCTTAGCAGCATATATTGATGCTGAGCATGCACTGGATCCAGCCTATGCGCAGAAGATTGGAGTTAACTTGGATGATCTGATGATATCGCAGCCGGACTGTGGAGAGGAAGCGCTTAATATTGCCGAGATGCTAGCGCGTTCTAATGCTGTGGATGTCATTGTTATCGACTCTGTTGCGGCGTTGGTGCCTAAATCAGAACTTGATGGCGAGATTGGAGATACCTTCGTAGGTCTTCAGGCGCGTATGATGTCGCAAGCGTTACGTAAACTAACGGCTACTTTGGCACGTAGTAATACATGTGCGATCTTCATCAACCAGATCCGTGAAAAGATTGGTGTGATGTATGGTAACCCAGAGACGACAACGGGCGGCCGTGCGTTAAAGTTCTATTCTTCTATCCGTCTTGATATCCGTTCTAGCGGTAGCATCAAGTCCGGAACAGAGGAAGTGGGCCGTCGTACGAAAGTGAAAGTTGCTAAAAACAAATGCGCGCCTCCATTCCAAGTTGCTGAGTTTGACATCATGTTCAACGAGGGCATCTCACGCACAGGAGCAGCGATTGACTTAGGCGTAGACCTAGGGATTATCGATAAGAAGGGTGCATGGTTCAGCTATAACAGCCAGCGTTTGGGCCAAGGCCGTGAATCTGTACGCGAAATTTTGATTTCAAATCATCGTATGTTGGAAGAAATTGAAGCGCAGATCATGGAGAAAATCAAGGATAAGGGTTCGCTAAAGAACATTGTCCGCGTTGAAGCGCCTGACACTGCGGATGCTAACGACTAGCCAGCCAGTTGTAGTAGCAGTTGTGCTAAATCACGTAGAGCTGGGGAATCGATCCTCAGCTCTTTTAGCGTCTTGTAATATCCTTCAATTTCCGCGTGGAACACTTCTCTAGCTTTAATTTCTCCGCAGAAGGCGGCATAGTTGACGCTATGCTGGTTATAGGCGTCCTGTTGCAGATCATCAAGATCATCTGCAATTTGGAAAGCTGTTCCGAAGTGGGAAGCGGTCTTTTTGACCTTATCCAAAGAGTTTAAATCTCCTCCACCAAAGATCCATCCCAAAACGAATGCTACTTCAAATAGCACAACAGTTTTTTTGTGAATAATTTCTCTGAGAATACTTTCAGAAAGTTGTGGAGGGAATAGGTCTAAATACTGCCCGCCTGAAGCTCCCTGCAACCCTGTATTATAGGATGCGCTTTCTACGCCAACCAATCCTATTTGAGCGCTTAAAGGGTTGCCTGCTAATTCTAGGACGCGTGCGTTGGCAGAGATGGCCGCATAAGCATCAGCGATCATCGCATAGCTGACAAGCAAGGCTGTTGGTTCATCATACGCTTTATGGAGAGAGGGTTTTGAACGGCGCTCATTATCGTCATCCATCATAGGCAGGTCGTCGGCTATAAGGGATGCTGTATGGCATAGTTCGATTGCCAGCGCAGCTTGGGATACATCATACTTTCCCCCTAATGCGTCGGCTAGCATAAAGACTGCTGCGGGGCGGAAGCGTTTACCTCCATTTGTCAAAGCATAAGCATAAGCTTCATTCAGTTTTGAGGACTTATCTAATCCCTCTACATGCCTATGAATGATTTCTTGGGCTCTGATTTGAAAAGGCTGTAAATTTGTGTAAATTGCTTGCATCTCAGCGGGGGTAAGTACTGTCATAAAGAGAACTCGTCTTAGTTAGTTCAATAGAATATAGCACTTAAGGAGATCTGTCTAGTCGCAATGTAAAGCAGCTTTACATTTTACCTTTACGGTACGGGGATTCTGGTTTATACTTATTTCCTTTTTGAAGATTAAATCAGTGGTTTACAAATGGAACTATATACCTTTACTGAGCTTGTAGAAAATTTATCCCCCAATGAGCCCAAGGCGCTTTTTGTTTTTGATGTAGATCTCGTGATCACTATGGCAAAAGACCTCGTCTTTCATCCGTTGACATTCCAAAGACATCAGCAACATTTAGATCCGTTAGTGTCTGTACTAGGGGAAGAACAAGAAGAGATGATGTACAGCTTGATTGCTGCAGATCCTGAAAGAACCTTAGTAGAAAATACTTTTCCTGACGTCTTAAAAGCTATCTATGATCATGGACACCATGCATTAGCCTTGACAGCACAGCTTACCTATTCCTATGAAGGAATAGATAATATTGAACGCCGCCTGCAAGAACTTAAAGGTTTTGGCATAGATTTCAGCAGATCTTTTCCTGAAATCGCTCCATTTGAATTTACTAACGGCGTGAAGAACTTTGGAACACTTCCCTATTATAGAGAAGGCGTTATTTTTTCGAATGGGCTAATCAATCCGAAAGGAAAGGTTCTTAAAGAGTTTTTTGAAGCAACAGGACACCTACCTCAGAAAGTTATTTTTGTCGATGATGTCATGAATAATGTTGTTTCTGTCCGTGAAGTGATGCTTGATATGGGCGTTAACTGTGAAGCATACCACTACAAAGGAATCGAACAGGTTTTAATTCCTGCAATTGCCGCTGCAGAGGCTAAAAAAGCTTGGAAAAAGACTATTGAGCGCGCGTTAGTGATGTGCGCTAACATTCAAAATTAGGCATTTCTTTCTTCGAGGCATTTCATGCGGTAGGCGTAGTCATCGGAATCGTTTTTTAGATCGATATAGAGCGATCCGATGAATTGCTGCTGCTGGTTGAAGAGGTCTTGAGTCTCCGCCAATTGTCTGGCAAGAAGTTTAAAAGCACCCTTAATATCTTCTACAGCTTCAGAAGCTTTGAATAGGTCGAGTTGTGTACTATAGCTCATTAGCGATAAGTCTTGTGTCTGTGTCGTTAGTCAAAAGGTAATAGGAGTTTTGTATCAGGATTGTGCTATTGGGGTAAAGCATAAAAAGTGTTAGTAGCGCAAGTTATCATTGGCATGGTTTGTATAGCGTTTTATGAATGTTAGGGTGCAAAGAAAGCGGAGAAGCTTCTTGCTGGACTATGTCTAGGCTACTCCCATTGAGCTAAGAGCTGATTGGCACGGCCTAGATCAGTAGGAAAATCTATCTCTACACAGTGTCGTAGGGAATAGATTCTCTTTGTGGAGGATAGTTAATGGAGGTGGAGAGACGCATTCAGAACTTTTGATAGGGAAAAATTGCTCTCTTTCCTATCATATCCAAAAAGGAAATGAAATGATAATTGGAGCACCCACACCATCTTTATCCCTCCATCCAAGCTTAAAGTTCTGTAATGAAGATTATTTTGTCTGCAGGAAGATGTTTTTGGAAGGGCATTAATAGCCGATGCCTTTGTCTTATTGGAGAAAAGCGAATGATCCTCCAAATAAAAAGACTCTGAACTTAGCGTTCATCACTCAAAGTTCAGAGTCTAAAAAAACGCCTTGATAAGATCAAGGAAACTGGCGAGCCCCACCGTCCCAGCTGCCACCGTTGAACCTTCGTCGCATTGACGAAGGCACGTCAAGTAGAAGAGAATAGTATTACCTTCTCCAAGGTCTTCTAGAAGGACGGTCTGATGGAGAAGAAGTATTTTGGATTCCAAACCAGCCGCCGGTATCTCCACCCACCCACATATTGCCTGACATAGAAGGGAAGTATGTAGCGCAGATTTCTAGCAATTCAGGATCTTGAGTAATGTTATCACCGCGCTTGTAGCCTTTAGGGATAAAAATACGTCCATCGTAATGGCCTTGGACCCGTATTTGGCCTATCACATAAATATCGCCACCCACACCATACACGGCAGCTTCTTTGTCGTGTGTGTAGATTGCCACATAGCCGCCATCTTGACCTTGATAATGGTTAAAGGTAGGTAACATTTTCTTTTCGTAGCGTTCTGAAGGTTGCCAATTGATAACTATTTTGCCATCTGTGTAAACAGCGAAATCTTCTGGAAGGAAGA
Organism: Parachlamydiales bacterium; assembly: GCA_041671045.1. Classification (NCBI taxonomy): domain Bacteria; kingdom Pseudomonadati; phylum Chlamydiota; class Chlamydiia; order Parachlamydiales; species Parachlamydiales bacterium. The sequence goes on from JBAZCF010000002.1 coordinate 70,541, forward strand.
ATCCTGATGCTGCAACTGAACTGAAATAACTAAAAAGAAATAAATTCAATAAAATACTTTTCATATTAACCTCTATTTAAGATATTAAAAAAATTGTAATCTTTTTAATTTAGCATAGTAAGTGCATGTTGTAAATATTAATAACCAATCATTAATATTTCTAGAACCATCTTTTACTATACTTACTGCAAAAATAAACATAGCTTTGAGTCGGTAATCGCAAGCTAGTTAGCGGAGATAAAGGGATGGCTACAGACAGCTTCTTACTAGGCTACTCCCATTGGGCTAGGAGCTGATTGGCACGGTCTAGATCAGTAGGAAAATCTATTTCTACACAGCGATCGTAAGGAATGGTAGCCGGATGAATTTGCATGCCATTCTGAATACAGACTTCGATGCCTTTTTCAAAATAGTCGTTCTGTTTGCAGTTAATGAGTGCCGCTTGTAAAAGACGTGCATCTTTTTCATTGAAGTAATTTATGCCTACAGCTTCGCCTACGGGATTTTGAACTTCTTTAGATGTTTCGGCAATATCGCCATTGTCATTCAAACGATACTTAACCTCTTCTTCAGCAACACGTCCTATATTTACAAGCATTGCTGTGGGCCCAGTATTCAAAAGGGTTTCTAATGCTTCGGAATGAAAAACAACATCGCCGTTCATCCAAAGAATATCGCCTTGACTAGGTTTTAGAGCACGCAACAAGCTTTTTGCAGTGTTCTCTGTGGCAAAGCTGTCATTAATAATAAAATTCAGTTTGTCATACTGCTCTATGATGAGTTCTTTGCGATAGCCGACAACAATATGGATAAGAGTTTCAGGGATAAGTTTTTGGATTTGTCTTATTTGGCGGCCCAATATTGTTTCGCCGTTAGCGAGCGGAGTAAGGGCCTTTGGATATGCTAGGTTCCCTAAGCGAGAGCCTTTGCCTGCTGCTAAGATGATGATTTGCACGTTCTTACCTTATACCGTTGATTGATTGGAGAATAGCGGTTTATTAGGCTAAGGTCAATCTACTAAAGGTAAGATGATATGGGATGCAAAATCGCCGCCTGTTAAAAAGGTTAGGCTGTATTTTTTTGTGGCGCCGATATGAGTGGTTGGAGGAAGGCTAGTTTTCTCGTAGCGGGGGTAGTTTGAGCCGCTGATAGATACGCGAATACGGTGCCCTTGGGCAATGACGATGCTGGTGGACCATAGATCTATTTGAGCAAGCTGCGGAGTGATGTCGTTATAGCAGATTCCGGGCTGTTTAGCGGAATAGTGGTAGACTCCATCGTGGATTAGAATGCTTTTTCCATCAGGGTATACATCTGAAAGTCTGACAATAATATCCGCATTGTGGGTAGGGCGTTGGAAGTAGATTTTTGCTTGTAGACGTCCGGTGATTTCAGTGTCTTCTGCTAAGGGGGCCGTTGTATAGGTCAAGACGTCTTCACGAGCTTCAATGGAGGTCTGATCTTTGGGTCCCGCTTCTAGAAAGAGGTTGGGACCGCCTAAAGTGGGGACGGGATTAGACGGATCGATGGTGTAGGTTTGTTTAATGAGTGTGTCGGGCGCTTCGGATTTAAGCAGGCGTCCGCCATCAGCCAAATAAAAATGGGTAAGCTGTGCTGGGACAGGCCAAGCTGGGGCTGTTTTCCAAATATTCCCTTTGGATGATGAGCCGTCAAAGGGGCCCATGACGTAATAGGTTACAGGGGGGACATTTTCTATGGGCGATGAATGCCCTTTCAAGTGGTGATTGAACCACGCTAGAGGAGAAATATCCCAAGGGGGGCTTTTTCCTGTAGCAGGAATATCGAACTCTCCAAGTCTTGTATTACGTGGCCAAGTGTGAGTCCAGGGACCTATGATCAGTTTTTGCGTACCTTTGGCTCCCTCCGCTCCTCTTTCCTGACGCGCAATAAATGCGTCGATGGTTCCTTGAAGGAATGTATCATACCATCCGCCGTACATTAAGGCTGGGACTGAGACTTTATCTGCGACTTCAATGGTATTGAAGTTCTGCCAAAAATTATTGTAGAGGGGTTCTTCTTGCAAGACGTCCATCATGGAAGGGTGTTTGGCATACATGCCTAGCCATCCTTCTACTTGGTTTTTTTGTAAGCATCCCCCTGGATAGATGGCGTGTTCGTAAAGATTGGATGCTGCAACGCCGATATGTTGAGCGCAAAGGGAAGGTGGAGCTGTGGGTGCAAGCATGAGTTGTGTAATACCGGGAGCTGAGTAGCCTGCAGTTCCGACTTTACCATTGGAAAAGCGGTATTTTGCTAATGCTTCTACGGCATCAAAGCCATCTTTTTGCTCTCCCCAGCCGTCGGAAAAATAGGGCATTGTTTTACCTTCAGTATCCAATGCGCTGCGTGTATCTTGAAATGCAACGATGAAACCTGCTTTAGCAAGATCTGCAAAAGTGATCCAAGGCTCGGATTGTCGTCCAGATGGATTGCGTATAAGGATAACAGGGTATTTTTTTGATAGATCTGGTGGTAAGTAAATATCAGTAGGTAGGAATGTTCCGTCTCGCATGCGGATCATTAAAGTTTCTGAGGGATTATATGAGGAAGCTGAAGGGACGTTGTTGCTATGAAGCTGGACAAGTGAAACTACCCAGACAACAAGTAAGAAGCAGAATGACTTACATCGTGTCATATTCTATCAAATTGTTAATGGGGATAAGAGGGTTTAAGTGCCCTCTAATCTTCCCTAAAATTTATACTGAAGCAAAAGCGTGCGCTGCGAGGCGGGATTTTGTACGCGAAGCTTTATTTTTTTTGTATACGCCACGTTTAACGCCTTTGTCAACTAGGCTATAGACTTCATTAAGAGATGCGGAGATTTTTGCTTCGTCTTTACTCTTAGCAGTCTCTTCTAGTTTACGAATAGCAGTCTTAACTTGGTTTTTGTAAGCCTTGTTTAGCAAGCGGCGTTTTGAGTTTTGTATATCGCGCTTGAGGGCTGTCGGGCGTTTAACTTTGCCCTTTTTTTCATCTGTTTGTTTAGCCATTTGTCCTCAAATGTTTATTAAGCGAACATTTATCTTAGAGTTAGAAGTATAAGTAGTTAAGTATAATTCGTCAATCAATATTGCACTGTGACCGGCATATAACTTTTTGGGTCCTTCGTGGAGGAGAATGTGTGCTAAGTTATCCATGCTGCCGGCGTCCTTTCAATACGAGTCTATAAGATTGATTTGATAGGAGTTGGAGTTTAATTCTACCATAGCATTCAGCGGCAGGGTTAGCTGTGCATCGGTATGTCCGCTGGGATAACCGATAAAGGAAGGATAAGATTCATTTTTGAAATAGCTATCGAAAATTTCATCTAGGGTCAGGCTTTGAGAAGGAGAGCTTGCAGCGCAGCCCTTCCAGGATGCGAGGATGACGCCGGCAGGTGCTTGCAAAGCTCCCGACTGTTTAAGCTGGCGTAGCATGCGGTCGATGCGATAGGGTTCTTCATTGACATCTTCTAAAAGTAAGATTTTGCCTTGAGTCTCTAGTTGCCAGGGAGTGCCGATAAGGCTGGCGATAAGAGACAAGTTACCGCCGACGAGCTTTCCACGACTAATTCCAGCAACAAGGGTGCGCGTTAGGTGCGGGGATGTTAGAGTATGATCTGCAAGTGAGTATGCGCCTTGAATCATGGACCATAGATGTTTTAGCGAATGTTCTTTTTCTGCGGCGTCGCCTGCTGTAATAAGAAGTTTATAGGGCATCGGCCCAAGATATGTGATGATATCCAGCTCTTTTTGGAGGGCGCAGTGAAGTGCTGTGATATCGCTCATGCCGACGAGAATTTTGTGATGGGAGCGTAATTTTTTGTAGTCGAGGTATTCAAGTATGCGTGTAGAACCAAAACCACCACGCACACACCACAGCATTTTTATTTCAGGATTGCACCAAGCTTCGGTGAAGTTGGCCGCACGTATTTGGTCTTCTCCGGCAAGATACCCATTTTTAGCATAGAGGTTATTACTGAAGACTGTTTTATAACCTATTGAATTTAAATATCTTGCAGTTAATTCCCCTTCGTTTTGTTCAATGTATTTTGCAGGTGCGACGAGGGCGATAGTATCACCGGGAGAAAGTAAGGGGGGAAAAGATGCCATATGGATAAGATGGGTAAAATACTTTGGATTTCGGTTTGAAATATTTATGCAGAAAGGTTTTAAATGCTATAAAAAACCGATGATTAAAAAAGGTTCATACAAAATGCGATGGGGAATAGCGAGTATCATTCTATGCTTTTTAATGTTGTTTCAAGGATTGGAGGCTGGTAGAAAAGCTCCCACTGGCAACGAAGACGTTTTCTATAAAAACTATGCTGTGGTGGACATTGCACAGACTGATATGTCATGGGAAGAGCTATCTCGGTTCAATTTACCGATAAGCTATGCTCCCCGCATCCATAGTTCCGGAGACATTATTTATAATACCCGTTGTGGGGGAGCACTGTGGAGCAGTACTTTGGAAGTACGCCGCTTGCCGTTTGATGCCAAGTTTGCGCACTTTCATGCTATCGCAAAGAATGGAACAATTTTAGCTTCCGTGGTTGAAGATAATGGTTCACCTTCTTGGTATTTATGGCCTAGCACCAACTGCCGCAAGATGAATGCAATAGGCATCGGCTGTCACTGTGATGATGGTGGAAGAGTTTTCTACCGGGACTTGAATGATGCAGGCATGGTAGTTGGAACTTTGGAAAAAGATTGCGGCAATTGCTTAGGGTATTATGGTGTAATGCGCTGTCCCGACGGGCCGCTCAATATTCTGTATCCAGGCGTCGCGTGGACAATTTCCGATAAGGGGTATGTCTATGCTAATGATAGCAGCTCTTGTTGGAATAAACCTTACTTGTGGCATCCTAAGGGCGGTTTCTTAATATTAGCCGATACTTGTAAAAAACCTCCGGGCAATGTCAAATATTCGAATGGGCTATTTGCTTTTGATGGTACTGTTTATGGATCCTATTATTGTGCCAGTAATCCTGAGCATCACTCTATATTCCACTGGGAGCCCTGCTACGAGAATTTTGAGACTGTGACCAAAGGCGGCTTCCGTATTGCGGCAATGAATAGCGCAGGTACATTTGTAGGCTCGCTAAATGGGCGTGCTATTATTCAAATGCAAGGGGAGTATCCTCGCGATTTGAACGCATTGATACAAAATCCCGGTGGAGACTTCTTTCTGATAGAAGCTACAGATATTAATGACATAGGTCAAATGGTTGGTTATGGAATATATAAGGGCAAAACCCATATATTCCTGATCGAACCCGCCCGAAAAGCCCAAAAAATCCTGATTAGTAGGTAAAAGCACGGATGCAAATTGAACGTTTAGAATTTCCGGGGAGATTCCTTAATGGTCATATACAGACTGTATTAGGAAGTTTGGGACGTAGGCATAAATTGCATCACCCTTTTTTCCATCACACCCTGACTTTATCTGATGGCGATCAGCTATCATGTGAAGAGTCGCGCCCCACTTTATGGAACCCCCATCAACCGACGACAATCATGGTGCACGGACTGGGAGGGGATCAGAATTCGCGTTATATGCTCCGCATGGGCAAGCATTTACTAGAAGAAGGGCATCGCGTGATAAGGGCAAATTTGCGCAGCTGCGGACCTCGCTATAGGAGCTGCCGCTGCATTCGCCCTTACCACGGAGGTCTCAGCGATGATATCTTTAATATCGTCAAGCACTTTCAAGTAAAAACGTCTCCTACTGTTGCGCTCGGGTATTCTTTGGGTGGAAACATCCTGCTGAAATTAGCCGGTGAGAGGAAAGAGGAAATGGGACACTATCTTAAAGGGATGGTTACCGTATGTCCTCCTTTTGATTTGAGCAAAACTGTGCAAAAGATTTTGGCTACAAAGCTAGGATTCTACCAAACCTATTTTGTGGTGCGCTTGCGATCGCAGTATAAGCAGTGGGCGGACAATAACCCTGAACTTAATCCTCCAAAGCTGCCTTACCGTATGAGTATCAAAGATTTTGATGATTTTCATACTGCCCCACGCTGGGGATTCCGCGATGCAGAACATTATTATGAATCTAGCAGTTGTGCCCCTTTTATCAGTGATATCACGGTTCCTTGCGACATCATCTGTTCTGATGATGATCCTGTGGTGGATATCCATACATTATATGACCTACATCTTCCGAAGAATGTGAAGGTGTTGAAGGCTACCGGAGGAGGACATATGGGTTTTCTAGGGTCGCCGTTTCATCCTCACGGTGTCCGTTGGATAGAGCGTGTATTGCTTAACCTTATCCGCAATAAACTTGCGCTGTAAAATAACACTACAGAAAGAGAAAGAGAGAGAGAAGAGAGAGAGGCTTCTTGCTGGGCGGAACACAAACTTCATTACAGCCGCTTTTGACGAAGTCGTTGGAAGTAGGCCATCCTCTTGACCATTTCCCTCTCAAAACCGCGTTCCACAGGATGGTAAAAGTGCTGATGCGCCATTCCATCAGGGAAATACTCCTGGCCTGAAAATGCATCGGGTTGTTCATGATCGTACTGATATCCGTCGCCATAACCTAGCTCTTCCATGAGCTTAGTCGGAGCATTGAGGATAATCGCAGGCGGCTGCAGCTGTCCTGTTTGAGCCGCACAGCGCTTTGCATTTCCAAAGGCTGTATAGAGGGCATTACTTTTTGGGGCTAAAGCGAGATATACCACAACTTGGGCTAGGGCAAGTTCGCCTTCGGGAGACCCCATCACATGATAAGCTTCGCGTGCGTTCATCGCAATTTGCAGTGCTTGCGGGTCGGCTAAGCCGACGTCTTCTACAGCCATCCGGATGAGCCTGCGCGCTAGGTATAACGGGTCTTCTCCTCCTTCAAGCATTCTAGCAAACCAATAAAGGGCTGCGTCAGGATCTGATCCGCGGACAGATTTATGCAGGGCAGAAATAAGGTTATAGTGTCCGTCGCCTTGACGGTCGAAGAGGGCGGCTCGTCGTTGTAAGAGGTTTTTAAGTTCTTCCAAAGGGATTTCAATGCCTTCAGGGAAGACACCTTGGATATTTTCAATTAGATTAAGAAGGTATCTTCCATCGCCATGGGATAGGCCGATAAGATAGTTTTTAGCCTCTTCTGTCAAACCGAGGGGGGAGTGTCGTTCTTCATAACGTTTTAGCAAGACTTCTAGTGCAGAATCGTCAAGAGGTTTAAGTGTCAGTACACGCAATCTGGATAGCAGGGCATTATTAAGGGTGAAAGAGGGGTTTTCTGTGGTGGCGCCGACTAAGACGAAGGTGCCTTTTTCTAAAAAGGGGAGAAGAACATCCTGCTGTGCTTTATTAAAACGATGGATTTCGTCGATGAATAGGACTGCAAGTCTATGAAGCAAGGGATTATCTTGGATTTGCTGAATGATTTTTTTTATTTCTGTTGTACCGCTATGGACTGCACTTAAGCCAAAAAAACTAGCGTCGAAGGCTTTGGCATAAAGGCGTGCGATAGTGGTCTTACCGCAGCCTGGGGGACCCCATAACAACAGTGAAAGAGGGGTTTTTCTCTCTATTACTGAGGAGATGAGGCTGCCGGGGCCGAGGAGGTGTTCCTGGCCGACGACATCTGCAAGATCATTGGGGCGCATTTTTTCAGCGAGAGGGACATACATTAATTGTTAAATGCGATATAGGCGTTCAGACTGGTTGCATAAAGTATCCAAGCTAGATAAGGCAGCATTAGATAGCCTGCAGGTTTATAGATACGCCAGAATAAGTATGTTGTAATGAGTACTAGCACATCTAAGAGAATGACGTCGTAGAGAGCGAAGACCGGATTTTTCCACGTAAAAAAGAAGAGGGACCATACAGTATTCACGACTAGTTGTAGTAGGAAGAAGAAAAATGCCAGGGGAGCATTGGAAATTTTTCCCACTGTTTTCCATACAAGCCACGCAGCGATACCCATAGAGGCATATAAGAATGTCCATACGGGGCCGAATAACCAGCCGGGTGGATTCCAAAAGGGTTTATTTAATGTAGGGTACCAATCAGTTACTGATAATGCAGTAAAATAGGAGCCTATAGATTCACTTACAAAGCAAAGCGATAAAAAGGCGGCTAGCACCCACCATTCTTTAGTCATAGTCATACCTCAACTTGTTTTTTCTTAATTTATTCTATTTAAAAATTAAGGACAATGAGGAAGAAAATAAATATTTGTTTAATGTGTGTGAATTGTTTTAAACCAATTTTAATTTAACTTATTGTTGAAATTATTATTTATCCTGATTATGATGTCGAAACATTTTTTATTTAATATCAATTAGGGGTTTTTGTGTTCTTGCATCTGAATCATGTTAAGGAAAAGTACATTCATTTTAATTATTTTATTTCAGAACATTTTAGATCTAATCCAATTTGTACTAATAAAATATTTGAAAGTACTCTACCATCTGAAAGCGAATTGCAATATCTTAGAGATCATAAAAAAATAATAAAGAATAATTGGAATATTGTTACATGCGACAATCCTATCCATTACTATGCCTTTGATCTAATTTTCAAAAAAGAGTGCTCTAGATCCTTATCTCAGGATGAAATTATTGCCGAGATCCTTCGACTTTTGTCTGCGGATTCATTAGATACTTACAGGCTAATAAAATACCTTCACAGGTTAGAATGCCCGCCCTTGCAAAAGTTTGATCTATTCCTTGATTATCTCAGTGAATGCAAGGCGCGTGATTCTATTCCCACGGATGACAAACTTGCAGGGATATGTTCTCTGCTACAAATAATTTTGGGGCATCCTCTTCATCGTTTTCCCATTATCTCTCACATTAGAGACAATTTTGAAGACTACAGTAGAAAATTGCCCTTCAAGACGACTCTGTTTATTTTTGATCTTTTAGAGCCTTCTGAAAAGATCAGAGATCTATTTAGCGGAGAGAGGTATGCTGTGGATGTATTCCGTCATCATATCTGCAAAGCTATTCAAACAGAAGCATGGGAATATTTACGTTTGTTGCTTTCGTTAGCTTTGAATATGCCAGGATTTAGTTTTGGCTTTTCGGGATTGAATTTGACTATAGCTACTAAGTTATGCCAACGAAAATGCAATGGAGTGTTTAAAAGCATCTTAAAGGTGATGAGAGATACTCAGGACTTATTTGCTGAATACAATTTGCTGGATTTTTCGAATAGGGTGAGAGTGGTAAAAGCTTCTGAGCTGATGGAAGAAGAGGCTGCACAGGATCCTAATCTAATCACTCCTGCCAGAAATATTTCCCTTAGCAGTTATTTGTTAAGTCATATCAATGACGTAAACAAGCTTAGAGATGCTATACCCAGCATGCCAATACTCCTTAAAAGAAGGGCATTTACCTATTCGCTTATGCACCATAATGCCCCAAATCTGGAACTTTTATGGAGTTCAATAGGCTTGGATCAAATGGCAATAATACGCCTGCTCATGCTTTGCAAAGAGAAAAAATATTATCAAAGCGCCCTCTTTCTTTGTAGAGCCCTAACAAATGATATTGAGCTAAAGTTAGAAGTACTTCACAAAATAGCTATAGATATTGGAGGGGATGGCGAATGTCCTAATGAGAAAAATGTTGCAGCGGACTTGTCGGGGAAAATTAGAGATGAAATCTCACAGATTATTGAAAGTGAGCATTCCGAATTTTTATTTCAGAATATAGCATCTTACCCTCGTCTCACAGCATATATTTTGATGTATCCTGATCTGCATAATAAAGTGGGGGAGATGCCTTACCGTTATATTGAATTGGCAGGAACCGTCGGAGTAAGTGATATTTTTACAGGCATACTTTTTTTTGAATCTTTATTATCAAAGCTTCCGCAAGAAAACGATGAAGAATTTGTGGAAGCCCGAGAAAATGCTGAGGCCTCTTTAACGGATTTTTTGAAGAGACGCGTTAGTCAGACCTCTCCCTCTGTATTGTTTGAGATTATTCATGATAGCTTAAGCAATGATGACCAGAAAATAAAAGCCCTGCAGTGGGTACTTTCGGCTCTTTCTGAAGAAGATCGGGAAGAGTTAATCAACCGCTTGGATAGTAGTAAACAGACGGTTTTAAATTACATAGATCCATTGAACTTTGTGTTCCATGAGGAATGGGTAGAGACCTATACGGCGATGCTTTACTTATTAAACGGTAGCAAAGAACGTTTTGTGATATGTGCCGGAAAAGAATTGCTTTGGTCAAGCCTTCAATTAGATCCTAGCCTAGCCGGATTTTTAACTTCAGATCAAAAAAAAACTGTATTAGAAGACTGTATTGCAATAAGAGATAGCAGCTTTTTTAGAGAGATTATGGAAGAGGTTTCCCTCAGCAATGATGAAATTAATCACTTTTTGCTTCTGTGCTTATGCATAAAAGAAAAGAATGCCTTTCTAAAATATGTGCTGAGAAAAGTCATTAAAGCGGAGAATTTTGAATTCTGTTCTTCACTTTTCTCACTATTAACTTCAGCCTCCTTAGCGATAAAAATTAGGTTTCTTCACTATGCATTTATTGCAGATGATTTTCATACGCAGAGACATATCCTGCATTTATGTGAGGGGGAAAATGAACTTTTTCAAGAGCTTACCGCTTATTTTGAAAAACGTGCGATAAAATCAACTGAGGGTAGACTGACGGAACAAAGAGGAAGAGTATTCAGTATTCCTGAAGTATTTGCGTTTATTGCCCTGCATGTCGGTATATTGAAGAGTGACCAAACTACAATATTCAATGCACTAAATAGTTTGAATTTTGGTCCTAAGGCAATTTTAAATCTTTTAAACCATCTCAGATATCTTCCCTATAGCCACTTGGTAACACTCAATGTGATTCAGTTTCTTCCACCTGCTCAACAAACACAGGTGGAATTAGGTATATTGGATGGTTGGTGGAAAAGCGGGACTTCAAACCATCAAATATTGCATCAGGAGCGATTCTACAATATATTGTCGGGCTCTGAAGCTCATCATTTTTTTCAAGAACCGGACAAATATCCTGCTCTTTTTGAAGCTTTCGTGGACCTGCCCGATTTACATATTATTCTTAACAGGATACATGTGAATTGCTTTCCATTAATCAAGATCGGCCTGAAGAATGGAATGGTAGCTTTTCTAAAAAAGATCTTTGAAGTTTTGGAATTTGAAAACTTAAAAGATGTCCTTCTTCAGCTGAGGGGAACTCAATCTACAGTGCATTGCTTCACCACAACTATTTTGTTCAATGTGGAAAAGACACTTATTTTGCTGCTAGAGGTTTTTAAAAAGGCTAAGTTATTTGATGATACCTTGGGAGAGAAGCTTTTTGGTGAAAACGCCTTAAGGGAATATAGAGAGTTTTCAGCGAGGGTTTTTTCTTTCCTATCAAAATCGATGCAAGAAAGAATGTTTCAAGTGTACAAGGGCCCTCATGGCCCTTCTATATTATTTGAAGTCGTAAGGAATAATAATAACGAACTAGCAGAAGTTACCCTACCTTTAATAGTGTCTGAATCTGGCAAAGAGCTTGTAAGCAGACAAGATGACCATCATTGTACAATTTTTTCCTATATATCACGCCGTAATCGAGGTATTTTTAAAAAAATATTACCCTTAGTGCCCTCGGAACATTTAGTAGAACTCACCCGTAATTTGGAGATAAAACGCTATTGCTATTTGGCGTCGCTAGGGACGGAGTATGCTAAACTTGCTCCTGAAGCTGAAATGAGAGTTATACTCGAACTGTGTATAGAGAAAAATCATTCAGAGGCCTTACTGAATTTCTTCCAGGTTTGGAATAAGAGTTACGATCTTTTGGAGACCCTTACTTCACAGGCGCTAAACCTTTCACAAGGTATTGATAACCGCAAAATTCTATTGGTCTTGCTTAATGCCTTTTCTCTTCAACAACATATTCGTTATGAATTCCACATCATTGATCAGTTATTACGATGGGAAATGTATAAGGAAGTGTTGGGATGGATGAGTCACAAACTCCAATCTGAAAATGTGGGTGCTTATTTTGAAATATTTAAAAATCGGTCTGAATTTTGTGAAATGCTTTTTGACAAAAGCTGTGCAAGTGCTTTGGTTTATGTACGCTCATTGAATTTAGATGAGAATGAGCAAAAGGAATTTTTGCCTTTTCTTGAGGTCGCATCTATCATTGAGGTAGCTGAAAAGATGGTTCAGGATGATATGGAGGTTGTTAAGATCATTTCGTGGGATGGATATGATTTCGAGCTCATTCCAAGCCTTAGATACTGCATCCAACACATTATTGAACCCCTGGAGATAGCTCAGTTGGAAGAACCTTCCGAGTCTAATAATGTCGTTATTTTAGAGAAGTCAAAACAGCTTCAGTGCTTTATTTCAAAAATTTCTATTCTAGACATAGCATCGAGTGCTCCTGCACTTAGGGTAGAATTAATACGGTTTTTATCTTATCTACCTATATCTAAATGCGCAGTTCTTATTCCTCTTCTAGAAAGGGAGCTTTTCAGCCATTTTCTGACACAACTCCCTTTGAATGAACAACACCGGTACTTGCGATTTGCCTCTATCCAACAAAAAGAACACTTTTTGAGTTGTGTAGGGCTGAAACACTCCTTTGTAGATCATTGGAATAAAGCAAAAGAAAACATTAATGCGCTTATGGAGGATTCCTCAAAACTTTTCCATGCGAAGTTGAATTTTAAGGAGCACATTAGATTAATTACTATCGAACCGCAGTTGGATTGTGTTCTTGTGGATTTAGAAAATGTCCTTCAAAACAGTGTAGAAACTTCCTCTATTATTATTAGCGGTTTCCAAGCTTTCAAGGAGTGCGTTAAGAGCGCATTATCTGAAGTAAGAGAAACCTATGTGAAATTGAACTCATTTCAAGGTGCTGCTGTAGTACCCCCTGAATATAAGGATCCGATAACTCTTGAGATCATGATAAATCCTGTTGTTATCTTGGATGAAAATAATGCTAGGATCAGGGTGGATAGCTCAACCCTTTCTTTATTGAATAACAAAAGCCCTATTGGTGGCGGCTCATTTAGCAAGCATATCGCAGAATCTGATCTGGAATTAAAAGCCACTATTTCAGAATGGATTAAAGAAAATCCGGTTTATGAATAATATTATAAACTTATGTTTAAATTTTCTTTGCTTTCTCTTACCTCAAACTGAAAATACTTTTTCAGTTTGAGGTAACCCATTCCATACCTGATTGGGGCATCTTTTCGAGAGATTTGGCTTTTCATATCTTAAGCGCTACCCCTACATAGAAATTTCAAATAGTAATTTCTGTTAATAACAATTGATTAGATGAATTAACCTATGTGGGTTTTTTATTGAGGTTTGTCGTGTCAGGAGTAGATCCCCTTGTAGTATCTGTTAAGGAAGCGTATACGCATTTACATTCTTGTATTAGAGAAATTGATGCTGTTAGTACTACTTTGGAGCATAAAATAATTGAAGATAACAAAGAATTTGTACAAAAACTTAATTATCTTATCCGTGAGAAGAAGTTACTAAAAAATTATTGGGAATATATTACGTACGGATGTCCCATCAATCCTATTATCTTTGGTTTAATATTTCCGAGGAAAGAAGTAGTTGACGTACAAAACGAGATCTATCGCCTTCTAGAAGCATCTACAATCGATACATATCGAATATTTAAATTTCTTTTTAATGCGAAAATTTCACCTGCAGATAAATTAATGCTATTACTGCAGTTATTTAAGGAAAAATCATTTCAAATTTTGACGGAGGATAAAACCAAGGCTCTATGCAGCGTATTGGCATTTTTGTTAGATATCCCCGAACATAAGCAGTCCTTAAGAGTATATTTAGGAAAAGATTTCAAAAACTTGACACGTGGGATACGGGAAAATATATCCGTGTTTTTACTAGAATTATTAGAAGATGCCCACAGGCCTGCGTTAAAAGATTTACATTCGATGTTAGAATTGGAGTTTTCCGGAGTTAGACTAAGGATTTTAGATTGCTATCCTTTGAATAAAGAGATGTTTCAGATGAGCCTTTTGCTTGATCTGAAAGAAAGATCTTTAGAAATGTTAAAATACTTCATTAAGAGAGCTGTGAGAACTTCCGGTATAGAATGCAGTGATTTTCTTTCAAATAGCCTATTGAGCAAGCTGTATGAGAGGGAAAATCTGGAACACGCATTGATACTATGTAAATTTTTCAGAAAAATTAATGATATATTTGCTGAATATAAGTTAGTGAATTTCTCAAATCATGCCTGGAGCCTATTGGTTCGTCATTTATTGAGAGAAGAAGTTATACGAATACCTTATTCGACATTACCTAGCTCGAAAGGGTCAATGTTAGGGTATAGAAACAGTTTATATGAGGATGAGACAAAGCTTGTTGCATGTGTAAGGACACTTCCCGCATGCGTCCTAAGAAACGTATTTACACTGTCTTTGATACATCATAAAGCTAGAAATCTATCTATCTTATGGCCGTTTTTGGGGTTTGACGAAGCGGCAATCTTGCGTATGTATCATTCCTGTATTAGTAGAAAGTATTACTATGGTGCAATTTATCTTAGCAAAAGCTTACCCGAGCAAATCAATTTAAGAATAGTTGCTCTTCATTTGCTTTTAGAAGGGGTAAGTTTAGATAATAAATCGCTTGAGGGGACTAAGAGAGTAAATTTAGATAAAGATGTCGTTGTTCCTTTCGAAATATATAACATCTTCAATAGTAGTGACGGAGCCTATCTCCTTAGAAATATCGAACACTATTTGAGCTTAGTGAAATATGTATTCAATTGTCCCGGATTTAAGGAGAAGTTGAGAGCTTCACCTTTAGAGTTTTTGCCTTTGTCAAAGTGTGTCGGAAAGGAAGAAGTCTTTGGTTGTATCGATTTTTTTACGCAGTTGATTTCAGGAGTGACCTATTGTGCGGAGGAAGAAGGTAAACGGCAGCAAGCCCTTATAGAAGTATTAACAGCAATGCATTGCTTTATTTTGCGTAGAGAGTATGCAAGCATGCCTTCTGTCTTATTTGAAGTGATCAAGTCAGATTGCAGCCGTCTTGAGAAACTCAAGGCGTTAACTTGGATTTGTTCGCATTTGCCTATAGAAGAGAAGGAAGAGGTTGTCAATAGGACCGACTCACAAGATAAAACTGTGTTAAGCTACTTTGATGAGGTCAACATCGATACGAGTGAGGAGTGGAAGCAGCTTTTTAGTAACATACTGACAGAGATGCAAGGTGGTGTTACAACTTTCCTAAAGAACGGTTCCCCTGAATTAATATCAAGAGCCCTTAAGGCTCACTCTCCTCTTGCTAGCTTGCTTGATAGTGACCAGATGTTAAAGCTCATAAGATTTTGTATGCTTAGCGGAGACCTTCAGCTTTTAAAAGACCTTTTGCAGGGGAATAATTTTGACAGCCAGTTTATCAACGCTTGTATTTTTCTTTGTCTGGATGAGTTAGAATTAAATAGTTATATAAAATATTTTCTAAGGAAAAGTTTAAATACTCCCTTCTTCTGTTTTGACCTCGCTCTGGTCTCTCAATTGAAAAGTTATCCTGTAAATCTAATTTGTAAATTTTTACGGTATGCATTTTTGTTGCATGATTTTTCAGCACAAAAAATGCTTTTAGAAATTGGAGAGAAAAAAAAGCAGAAACAGTTTTACGAAGAGCTTAGAAGTTATTTCGGAATAAAACATCCCGATAAGAAGGTTCCCGGGTTGGAGATGTATTGGGGAGATATTTTTCTTTCTCTTAGGATTGTGCAGGGAGTTGAATTCATTCAGAAGGCAATTAAGACTTTCCCACGGTGTCTTTTACAGATTCTTTTACTTTGTGCTTGTTTGAAGCGTGATAGAGAGCTTTCAACCCTTCTTTTAGACCGGCTTAATTTTGCAGAGGATGCATTAATAAATCTTTTAGAGTTTATTAGCGTTGAGTCTCCAAAGCATTTTTTGGAACAAAGAAACCAGCAACAGCCTCCACAATTGAAGCAAAACCTCGCGGTAGATGTGATAGGCTTTGAGATGCATATCATTGCAAGATTAGCTTCAGGCATTCAGGCTACATTTCTATTGCAGGCAATGAATGAGTGGTTGAAGAACGAGTTTCTAAAAGGAATTGCGCAAAAACAATTTTCGGTTTTTCTTAAGGGTTCGATGGCGAATGTGTTTTTTCGTAATCCAAAATTATATCCTCAGCTTTGGAATGAGTTGGCCTATGTCAGCGGATTAGACCAAATATTTGGAAAAGAAGATTTATTTGTGGATGCATTGTTCGAGAATGCTTTGAGTGAAGGGGAAGCGGATTTATTGCGTATAGTTTTCGGATCAGTATCCGAAAATAAGCTAAAGCTTGTCTTGAATAATATTCCATTCACCGAGAACTCTTTAGGCTGGTTTAGTAAAGAGATCGCCAAAAATACAGAGAGGACTCTTCTCCTTATTCTTGAAGCATATAATAGTTTGAAATTACTGGATGACGGCATTCTAAGGCGCTTATTTGTGTGCGAATCTTTTTCAAAATACAAAGAGTTACGTCTGAAATTGTTCCTATTATGTTCAGAACCGCTAAAGAAAGAAATCGTCATCAATATTTACGGAGGTAATCAATTCATTCTTTTTGATGTGGTGCTAAACAATGATAATGAATTTGCAGAGGCTATACTTCCCTATATCAATGAAGATAATGTGGGAGGGTTAGCTGTCCGTTTGACCCCCCCCTCCACAATATTTGAGCATATCACTCATAAGAACCGCAGCATCTTCAAAAAAATAACACCTATATTTCCTTGGGAGACCCTTAGATGGCTTACTGCAAGTTGTGAAAGCCCGACCTTCTGTTATTTGGCGTCTATTGATAAACGCTATGTAAGCTTGGCTCCGGTAAGTAAGAAAGAAGATATTTTATATTTCTGTGTCTATTTGAATATTTCGGAGGCTTTAGACAATTTTGTGCAGGGCTGGGGTATAACGGAAGACCAAATCAAAGCACTTCTTCCCGTTGCATTAGAGATGGAAGACAATCCGGGTATTTTGCGCAGTCTTTTGCTTTGTAGCTTTTCCCATCACAACATTAAGGTGGAAGTACCTCTTGTAAATAAGTTATTGCATTTGCGAAGAGAGAAAGAAGTTTTGGATTGGATGCGGTTGAAGCTGCAAGGTGAGAGAGCCTTGGCCTATTTTCAATTCTTCAGGAAGAGGAATGATCTTTCCAAAATGCTGTTTGATGCTGCAAATGACAATATATTACAGTATGTACGTTCACTACCCTTAAATAGACAGGAGAAAAGAGAACTTCTGCCCTTCCTTGGTGTGAGAGCTATTATGCAGGAATCTGCTTCCCTCCCAAAGGGAATAAAGGCCACGGCTAGGGGAAAGTTAATTTATTTCCAAGGTCGTGAATTCTCGTTGAAAGAAGGCTTAGAGCATGTTTATTCTAATACAGTATTGCCCTTGCGCAAGCTGCAATTGGAAGAAGCTTCTGCAATGAATACTCTACGCGTAGAAGAGAAATTCGAAGAGTTAGAGGATTTCATTACGAAGATAACTTTTGTAGACATTGTGGCTGCCAATTTTTTAGTTAAACAGAGATTGATGCAGTTTTTGCCTTATCTTCCGCTGTCCAAGATGGCAATCCTTATTCCACATCTTGATAGTGTTCATTTTAATTATTGCTTGCAAGGGATGTCATTGAATCAACAGGCAGACTATCTTTACTTTGCTTCAGTTGAACAGAAAGAAGATTTCATATTGAAGTATGGGTTGAGACATAGATTTATAGATGCTTGGAATGCAGCTAAGGGTAATTTAAGTATTAAACTGATAAATCGCCAGGTCAAAGAATTAGAGGCTGCCTTTAAGCCGCATCTTCCCCTTTTAGCTTCTGAAATGCTATTAGACAGCGGTTTAATTAAATTGAAAAAAGCTCTTAAAAACGAAGAAACGTCCGGATTTATCAAAACCTATTTTAAGTGTTTTAAAAATGAAGTGAGAACGGCACTAAAAGAAGCCAAACAGATGCGTGATGCGATCAGTCAACTTTCTATCCGTATGCCGGATGAATATATTGATTTTATTACTGGCGAACCAATGAGCGATCCCGTTATTGTAACCGATATTTTGAAGAATATTTTTATTGTAAATAGATCAACGATACCGTTGTTATCCGGCAAGAATCCTAATGGGGGAACATCTTTTGATAAAGAGTGTTTTGTTCCGGACGTAAAACTAAAAAATAAGATTGATACTTGGAAAGCAAATCATCCTGATTACAATTATTAAGAGGGGACTATGTCATTATACATATCAAGATCGAGATGGGCTATTGACCGTGTTTTGAATGGAAGAGAGGGCAGCCGACTTGAACGGAATCTTGAATGGAGAGACAATGATTTAGATACAATGTTTTCCTGCTTTAAAAGAAACATTAAAGCGCGCGTTTCTTTCGCTGTACACGGTATTGTAGGTACAGGTGCTTCTGTTATTTCTCGTGTTCCAAAAGTCCTGGAAAATGCAGCAATCACTGTCCTTACTCTAAAGTCTAGTTATTTCTATGCTACGGGAAGGCAATTGAAGGGAATTTTTGCGGACATTTTAGTCGGAAGTATTTTCACTCTTTCCGGAGTATTGGCTCCTCACACTACTGTAAAACATGTTACTTTAAGCTATCATAGCGATGATAGTAAACAGCAGGACTACTTTATTAAAAATAATGCCTATATAACTCGCTTTATCGATTTTTTAAGTGTGAAGGATAGTAAGAAATCCTTGGTTCTTTCTCCAGTACGAGCCCATTTCATAAGTCCCATACGCGGTTTAAGCCGTGCTTTGCAGGCGTTAGTAAAAGGTATCTACTTCTTAGCTACGGCACTTTTTAATGCTAAGCCCATCGGAAGTGTTTACAAAGGCTTAGAAAAGGTGGTTATACAGACTCCTCTCTATGTGTTAGCAGGTTTTGTAGGGTTTGTATTTTCCAGTGTCCATAGCAATTTGAATATAAGGAGGGGATAGTCGGTACCTTCAGATTTAAACCCATTTGCAAGTTCGGCTTTGTTTAAATAAGTTGGGTTTTAATTAAAGCGCTGATTTCGTTACGTATTTGTGCAAATGCGCGTTCCGTTCCAAAAGTGTAATCCCACAGAGCTATTCTGGCAGGTTCGTAAGTGACCTGATCTGTCGAAAGGTTTTTTTCTATGATGGAATAAAGCTGGGGATAGTTTTCAGGGAGAATATTTGTTCCCGTTTTAAATAGAGTGGCATTGCGGTCTGTATGGGGGTCTAGCCGGAATTTATTTAGGAAGAACATCGGTTTGTTGAAAGCGAGGAAGTCGTATCCAACGGAAGAATTATCTCCGATGTAAATATCTGCGGCATTTAAAAGGGGAAATACAACCGGAAAATTTTCGATAAAAACAATATTCGGCTTATTGGAATATTTCCCAATTAAATGATGATAGAGGGGAGCCATATTGTTATCGGGATCTGAGTGTAGTTCTAACCGCGGATGTAATTTAACGAGAATATTCATCTCGGCTGGAAGATTGTCGAGCATAGTTTCGCATACATCGAAAAATGTGCTTGCATCTTGGATATCCATCCAGGTGGGGGCGTAAATGGCAGTAAGCTGTTTGCGGGCAAATTGAGAAGTAAACTTATCCTGTGCGATTTGATCGTAGAATGCCTTATTCTGTTTGTAATAGGTATAGCGGTAGTTGCCTGTGATAACGTAATCTTTTAGGAGGTGATCCACATGGAAATCCTTAAAGGTGTCCAGTAGGTTCCTTCCATAAACCAGCTTAATATCTTCATAAATAGCATTTTTGAAGTAGTAGCTTTTATCAGAGTAGCCATGGGGGCAGAACACACGCCGCATGCGTTTGTTATATTCTATTTCCAATTCGCGGAAGGTATTTTCAAATTTTGCTTGTGGCCAGATATCTGAAATGAACAGGACGTCATATAGCTGGATCATTTCTTCGGGGCCGAAAGATCCGTAGGGTTGCGTTTGGATATTTACGTTAGGATATAAGGGTGTGCAGAGCTCAGTATCGCTGTCGCTTAAGAATAATAGCGGGATATCCATGATGAAGGCGATGGGAGCTAAGTGGTCTGCATTGTGGATTTGCTGATCGCCTACAAATGCAACTCCTTTGATTGCTGAGGTAGTCATTAGATCCCTAGCGTGATTTTAGTAAGGGCTTTATGAATGTGCTCTGCACGTTTATGCGAGAGTTCCTCCGGTAGGATGGAACTGCTGATTTTGCCTAGGAGGTGAGCACGGCGGCACGAGAAAAAGAGGTGGTTCAATTCTGCTGTGGTAATTCCACTGATCCATCCTAAATCGACCCCTAGTTTAAGTAAGCTGATATTGTTTAAAGCCTCAATGGTTTCAATCTGGTAGGAGTGGACTAGAACGGCGTAAGCACGGGCGACGTGGTCTTTAATTTCCGGTTTATCCTGTTCTTTTAGCTTTAAGCGTATGGCGTTTTCTTGGACCTGTACTTTGGTGATGGCGCTGCGGATTGTGCTAAGGATATTGTCTTCAGTGATGCCTAAGGTATAATTGTTTTGGATGACGATGACATCTCCGATGATTTCTGTGGGGCTGCCTTGAATGCCCGTTACGATGAGCTGGTCGTCTTGCAGCTTTCTGATGAGAGGTTCTAGCTCGTTGGTCTGCGCTAAGGCAGGGAGTTGAAGGAAGGCTGATACATTGAAGCCTGTTCCGCATTGATGAGGGTCTGCGGTGAGGAAGCCGAATTTCGGCGAAAAGGCATAACCAAGGTCTTCACCTAGAGTGGATTCGATTTTGACGAGGGTATTCCATGCCTTTTCAAGGTCATTTTCTGTATCGAGCTGAGTAAAATGGATGTGGTTATTGAGGTTGAACGAGGCGATAAATGTTCCTGTATTGTCGACGACAAATCCTTCGCCGACATGAGCATGCTGAAAGGACTGCAAACTAAGGAAATGCTCCATCAGGTATTCTTTATCCAGGGGGGAGATCTCATCTCCTTTGAGCAGCACAGCTTGGTCTAGGGCTCCTGAGTCTGTCAGACCTTTGGAAGTTATAGATACAACTTGCTGACGTCTATCAGGCGTCATTTTTCCGGGGAATTTAAATTTTTCTATATTGCGCTGCAACGAGAGCGACGTAGCAAGAAGTACGGTGTTTTGATTGTGGTCCCACGGAGAAACCAGCTTGGCTACAGAGGGGGCTAATTCGTTATTGGACATTATCATTCCCTTTTTTCTCGGTCAAATCGCGTATTTGGTCTCTTAAGAGCGCTGCTTGTTCATAATCTTCGCGGGCAAGGGTTTCGTTCAAAGCTTCATTTAGTGCCACAATACGGACCGATAGGCTCATTTCCTTGCTTTCACCGGGTGCGCGACCAATGTGCAGCATTTGGGTGCGTTTGCTGGATGTAAGTTTAGGCGGGATGGATTGTGCGCGGTAGAGCTCGTCAATGATCACGTTTTCGAATACTTCGTAGCAGCTGCTGCATCCGACGAGCGTACCGATACGGATAGCTTCCAGGGTTGTTCCGCAGTTGCCGCAAGCTAGACCGGTTCCGCCTTCCAGAGGGGTGGCGTAGGCTGCGCCTTTGTTTCCACGGAGTCGTTTTTCCAATTCGGGACATTCAGAGCACATGCTGATGGAAGAGAGGACGTCTCCGATGACTTCCGTATAGCGGACCCGTATGGCGCGCCGGCATTCGCTGCACTCGAGAGGTCTTTCGGGTGTGTTTTTCAGGATATCTTCGGGCTGTTGTTCAGAAGGAGGTTTTTCTGTCATGGCGGCTACTCTGTAGATGTAGTCGCATGTTAGGTCAAAGAAAAAATTATGTAAATGCTAACCACACTAGATTTTCAAGAGGGGCTGTTATTTGGAGTATTATGATTTATAAAATCTTAATATTAATATTTTAAAATAATGCATTATTATTGAAAAAATGGTGTTTAATTAATGAATCCATTAAGTAAAACTTTATCTAGTTATATAGAATTAGGTGAAAACGGGTCCTTTCTTGCGGGCAAAGATTCCATGGGACAAGTAGGCTGTATCGAAAGGTTTTTTCGCTCCCTTGGATATAAGGTGTGGTTATGTGAAAGTACTGCACAAAAATGTATCAGCCGTTCTTTTACAGTTTTATTAGATGAAATGAAGCTTTTACCAGAGAACAGTGTGCCGACTCAGCTTTTTATCACACATCTTCGTAAAGACTTGGATGCTGTAGAAGTCAGGGATAAGCTAAGGACGTTAGCCAATAGTCCGGAATGTAAAAGAGATCTTCAAGAAATTATCAAAATTGCTACGCGATTATGCAGACTCCATTTAAAAGAAGGACGAGTGGAAGAATGCAATGAGCATTATGCTAAGATGTCCATCCTTGGGAATTCAAACCTTAAACTTAGGGCAAATCCTGCCAGGCCGGTAAGGTCTTATCCGATTAGAGAAGAAGTCAAAACAGCCTATGTGAATTCGTTAGAGGAAAAATATAAGGGCATCGCCCGTAAAGCGATGGACAATATCCAGCATTTTACTATGGATCAATTAGATACTCATCTAGAAATATGCGTAGGCAAGCTTAATGACCGCTTGTTAGAACTAGGAATGCCTTCGTATGCTGTAGGAGTATCGGAAAATAAAAGCTCCCATTGGTGTGCAGAATTAGCCTCTCCGCATTTAAACTATGCGCCTACTTCCGGACTTTCGGTTGATGGTGGCGGAGTAATTATTGGAGTGGGAGCCCCTACAGCTTGTTGGGGAAATATGAAAAAAATGAAGGAGGATGTTTTAGTATTATTGGAAGATGCTAGTTACAGTGGAAGACAGCTAAATTCCTATATTCAAACTTTCAGACTTTTGGTAGAAAAGCCGTTAAAAATCATAGTTGTCGTTCCGTTCATGTCAACCTATGCTTACGATATATTAAACCGCAACATTCAATATGATCAAAAAGAGGACGCAGAACGAGGAATAAGTGTTGAAATCATCACATCAGAAGTGCGTGTAAAGGCTTTGAAGGAAGTCTTTGTGCCGAACAGTCAAGAGAGAATTGATTTTGGGCGGCATCTTTCCCCCTCTTTTATTGAAATCGAATGTGGTTTTGCTTATTGCGATTGGCATTTTCCTGACGATACCTCATTCCCTGGTGAATTAGGTAAAGTAGGTACGGAAGATTTCTTAGGAGAACAGCGTGCAGTCCCTATTCCGTACAAGATGCAAGCATAAGACTCGATTGTTAGAATACTTTAAAGAATGTTTAATCTTGAATCGTAAGATCCGGCAAGATTGTGGGTAGAGGTATGACTGACTCTACGTTGGCCAAAAAAGATTTATGAACGGTGAAATACCATGAGTAATGACACCACCTAAATCTCCAGTAATAGAGATTAGTATAAACAGAATGAAGCTGAAGAGAAAATTCAATTTCATTTTTTTATGTAAATGTTTTTTTGATAGATGAAAGCGCCATAAACAAAATATTAGTGCAAAAAGAAATGAGATAACAGCCATCCATTGATGCCAAAATACTTCCTCTACTGAATAGGAAAAAGAGGTAATAAAGCCTGTTGCAATTGTGGGAATAAAAAATATTATTGTTAGCAACAGAACAAAATCACCGAATTTTTCAAATTCATATTTTCCAAAAACGACCATGATATCACAGATGAAAAGGAGAGAAGTTAAAACGATAGGAAAGTGCACGAATACAGGATGAAATTTGCCGAAAAGTAGTTCTATTGTCATAAATTTAATTTCTTAGTTCATCTGTCCGTATTTTCTTAAAACTTCAATAATATTAGCTTTTTCGCTTTCTTGTTGAGCGGGGGGCAGTGCCAGAACCTGCTGATCCAGTTTTATTTTACGCCTCGTTGCAGAATCATAGACAAGATAATCGTAAATAAGTTCTTGGTCCGTACCTGAAATATTGGCATTTTTCAAAGCGGCCATTCTAGAGATAGTATCCCTCCAATCGCTAGGCAAAATGTCCTTTGCATAGTTCGATTTAGAAAGAGAATGACATGAGCTGCACTTCTGAACGTACAAAGATTTAAGGTCTCTGATATTGCCTGTATTCTGACCAGCCATTAAATAAATGGGAATTCTTGTTCTGTCATTGCTTTCATCATAGTGTTGACCTTGGACAAATGCTTGAAAAATGCAGAGAAAATGCGTAAATAGCAGTGTATTCTTAAAAATTTTAATAGCCATACGCCACCTGTATTGTATAGCGGTTATCGCAGTTTGTTCGACCAGTGTTTATATCATAGGCATTTTTAATAACTAGCTTATTAGTTGCATAATAATTGAAACCTAATGATAAGCGTCTTGTATTAATATCAAGACTCTGTCTGTCCACTTCAGCATAACGTATTACAGCTTCGTAACTATTATAGCATTCGCAACCAAGAAATCCGAACAATGTACTTGCTTGAATCCAGAACCCTTTGTCAACGACATTCCTATAGAATGGGGAATCTCCCTCTTCTTCAGGAAGGATAATTTGGTTCCTTTTTGTCCAAATATATTCTCCCATCACTCTAAAATACGGATTAAAGTTCCAATTTAAATCCAAAACTAATGCGTTCCAATAAAGGTGCCTTTTGGTCGTAAAATCATCGGCCAGACTATTGCTTGACCACTGTCCACGCATGCCGGAAATACCTATTTCTCGAAAAGGTAGGGGACGAAAAGCCATTCGCGTACCAAAGGCTAAGTTACGGTTATTATCCTCAAAATTACAACCAAGGACTAAGTCTCCATCAACTTCACTGGGTCCATTGCTAATCCAAAAATCATAAGTAACGACGGCTGGTATACAATCACACGAGAAATACAAATTAAGCGGACGCGCTCCTCGTACATCCAAGCCAATTTCACTTTTTGGTATCAATGACAGATCCTCAGGATCGTAAGGAAGAGGCAAAAAGGGCAGCTTGTTTATCCATTCGGAATGCATTTTTTCCCATACAATACCTAAAGGCGTTAAAAACTTACCTACACGGATGGTCCAGCAATCATTTAAGATGTAATCAATAGTAGCATATTCTAGCTCTATCTCGGTGGAACAATCTTCTCCTAGACCTATTTCAAGCTCCATTTCGAACAAAATGAAATCAGAATATCTCCATAGAAACAAAGGAGTTAAGCCGGTTTCAAAAGTACCATTGTGACGGTGAAGCATTGTGTAGTTTGTAAAAGCAGAACCTTTAATTAAAAAATTTGAAAGCGCTTCACTTTCTTCGCTAGGCTGTGTAGATAACACTTCAATCGTTTCTTGCAGAGCAACAATCTCTTGTTCCAAAGCTTGCAAGCTTTCTTGTATCTGTTCAGCTTCAACATCTCGTGACAGGCTTCTATTGGCAGCAATAGACTTATCGCAATCTCCAAAACCGTCGCATGATCCTATAATTTTAGAATTTTTTATTACTGGATACCTTTCTTCAATTTTCTCTTCAATATTTGGTGGAGGCTGGGATTCTAGAGTGATTACTTTTTTGATGTTATTGTCTTTTGGTTGATCATCGGGAGGTGAGAATTGCTTTGATTCTTCATCGAAAGGGTCAGATGGAGAATCAGCACTTAGATCGACAATATAAGCATCTTGATTATTTTGGTTTCCGTATCCTTCGTCAATCCATAAAATTTGATTATTATCAAATTTTTCCTGCTGAATTTCCTGCTTATTATCGGCTTGCAGGAGAGCAAATGAGAAAAGGAGTAGGCCTCCCATCATAGGTAATGTACGCATCTTGAGTCAGTTTGTTAAAGTAAATCTATTTTTCTCCCAAAACCAGTTCCAAGCTGCGGTAATCATCCGCAGTAAGAGGAAGTCTGACTCTATGAAACAATAAAGTCGTCCTCCATTGTGCCGGAGTCAGTTCGTTTTGAAGTCTAAGCCTGTGCATGGCGCTGCCATATTCGCTATAAAGCTCGCTTCCAATTTTTTTTTGTTCTTTCAGTACAGTTTTAGAGTAAGTTCTCGATTGTTTTTGTCTTTCGTTTTGACCTACCTCTGCCATTGATGGGCTTGAAGGATAACCTTGCGAATACCCATTTTGGGAAGTTAAGTTAGAAGAGGTGTTAGATTGATTATTAGTTGTGGATGTATTGTGGGTAGAAGGTGGGATATCAGGAGAGGAAGTTTCCCAAGAAGCGTTATATCCAGATGTTGACGTAGTTGAAGCCTTTGTATTATTATTTGAAGGCGTTTCCCAGGATGCCTGGTAAGAATATAAAGAGAAACAACTGAGAAATAAATAACCAGAAACAAATCTTAAAATGATGTGAGAAAACATATTTACCTGGTTTCGTTTCATGACAAACATGTATAAAAAATTATATAAATAATGTAAATGTTGATTTTTTTCGTGTCTGGGTAAGCTTGCCTTTCTGCCAGCCCCTTCAATCCCGGGAATCAATTCCAATTTCGGAGCCAGAACAACACAATATGGGTGAAAAGGGACGTCCACAAGAATATTCAGACGATGTTATTCTTTGAGGTCTTCTAATACGAACTGTTTATCATTTACCTCTTAGAGCTTAGGATGTGACAAATGCTATTTTTATTTAACTCTTTTTTTGAATTAGAAATTTTATTCACCACGCAAATCATCGAAGAACCTTATTTTATAGAAATGCGTTCTTAAGAGCAGTTGTAGCAATATCAAGAGATTCTTTAGCTTGTGAAGAAGCACGTGCTCCATGACCGGCCAAATGTCCAATTCCTGTCTGACAATGAATAAAAGTAGGCACGCCTGATTCTTTTAGTCTTACAGCGAAGAGCTCGCCATCTAGCCTTAATTCATCCTTTTCAGCAAGTAACATTAATGTAGGGGGTAAATTACGTAAATCACTAGCATTAAGGGGTGAAACGTAAGCATTATTAGCTTCTTCTGAATTTGACAAATACTGGTTAGCTTGCCATCTTAATATATCTAGGCAATCGTTTTGGCGATCAATTGTGCCATTACATCGCAAGTCTGGAGCCGGATTGATGAGCACTTGTAAATCAATTTTCGGTCCTTGCTGATCTCTTACCATTATGCAGAGAGCAGCCGCCATATTGCCTCCTGCGCTATCACCCACAACAGCTAATTTTGAGGAATTGGCTGAGAATTCATTTGCATGACTAATTATCCAAGTTAAAGCATCTAAGCTTTGCTGTAGCTGCAGAGGAAATTTTCCTTCGGGCGCATTCATATACCCTACTGAAACTACGACAGCTTCAACTTGTGAGCATAAATACCTTGCCAAATTGTCGTGAGTATCAAGATTACCTGCTACCCAAGCTCCCCCATGTATTAAAAGAACAATTGGAAGATCTTTCTTCTTATTGGGTAAATAAATACGCATTGGAGTAGATCTTGAATCATTTACTATAATTCGATTTTCTATAGCCCAAACTGTAGGTATAGGTGCTTCGATATTCATAATTCCCTGATTGATTCTCTCGCGAACTTCCAATGGCGTCATGTCCCACCAGGAAAGGGCAAAGGCGTCCTGCATGCAAAATACTCCTAAACAAATACTAAAAATGAGAAATCTCATTATTTTCTTCCTACAGTTGAGCAGATATAGCGATCATTATGGGTTAGATTACCAAACCCCGAAGAAGTAATCTATGAACCTAAAAAATACCCAGGAATTCCAATAAATAAATATTTCATTTTGAGGGTATTTATTTATTGGAATGCTTCAAATCAGCTCCTTATCTCGTAATATACAGCTTTTGTGATATATTTTACATGAATTTATATGCCAAATAGGCATATTTTATATTAAAATTTATGTCGTATACGCTATCATATAAAATATGAGGTAAACTTATGAAATCCTATTCTGCTTCAGAAAAGCTTCTTATTGAAGAAATTATGCAAGCTGCTCAAAAAACAAAGGTTGCAGTTAGAGGTCTTACGATTGGAGCTCTTATTAAATCTATTCGTATACAGTTAGGGATGTCGCAGAAGGCATTGGCAAAGCGAGCTGGAGTTCCCCAGTCTACAATCTCCCGCATTGAACAAGGGGAAAGAGATGCCAATCTGTCAACATTGAACAAAATTTTAGGCGCAATTTCATGTGATCTTGTGATTGTTCCTCTTCTACAAGATTCGGTAGGTGCTATTCGGCGTAAGCAAGCAAGAAAAATGGCTGAAAAGCAGGTACGCTACCTTAAAGGAACAATGAATTTAGAAGACCAACAACCTGA
Source organism: Parachlamydiales bacterium (assembly GCA_041671045.1). Lineage (NCBI taxonomy): Bacteria > Pseudomonadati > Chlamydiota > Chlamydiia > Parachlamydiales > Parachlamydiales bacterium. Next base: position 98,727 of record JBAZCF010000002.1, read on the forward strand.
CTCAAGGTTTATTGCAGAACTAATAAAACAAGAAGAAGAAGGGCTTCTGCAAGGACCAAATTCTAAACTATGGGATGAAAATGCCTGAACGTTTTGAATTTCCAGTAGGAGCCACTTCAATAGGTGATTGCAGTGGGCTCATCCCTGTTTGGGTTCAGGATTTAAATGATCTCAATAGAGTGGAAGCGGAAAATATCATGAATGCACAAAGAAAATATCTGCGAGGAGTAGTTGGCGATCCAAAAAGCTGGTTTCAAGTGAAGGAATTAAAAGCCATTCATCAAGTTATGTTTGGAGATGTATGGGAGTGGGCTGGAGTATACAGAAAATCTATAACATCCATAGGTATCAATCCCAGTTTGATACCTACACAGCTTGCAGAGCTTTGTCTAGAAGTTTCCTCCTGGTCGCAATATCCTGTTGAACTTACCATTTTGGAGATGGCTGCAAGGGTTCATCATCGCTTAGTTTTTATTCATCCTTTTGAGAATGGTAATGGGCGCTTTTCGCGCTTAATCGCCGATCGTTTTCTTCTTGCTTTCAGATGTCAATATCCCATATGGCCAAGTCTTTTGAATCAAGAAGGTGTTGTACGCAAAGACTATATTAAAACACTTAAGAGCGCTGACAAAGGTGATTATGTGCCTTTAGTTGATTTTATGAAGATGCTAGGAGCGAGCGACCCGAATCTTAGCGAGCTGATTAAGAATAGCTTCTACCGAACATACATACAGGGAGAAAAGGGATATGCTATCGTGAAAGCCTTGTTAAGAAATGGAAGCAATCCAAATGATGAAACTTTAAACGGGCATAGAGTTCTACAATTAGCTGTAAAAGCTGGTTTAAATGAGATCGTTAAGCTTTTAGTAACTTTTGGCGCTGATATTGACACCAAAGATAAGAGCGGTTTGACCCCTTTTCAAATGGCGGTCTTGCAAGAAAATATAACTCTTGCTGATTTCTTTTTGTCAAAGGGAGCAAAGAAACAACCACCTATAGGCGTAGGCTATGAGAAATATTACAAATTATACCGTGAGTAAACTCTATTTAAAAAAATATGAAAGATGTAAGCGATATTCTTGCTAAGCGATTAAATATTTGTCTTATTAACAAATGAAAAATGTTACCCTTCGCAGCATAAAGGAGTATTATTATGAACCTTATGCGATGTTGGGGAGTTATCGTGTTTGAAGATTGAGTAAAACAAGGGACAATGATGAGTTCATTGTCCCTAAGAAAAAATTGGGTCTTGGCGGACTCGAACCGACGACCCCCTCATTAAAAGTGAGGTGCTCTAACCAACTGAGCTAAAGACCCAATATGAATGACCCCAAGGGGATTCGAACCCCTGTTATCGGAATGAAAATCCGGTGTCCTAGGCCGGGCTAGACGATGGGGCCATATCTAGGGGACACTTGCTCTCGCAGTATCCCTCAGAAAGGATGGCTCAAATATACAGAGTGCTCTGATTTTTTCGCAAGCTATATCTTAGAAACTTCTTGTTCTTTAGAGTCACATAGCTCTTTAGCTACTTTAGAGTACTTATCTGTAAGAATTTGAACTTCTTTTTCCAGCTTATTTGCTGAATCTTCCGGCAGCTTTTTATCGTCTTTATCTTTACGGATGGCCTTATTTGCTGCTTGTCTTTCTCCACGGATAACAACAAGAGTTTGCTCTGTGTATTCGTGGCAAGTTTTGATCATTTTTTTACGCAGGTTGTCGTCCATCGGGGGGATATTGATGCGGATAATATGTCCGTCGATGTGCGGCATGTAGCCTAGGTTGCTTTCCTGAATAGCTTTTGCTATGGGTTGGGTGGATGTCTGGTCATAGGGAGAGATCAGCAGCTGGCGCGCTTCCGGTGCTGTAATCCCTGCGATATCATGGAGACGCATTTCAGCGCCGTAGATATTGACCTTAACGTTGGACACCATGACGGGGTTAGCGCGTCCGGTGCGGATGCTGTGCAGTTCGTTTCTAAGATGTTCGATAGCTGCTAGCATACGGGTTTCTGTTTGTTCTTTAATACCCATAAGTACTCCTTAATCTCCGGCGATACGTGTTCCTAAGGTGCTTTGAGCCATTTTTGAGAGGAACTGTCGATCGCGGAGCAATGCTTTGTTAAATACGTCGATAGGAATGCCGTTGTCGCGGCATAGTATAACAGCAGTAGCATCCATGACCTGCAGTTTTTGCGCAAGGACTTCGGAGTAAGAAATTTGGCTGTATTTTTCAAGACCAGGGTGAGTGCGCGGATCGGCGGGATAGACACCGTCGACATTAGTGGCTTTCCATAAGACATGGGCACCAATTTCACAGGCGCGCAGGGCGGCGGCGGTATCGGTGGTGAAGAAGGGATTGCCTGTGCCGCCGGAAAATATAAGAAGTTTTCCTTCTTGAAGGAAATTTTGCGCTTTTCGTAGGTCGTAGGGGGTGATAGCTTTAGGGCATTCCAGAGCGCTCATTGCGATGGCGTCGCAGCCTATACTGCGGAGAGCTTCTTGGAGTGCGATGCCGTTGATCATCGTTGCGAGCATACCCATATAGTCTGCGGGGACGCGGGGGAGGCCCTTACCGGTAATTTTAATACCGCGGAAGATGTTGCCGCCGCCAATGACGAGAGCGATTTGAAGGTTCTGTTTTTGAAGTTCTGCAAGGGAAAGGGCTAGAGTGTGGCAGGCGTCTTGTTGGATGCCGAAAGGTTCTGAACCCATAAGGGTTTCGCCGGATAATTTTAAAAGGATGCGTTGGGGGGGTGAAGAATTCATAAGCATTGTTATAGCAGAAGAAAATATTTTGCAAAATGGTGCGCTTTATTCAAAGCGCACCTAAGAAAATAGCGAGTCTATTTGCAATGGCAGTTTGACCCGCAGCCGCCGGCGCTGTTGCCGGTGATGAAGGCGGGGTTGCTGTCGACGTATTTTGCTAGTTGGCCTAGCTCATTTTCGATTTCGAGGAGGCGGTTGTATTTTGCAATACGGTCAGTGCGGGAGAGAGATCCTGTTTTGATTTGTCCGGCGCGGGTAGCTACGGCGAGGTCGGCGATGAAGCAGTCTTCTGTTTCGCCGGAGCGGTGTGAAATAACCGTAGTATAACCGTGGATATGGGCGATGTAGATCGCTTCCAGGGTTTCGGTTAAGGTACCGATCTGATTCAGCTTAATAAGGATACTATTGGCGCATTTTTCTGCGATGCCTTTGCCGAGGAATTTTAAGTTGGTGACGAAGATGTCGTCGCCGACGATTTGGATTTTCTTACCCATTTTTTCTGTTAGAAGTTTCCATCCTGCCCAATCGTGTTCGGAGAGGCCATCTTCGATACTGTCGATGGGGAATTTTTTGCAGAGGTCTTCGAGGTAGGCAATCTGTTCTGCTGCGGTGCGTTCTTGAAATTCCTGGCCTTGGGCTTTCTTTTTCTTTTCGATGTATTTGCCGCTGGTTTTGTCAAAAAACTCAGATGCAGCACAGTCAAGCGCTAAGGTGACATCGTTTCCGGGGCGGTAGCCGGCTTTCTCTATGGCTTGGATGATGGTTTCGAGCGCTGCTTCGTTCGAAGGGAGGTTAGGGGCGAAGCCGCCTTCATCGCCGACGGCGGTGACGTGCCCTTCGGCTTTAAGGAGTTGTTTTAGCGATTGGAAGATCTCTGCCCCCATACGCAGCGCTTCGCGGAAGCTGGATGCGCCGACGGGGCGTATCATGAATTCTTGGAAGTCTAGGCTATTGTCAGCGTGTGCACCGCCGTTGATGATGTTCATCATAGGGCAAGGAAGGAGGGAGGTGAACGTTCCGCCGATATAACGGTAGAGGGGTGTCTTGAGTGTATGGGCAGCTGTCCGTGCGATGGCTAGGGAAGCGCCGAGGATGGCGTTAGCACCTAGTCTTTCCTTGTTGGCGGTTCCATCGGTAGTGATCATGAGACGGTCCAGTTTCTCTTGATCGAGGACACATTCGCCGACGAGAAGTTGGGCGAGGGGGCCATTGACATGTGAAACGGCTTTAAGGACACCTTTGCCCCTGTAGCGGCCTGCGTCATTGTCGCGGAGCTCCAATGCTTCAAATTCTCCAGTAGAGGCGCCGGAGGGAACCGAGGCAGAACCTGAGACACCGCATTCGGTAGTTACGGTAACTTTGAGGGTAGGGAAGCCGCGGGAATCTAGAATTTCTATGGCTTTAACGGATTTAATTTTGCTCATGGGTGACTCTGGGGATATGCATTTGAAGACAGAAAATTTTCATGCCGTATAGGCAATGGCACTTTGTGCTAGAAGTTGCCAAAATCTAAGCATTATTTCAAGAAAATAGCCTTCTGACAGGGCGACTGATAAAGTTCCAAAGAGGTTGGGTATAGTAATTGCGCAGCCAGAAAATGGGAGTGAAAAGAGTGACGGTGGTGAATGCAGCGCTAATGAGTCCGGTGATGGTTCTATAGGGGAAGGCAAAGAAATTTTGTATGCCATCGCCCTTAGAGCGGAGTTTGCTGGGCAAATCAATGAAATCAAAAAAAGGTATGTCTTGGACTTTGCGTGCTACATCATAATGGATGCGCCAATTATCTAATTGAGCTTCGGACAAGTCTTTCCAACGGTCGTTTTTAAGTTTAAGAACGTCAGGTAGGTTATCATCCTTGATAAATTTAATTTGGTCTGCATTTAGTAGTTCTATTTGTTTAGGAGGAAGCTTTGGGATGACGGATGCCATGATATTCCGATCCGTAATGAGAGCGATTTGAGCGGGGGTAAGATACCCCAGGCCTACGTTGCTTAAGTAGCAGAAAAAATGTTGATCTTTAATAGAAAGTACTTGGGTTTCGTTAAGGCTAGTAAGCTGCCATTTGGCAAGATGTTGGATCTGTTCGTTTGCCACATGCGTTATTTGATGTTGCGGTAACTTTTTCAATACATCAGCATCTTCCAATTGTTTGACTTGGTGTTCTGAAAGCTTGCCGTAGTCCTGAGGAGACATATGTGGAACGAAATCTTTTGTTAAAGCTTGGATTGCTACAGTTTCATGAATGCGTTGAATAAGGCTTTTGTCAAGGGAGTTGAAAACAGTGAGGTTAGTGTGCACAATTTGTAGTTGTGCGTCAGAAATATGTTGATGACGACGTTCTATTGGAACTAGGTGCATTTTGTCTATAGGAAGGGCTTGTATAGATTCAGCGATTTCAAGGAAGGGGATCATGTCGTCCGTCACTATTCCTGCTTTCACTTGTGCAGGGGTAATCCACTTCCATTTTTCAGGGATTCTTTTCAGTTCTTTTTCCTGAGTGATCAAAGCTACTTGCGGTTGAGTGATGAATTTTATTTTCTGATCATTGAGCAATTCGAGGGTTTTTTCTAATTGTATTTCCTCAACTTGCTCGTCCAGAATATGCGTGAGCTGGATACTTGTTAGAGAGTCGAGTAAAGGAGGAATAAGCGCATGGAGGCGTTTTTCATCATTGCCGATCCAAGGAACTTGTTTGGGGTGTATCCATTGCATTTGGTCTGGGTGGAGGTGGATAAACTGCTGAGGGGTGAGAGTGGCAATGAGCTCCGGTTTACGTAGCCAGCCGATCTGCTGTTCCTTAAGATAATAGGTTTGAAGTTCTTTAAGATTTAGAATAGGGGAAGAAGATAGGTGGTTGACTTGATCCCTTTGGAGGAGTTCGATCTCTTCAGGTGTGTCAAGTTCTGCGATGGAGTCGGGATTAAGGCGTAGTCTTCCATTTCCGCCGGGTTTAAGGGCCGCAAGGTTGGGATGGAAGATGTCCGATTTAACAAATAATTCGTTTTGAAGGGGTGTATTCAGCACCTTCAGGGCGACAAATTTTTGTTTTGTATCAAAACAGGTGCAGGGCTTTTCGTGAGTGCATTCTGTGTTCAGCCATATGCTTGTGTCTTCTTCGTTGGCATCGAGGTATGCCATATTCCCATTAGAGGCGTTCACTTCAACAAGAGTTTGGCGAATGGCGGGATTGTTGGGCAGGGGACGGGGATTATCATAATAAGATTGTCCGTTGGAGTCGACAAGCCATACATTCTGATAGCTTGAGCTGTGGCGTAGAAGGTTGATAAATTGACCGGCTTCTTTTTTTGAAAGTTGAACAGAGACTATGCCTGTTCTGGTTTCAATGAAGAGTATTTGCTGAAATCTTTTAAAGGAGTTGTGGAAGATGGGCAAAATGCTGCTTTGAGTGTGTAGAAAGTTATCTGTGGCATAGTGAAGATTACCGAAAATATTTTTATAGGGACGTTCGTAGCTGAAACTTAAACGCGCTTTATCTCTATCTAAAGCATCATGCAGCGACATTACTCTAGCAGATTTCAGAGGGTCTTTTAGGAATGCTAAAATGTCTTCTCGGGTCCATTCAAATTCACCGGCAGGTTTCTCCTCTTTTGGGAAATTGTAGCGGTTGAGCTCTGTTTTGATTTCCTGATTAACCTCTACTGTACGTTCTGTGGTTACTGTACGGCTTGATTGCTGCACCACGGTAACTTGTACGCCTAATCCCTTCATATCTTTTGCGGTTTTTTTCTCGGCTAAATGTTTAGATGCATTGATTTCTTCAATAAGTTCCTTTATTTGGGTTTCGATTTTTTTTATGAGCCCTTGGGGAGTACCGGGAATCTTTTTTAATTTTGCTAGTTTATCATTGGCGTAACCTACCAAATCTTCTTTGGTATCGACAGTGTATTCAAGGGAGCCGAAATCCTCACTGGGTTTATCTTGAACAGTTGTACGCAAAAATTCTTGATAGGGTTTGATTTCTCGTAAGTCGATATGTTCTCCACGTGCCCTAGGTCCTAATATAAAATGCTCCATGATGGTGCTTTCGAGGATGAAATCCGCTTTATATTGGAATGCCTCATCGATCCTTTTTCCTAGTTCAATGGCTTGATTCTTGATAAAGGTATTCATTTGCGCACGCAGGTTTTTTCCATTCTGATCCATTTTAGGCATGGAAGAAGTATTGAGGACGATTTCGATGTTTTGATTTTTATTCAAAATTTGACGCAGCCTGAAAAGGGACTGAAAAAAGGTGCGTCGGAGCATCATATAGTCCACAGAGAGAATATTAATGGCATCATCGGGTTGTGGTACATCTGTGCCGGTGCAGCCTTTCTCATTGATAAGGAAAAAGCAGGCATTGATGTCGACATTGGCTTTCTGGAAGTCTTCCGGTTGCGTTCCATCTAGGAAAGTCCTGACAGAGGTTCCGTCAGCCTTTTCTGAATACACACAGGGAATGGGAGTTCCGTTGCCGCCGGGATGATGGAGATAGAATATATGGTTGATAGGCCTCTTAATGGGTCTTTCCGGAATTTTTTCGGATCCTTTTTCAGGGCGGGGGTTATAGAATTTCCAAATCCTTCCCGGAACATCGTTAGAAGGAATATGTTTAGAGAGTGCCGACGCATCGAGGAAGCCGACAATCCTTTCTTTATTAGGGTTGTTGGTAACGATTTTATTTAGGATGTATTCAGGATCATTATTTGTCGTTTCATGGATGGGCACTTCGCCGTTGCTTTCGCGACGGAAAAGTTTGTCAATGATAGAGCCTTCGGTCCCGACATCCAGGAGAATGTTTTTGACTAATTTACTGGCAAAGGTTAGGTAGTTCCAGGGTGTGCCTGAAAATCCACGGAAGCTATTAAACAACCAGGCAAGTGTAAGCCCATTGGCAGTATACCTTTCAGGAAAATAAGTCACCTTTTCAGCAGCTATTTCCCTTTCTATGCGTATTGAACGCAAAGGATCTGATTGCACATTTTTAACTGCAGCATCCATAGCAGCGGGGTTATCGCTTTCGGAGAGGCGGATGCCGGTTGCTTCAAAATACTCTACCCCTGATGGAGTATCGTTGAGTAGTTTTTTTGTTTTAAGGACTTCCTGCTCGGCTTTTTGGCGCATTTTCTGCGTGAAGAATATTAGCTGGTCTTTGCCTGGAGGGAATCCGAAGAGGTTTTGGAACCAGAGGACAAGCTTGCGGTAGTGGTAGCCTATTTCGGTAAGGGCAGGAATTCCTGCACCTTCGTAGGGGACAATATCTATTCCCAAGCGGCCGAAGTTGCGTCCGGCATCTTCAGCAAAAGCTGTGGGGAGGATATCTTTATAGAGATGGCGTACAATAGCTATTTCGTCCGCAGCTTCCCTTTCTTCGCTGCGTTTAGAATTTTTAAGTTTTTTAAAGTATTGCAGAAAGAGGAAGTCATCTTTTTCTGTACCCTTAAGCTGTTCTATTTCTTTTTGATACTTGTCACTATTATCCACATATCTCTGTAATTCAGGATTGATGGAGTTGACGGCATAGCGGATGAAGGCGGAATGAAGATCCGGATGGCGGTGGAGCCGCATCGAAGGGAATGAGTTGGCCAATTCCTGCGCTATCACAGAGTAAATATTTTTGAATTGTGAAGGAGAAAGCCCTTTTTGTTTGTTTTCTTTAAGGTTCATCCACTCTTTTAGGGAAGTTAATTTACCGTTTTCATCAGGAATCTGTAGGCTGTCTGAGTTAAAATACTTGTAGATCTGCTCTACAAGGAGTATTCGTTCATGTTTTAATTTTTGCGGTTCGTTTCCGGGGATGTCGACGGCATATCCTAGGTTTAATAGCTGGTCTATTTCATCGCCTAAAGCATCTCCTTTTTCGCGCTGGCTATTGCAGATATCAGCCATCAGCTCAATGGATTCATTTGAGTAGGCAGCTTCTAAACTTTCTTTCTTGAGGTAAGCCCATAGGAATTCCATGAGCTGTGGAGTCATTAAGATGACATCGCCGGTTTTTTCCGCTGCGTTCATTCTCTGGATGATTTCATTTAAGACTGCAACGGAGTTAAGCTTGTCAGGGGGATATTCTAGGGAGATTACTCCCTGGTTGAAGTTTTGGCGCTGAGATTTCCTCAAATTTGCTTTGACAGATCCTAACTGTTCCGGCTGAACGATTAGGATGGCGCGGCGGCCGGAGCGTGCAGCTTGAGAAAGGAGGATGGAAGAGAGAACGGCTGTTTTACCTCCTCCCATGATCAGCTGTACTATGCGGTTAACATATTTACCGTTTTTATCAAGCTTAGACATTTTTTCAAGTAAGAAGACCTGTTTGGGGCGGGGAGTCATCTTGCTCATGTAGTCAAAAACCAGGACGGTAGGGAGTTTCTGTGGGTCATAGATCTCTTTGAGAGGACGCATAAGGGCGCGTATTTCCCGCAGAAGGTCCTGTCTTTTACTGTTATCCGTTTCTGCAGTTAGTTTGGAGCCGAGTACCATCAGTTCCTTAATCTTACGGATCTCGATGCTGGCCTGAAGGTGTTCAGCGGTCATTTGATAAAGCTGGGAAACTTCATTTTCAGTGAGGTTTGGATTCGCTTTTAGATATTGTTGTCGGCTCTTTTGGTTGAAGAGGTGATGGAGGTCTTCCATGATCAAAGGACGTTGGAATTCGGCTTCGCGTTTTGACCGTTGGAATTCATTTATCGTTTTATTGGCTAAATTGAGGAGGGTTTCAGAGCGGTTTGTATTCTCCGATTCTTTTGCAGTGAGAACAGTAGCCATTTTTGAGAATAGATCCGGGCTAACCTCAGGCTCTATCGGCTTGTTCTCTTGGTTTGCATTTTCTTCGATACCGGCGATATAGTCAGGATTGAACTCGTCAAAAGCGGTTTGAATTAACTCTTCCAGTACCTCTTCTGATGGATCCGTGATAGGAGGGGGACTGAAGAGGGTAGGTTCAGGCCGCTTTACTTTATTTTGTTCAGGCAGGGGAGGGATGAACTGTTCCCGAAGAGATGCCAGAGCAGAAGGTTGAATAGGGAATGTTAAGTCATTATCTTGAGGACGCAGCACCTTTTTGGGAGCTTTTTTCAATGTTTTATAGGGCAGCTGAGGACCTTGGAGCTCTGCCCACTTTGGGCTTAAGGGCGAGGAGCCTTTTTTTTGATTTATACCTTCGTTGTTTTTTACTACTTGGTTTAGTTTATAAATAAAATTCCAGATCGTTTCTGCTTTACTTTCCCTCTCGTCAAAATAGGTTTTTACAGGCGTCACGGCGTCAGGAACCATGGCATTGGGTTGCAGTGCGGTTTGAAGGTATGCATAAAGCTCTCGGTCAATCTCATTTTTAAAATTGTCAGAGTTTGCCCCCCACAACTGCAGCCTGAAGGCAAGCCTTTTTTTCTCGGCTTCCGATTGAGACTTGGAATTACCCTGGACATTGCCTCTTGCGATGAGGTATGCCGAGTAAAACATTTTTTTCCATGTCTGCCATCCATGAGCTTGGGCTAGGGTGTTTGTGAAAATAAATGGCTGTAAGTAGTTCTCGAAGGAAATTTCAGGGTTTTCTAATGTTGGAATAAAGTCATAGGAATTAAGTATTTGCTGAATTTTACGTTCAGCATTTTGCGTTTGTTGATGTGTTCCATAGCGAGTGGATAAGCTTTCATTAAAATGCCTCTGGATAGAAGGAGTATTGATATCAGCCAGGGATTGGATATTTGGTAAAGAGGAGATTTGCTTGGAAGGCACTTTCTTATTTAAGATCTCTTTGCGATTTTTAATAATTTTATCGAGATTTGTATTGCGAATGAATTTAGCAAGTCTCAAAAGAGCTAATTCCATTTCTTTGGGAAGCTCTAGCTGTGTAGAAAGCCGTTTTATATTGCTTAGATAAGTTTGAATGAGGGTTTCCGATACAGCATTCTTTAGAAGATAATTTGCTTTAAGCCCTATAGCAGCAGCTTCCACAGAAGAATCGTATTTTTCTGCGTATGTGATGATTCTCTCCAAGCAATAGGCACTTAGAATGTCTACGTTCTCTGTCGGTTCGATAGAATCCAGGAGCGTTTTCGCTTTCAAATATTCCTCTTGCCCTAACAGAATATTCGATAAAATAACCCTTTCAGAAAGTGTCCTAGGTTTTACGCTTCCGTTGGCATAGTCGAAGAAGATAAATGAGGAGCTGTCGGGGCGGCGGATCGAAATATGGGCGGACTTCTCACCTCTACTTTTAACGATCTTGCGGTTAGAACACATGATTTTGGAGGAGCCGTCATATTTATTGATCAAAACTAGGTAGTTATTGTTCCCATACAGCAAACCATTTTGCCTAAGAGGAGCGAGAACTAGATGAGGATGGCTTTCAAGGACAATTTCTTTATCTTTCACTAGGAAGCGCGCATTGAAGCGCGGTAGACTGTACCCAGTGATTTCTCCCTCAGAATTTTCTTCCACTAATATGTATGCGGGATCTTCAATAAGATCTAGGCCTTGTCCCATTTCTTTAGGCATATAGGGGTGCAACGTGATCGATCTGTCATGAGCTGGGTGAATTGTACCGTCACTTAATTGCACATAAAGCGGGTTTCCGTTTTCTTTCGATGAGTAAATGACCTCTCGTGGAGTGTTAAGACTTACCCAGGCCGTCGTATTTCTAAATAAAGAGCTAGGGATATTACCTTCTTTAATTTTATGAGAGGGTAAATACTGATACCATGAACCATTGATTTCCCTTTGGGTGCATAAACCGGGTGAATTGTTAGGGAATAGGATGGGGCCAAGTTTTTTTGAGACATATCTTGAAGTTGATCCGATATGAGTGAGCTGGGCAGAGGGATCTTCTCCTAGGATTTCCTTTGCCCATTCTAGGTCGGATTTGTCCCAATTCCCGGTTTGTTTTGTGAGTGTATTTTCAAAAAGTTTTAACATCCCTTGGGAGAGGTAGAAGTTCCATTCTTCCTTGCTTGGTGTAGTTGCAGTTAGGATTCCTGGACTATTAAATTTGATAGTTAAGGAGGTGTCTTGTTTGAGAAGATGATTTTGGGAGAGGATATTTTGAGCTACTTTTTCCCATTGCGGACTGTCAAACGTTTCTAATGCTTTTTGTACGCATAACTGTGCATAAGCTTGAGTTTCGGATGTAAGATAGGGATGGGTCCATTCGTGGCTGCGGGATTCTTTATTTAGGAAATACCAGCTTTCTAAAGCATTTCCTATCTGATTAGAGTTTAGAACAGAATAAAGATAAAGGCGGTGTTGGTGCAGTGCATATTTTTCATTAGGGGTTAAGTCATCTAATTCCAGCCATTGATTGACTAATGCAAGCAGCGGTTTTGCATCATAGACCCCTCTTTGATGCAGATTGGCACCAAAACGGACAAAAAATAGGGCAGCATCGACGACGGGTCTTTTTTTATACTGCAACTCTACATACCGTTCCAAGCCTTTTTCAATAAACTGTTTGCATCGCGCTTGCAAGGCGAGCTCATCCTCAAGAAGCTGGCCTGTAGGATCATAGTGGTTTTCACTTAGGAATGGTGCATTGTTGTATTGAACGGAAATATCATGTCTCATCGGATCTGAGGTGATGTACGTGCGGAAGAAAAGCGTTTCAAATAATGCCTGCTCTTGATTTGAGGTGAGAACGGCAATGTGTCTGGTAAAATGCTCGATCAACTGAAACGGCAGAAGTTGCCTGTCTGCAGTACATAATAATAAATCCCTAGGTGTATAGGGAGTATTGGCCCATAATTTTTCAGTCTCTTTATTGGTTAATGTTTCGTTTTCTGTTTTATTGAGCTTTCTACGGAATGTATTATCTTTAATGAGTTGGCTTCGATAGTAATCCAAAGGAAAAGTATGTTCAGGCGATGCTGTAGGTTGTTGGAACTTTCCTATTTCTGTAGGTTTATTCTCGCTATTCAAAGCTGCAAGAAAATAAGAAATTGTATCGGTTTTGTAATGGGACGATCTCTCCACTTTTGCTTCCCAAAAAGAGGCTTTATCAGAGGCAAATCTAAAGTTTTTTTGATGTTGGAAAAATTGGCTGCGCATAGCAGCGCTGCGAAGATGGTGGATGTGGGGTGTTTTGGAGTTTAAAAGGGAGGAATAGTAGGAATAGTATCCTCTTTTTTCCGGATTAACATTGGTTGCATATTGCAGGGCCTTATGCCTATCTCCACCTGCTAACTCAAGATAGAATTTTGCATCATGAGAATTTTCTTCGTTCTCAGCAAATACTATGGAGTTTTCAAAATTAAAAAGGCTCTGCGGTAAGTTCCTCAGATCACTGTGAATTTTCATACTGTGAGCAATACTACTTCTTCCACATTGTTTGAAGTATTCTTGCGCTTGACGCTTAGTTGCTGCTGTATGGGGATCGAATTCGATTTCAGGTTGGTCTACAGAAGGAGCACCATAATGGACAATATAATTTTTTAAATTAGTCTTAACGGTGCTCAGGGAATCATATTTTAGCGCTAGAATATGGGTTAAGGCATATAGCTTGTCAAAAATGGCGCTATGTTTGGATTGGGTAACCGATTTGGTATTAACAAGCGCTTGCTGATACACATCACCCAGACTATCCAAGCTTTTAAGAACACTTTCAAGTTGCTCAGCATCTAGTTGAGCCCATCTATCATCAAAAAGGGAAAGGGTGCTGACGACTTGTTCAACCTGAGAAATTAAAGCTAGGGGAGTTTGCAGAGCACCCTCACTTTTCATCGCTGTGGCTAAGGTCTCTAAGGATTCTTTAATCTCCTTAGGCTTGGCCGGTAATACAAAGCTTGTAGAGGTGAAAAGGGGTTTTGCAGCAATTTTTGCAGGTTGAGCTGCCCGGGTAATTTTAATACTATTGATAGCCTCTCGAGATGCATCTTTATGTGTATTAAGCGTGACTGCATAAGGGTCTATAGGGGTTTTACTACTTTGACGCTGATCAGAAATCGCATTGTTTTGCGCAGTGATGCGTTCAATAATATCCTGTGTAGTGACGCGAATTTGCTTGATTTCATCCTCGTCGATATAGCCTGCCTCAAAGTATTTGAAGACCATCTTTTGCAAATGTTTTGCTGAATCTTTTAACACTTGTCTGCAATTCTCAGCTCCGGGGTTGTCTTCAGCTAGAACGTTATGGGCTTTATCCCACACTTCGATAAGGGCCTTGGTGAGAAAGCGTATTTTTGCAGTTTTGTAAGTTTCTTTGTCGGCAAAGGATTGATAACCCATTGTTTTAAGAACATTCCAATTAGACTCATAAGGCCTCTGACCTGTAACAAATGTTCCGGTTTGATCAGCTTGGTTGTTATAGTGGGGCCAAAAACTTTTAAAAATTCCATTAGTGATGAAATCTAATTCGATTTTGTTGTCAGTGATAGTGGTTTGTAGTAATGCCTCAAAGAAATCTGACCGTATTTTGCCATCATCATTAAAAAATAAATAGGAGGAGGGGATAGAGGTGAAGTGGATAATAGGTGAATTTTTAGCTTCTGCATTATCAACTTCAATCGTTTGATATTCTTGTGTGTTTCGATCCGTTGACCACAGTAAAACATCGTATTTGTCATTATCAATGCGTTTGAAATTAACAAAAATCTTATGGATCCCTCCCTGTGTATGATATTGGATCGGAATGTAATATTCTTGATTTTGCGGTAGAGATCTAACCTCATGGGCGGTCTCTAAAGCCGCTTGTTTAATTTGATGGGCAATTTCGCTAAAGTTGGTCGAGTTTTTGACAAGCGTCTTAGTTTTATCTATGCGAGCCTCTATCTTTTCCAAACTATCAAAAATTTTTAAGGCGGTGGGAAAATGGGCAAAAAGTGCCCGTGCCATACCAATTCCGCTTTGTACGGAGGGACTTTTAATTCCGGGTAGATTCAACCAGGGATGTGAAAATAAATGCGCCAAATTAAGAAATAAGGGGCTGTTTTCCAACCCACCCTTTATATTACCTTCGGCACCTAAGTAATTTGTTGTTTCATGCCGGGTATTAAGTAGAGAATAGTGTTCAATATCTCTTGATAGAAGATTAATTTCCTCTTGAGAGAGGGGTTCCTCTCTCTGGGGGGATACAAATGGTAGAGAAGGTAAATTACGCTGGGGATTTGAAGGGGGATGTGGAATGTACCCTGCAAAGTCACTAATCCGCGGCGTTGACATAGTAACCTACTTAGTTGGATTTTACTATTATTATATATAAACTGTAATTTAGTAGTTTTATTTAAGTTAATAAATATATTTAAAATTAATAATATGTAATTTCAGTGAAATAATGCTTTGTATCTTAATAAGATCTTAAAAAATATTTAATATTATAACATAATATATTATACTTTTCCAGTTATGACTTTTAGAATTGTTGAATTAAATTCAAGTTACAAGATTTTACCGTCCTTGCCGCAAAGTGATTTGTCGGTCGTGGAAAATCTTGTATTAAAAAAAGCATACGAAATACAGGAAGCACAGCTTTCGTCAAATAAGCATCTTGATGAAAATTCATGGTTAAATCATGGCCATCCATTAAAACAAGTGGATGTGGAGATTAGCTGGGACTTATTTGCCCTGTTTGCAGGGGATGCCTTTATTGGTGAAGTTCCGATCGGTAGAGTGGACAACGCCTATCAAGCAGCAAAATATATCAGTGAGATACTTAAGGCACAATCCCAGAATTTAGCAGGGTTGGAGCTTTCCACTTTAGAACTCCTAAATCTTGAAACTTATTCAAGAGAATTAGATTCAATAATGGAGATTATCGAAAAATATAATCATTTACGGCGTGTTCTTGCAAGAGAAGGCATCACAGAAAATGAGCGTACTGAGAACATTAAAATTACAGCCTCTGCTCTGCTGGAAAAATTTAAACAAGCGAGAAGCGGATGGCTTCCCTTTGGGTGGGTTAACTCGACAACACAATCACATTTTTTATTAGCGAGGATTGAAGATGATCGTTTTACTTTCATCACGATGGGGGCGGGGAGCAGCTTTCACAATCCTATCATTGATTTTAGAGAAAATAGAGTTAGGGATGCTAAAATAGTCGATCCTATCGATCAAGATTATCGTTTTCAATGCTTCAAGACGCTAGCAAATGTCAATGAAGAAGCGCTTTATAGTATGGAGTTTTTTGAAACCCTGCTTGAGCTAAATACACGCCACGCATGGGATAGGAATTTTCATGCAGATGAGCATAACATTTTCGAAGGCATCCCGAAGCTTTTAGGCGGCATTTTTCTAGAGCCATTGTCTCAGGAGAAATATCCTGATTTGTATGTGAAGAATTCTCGCGGGCCAACATGCACCGGCAAAGTGCTGATGAGGGGCATGCATTTGCATTTTACAAAGCTATTCAGTGAAGGCAATCCTGAAATCAACCTTGGAACTGAATTTTACAAACTGCAAAAGCTCCTTATTCATTCTCATTTATTAGTTTCAATTTGCATGAAGCATTTAAGAAATGGGTCATTTGAAAGGTTGACTTACATCAATGCAAAGTTTATCGGGGACATCGTAAACAATCTAAGGGATGAGCAAAAAAAGCTTTATCTACGAGGAAAGGAAGAAAACAGTTTTTTTGTCGGTTTAACGGCCACATTAAATGATATTGATGCCCGTTTGAAGCAATATGAAAATGAGATATTGGATATTCAGCGTAAGATTGTTATGACGCCTGCATCCCCTGCAATAGAAAACTCCGTAGAGCAAAAAAACTTAATCACATTTCCGGCTTTAGAAATAAGCACATACTCAAATGTTTCCAGGGTTAAGTGTTCTTATGTAACATCAGAAATAGACGAGGTGCAGAGTAACCTCAGCCCTCTCATAGGGATAAGTTTTACTACCCTTGGTGATTTAGAAAAACTATTCAAAGCCATCTCTACATTATATGTTACATTTACAGATACAGCGTCGAAGCTGAATCAAGATCTTGAAGCACTAAACTATGAAGACAGACAGGCCTGGTTAAAGCTTACAAGGGATGTCTACCTAGAATTGATTGTAAATTTACCCTCGGTTGTAAGTATTCAGGGGGGAGAAGCTTCCAAAAACTTCTGGGAACATATTTCACCCGACCAATGCCCTGTTATTTTCCAGAATATTTATTCTCTCATGCGCACAATACTGCAGTTTGATAGTAGGATTATTAATCCACATCATCAGCATGATGCAAAAGGTTTAATAGCAATTAATAGCTGTTTAGCAATTCTGGATGTATTAGCTAGATTAGATCCTGAAAATAGATTAGAAGGCGCTCCAGGAATTGCTGTACAATCATTTTTAAGTGATATTAAAGCTGCTGACTTCTTAGTGATGAATGAAAGATGGCATAACAAACTCAAAGAACTTGTTTACTATTTTACACAGGATGAAAGTCAACGGAAGCTTTCCATAAATAGTGAAAAGTGGAGTGTGTGGAATTTAGATTTTACTGAATGGTTAATGAAGGCAGAACAGGTAAACTCCGTTGAAGCAGCTCAGAAAGAGCTAGGGTCACTTTTTGCAGTCGGCCTTCCAGCAAATGAAAATGGATCGCCCATTATTGATGAGAATTTATTATTGCCTAGTAAAGTATTGTGGTGGGGAGGAAAGCTTCAAGACGACAGCCTGTATAAAGATCCCACCCTAATTTTCTATAGACGTTTTCTATCGCAAGGAGGAGATGCTGAGCACTCTTTGCTGCATCAGATAGCTCACATTGTTCAAGAAAGCCCTGATAGCACAGATAGATTGTTGCCGAAGCAAGTCCATGATTTGCGCCAAGCTTGCTGGTTAGCTCAGTTGTATGCACGGCCTAATGCACTTTCAAGAAATGTCATGCTAAGCAGGGCAGTTCAAAAAAATATCCATCTAAAATTAGTTGAAAAGACGAGTGTACCTCTATGTTATGAAATAGAGTCTTATCTAGATGATGTTTTGTTGTCTCCCTCCACAGCTGTTGCAGGAAAATATTTAGTCGATTCAATTAGAGAAGACCAGTTTGCAGTACGCCATAAATTTAAAGAATTGGTGAACAAGCGGTCGTCGTCCAATGAAATCATTTATACGTCCACAGCAATTGAAGACTTAGATTTAGATCTTGTTAAAGCAGTGCGTTTTTGTGCATGCAACGGCTATGACAATTTGAATAGTGCAATTAAATTGGCTGAAAGCCGTTTGGATTTATTGAGGCAAGGGGCATTTAGAGATTGGATTCGTAGAGAACTATTTAGAGCGGGAAGGCTGCCTACACAGTTAAAAAATATCCCTTTATATGGCAATGAACTAAAGGAGTTTTTCAATAAAGCGCTTATTGAATGTAAGGAAGTAGGCGATTGGATCTCTTGGTTTAGCATTGCCTATTGGATGGTAGAACTTCAGGTCTATTACGATTCTACCCGGTGGGGTGGTGGGGATTTTCCGGATGTCCGTACTGAGCTGTTGGCTAACTTAAAAAACCATAAACTCAGCTTGAGGCTATTTCTAAAAAACGCGCAAGTATTATTGGTATTAAATAAGCCTAAATATATTAGAGAAGGATTCACCAAGGCCTTTTTAGAGACTGTTACAGAAGAATATTTTATATTAAAAATTGTGCAGGCGTTAGGTGCAGAGAAAGAAGTTAATTCCGAAGTTAATTCTGAGTTACGAGCAGAGGCGGAGGCTTTTTCGTCGCATATCCAAGGGCCTTGCATAGAGTTCTTTAAAAATGCCGGTATGGAATACCGCGATGCGCTCTTAAACAGGCTCCTCCTCATCAGTAAGGTTGAGATTACAAATAGCTCTTGGTCCGGAGAATATCCCGCTTATAATAATGGCAAGAATACTATAGACCTTAGTACCGGTGAAATCTCAGAAAATAGTGGAGAAATCAAAAGTGACCTCCCGGAATGGGTCAAAAGTGAAAACTCATTCATTGAAGTGACTGGCGGAAAGTACAAATCGATTCATCGTGACTCTTTTAACAATTTCATCATTTATCCTCATGAGATAATGGTAAAAATTAATAACCGTCAGATCACTTATGTATCCCAAAAAGAAGATGACCGATCGCGTACTGTAAATATTCCCTTTGAAATAAGAGAGCTTTTGCCCGCTTATTTCACTCAGGATGCAATTTGTTGGTTATATGAAGGAGAAAGCCCTCGTATTGTCATCAAAAGGCAGCAACAGATTATTCTAAGTGTTAAATTAGAAAAATGGGAAAAGCCGGCTGATTGTAGTAAAGGTCATATTGAAGAGCTGGAAAAACAGGTAAAGTTAGAATTTAGGAAAGTCCAATCTGTAGAAGGATTGGGAAAATGGCAAAAATTGACACGTCAGTCGAGTATTTTAAAAAGAGCTTTAAATGCGGACAAGGATGAGCCATTTTATCATATTAGGGAAGTAATACGTCCGGATGGCAAGATATACGTCATGCCTCAAAGCCTGCCAGCATTAATATCCCTCCTGGCGATTTTCGAACCTAAAATGGAAAAAATAGTTTGTTGGAAGAATCCCGATTCAAATTCCATTGCAGAGGTTGAGATAGAAAGTATCGGTATACGCTTTCATGTGATTGATGGCACGGATAAGTTGTATTTTCACGGAACTAATACCTATCATCTATGCATAGAGAAAGAGATTCCTCAGCTTCCTGTGGGGATGCATTACCTTGTTTTGAAAGAAGGAAATTCTTATAGGGTTAAGCTGCCGTTAGTCATTCTCCACAAGAGCATCAAGTCAGATGGCGGTTTGCAGAAGATTGAAGTACGGCAACAGCTTTCAACGATTGATGCCTGGATAGATCTTGAGCTTAGTAGGGGAGTACTGCAAGGACGTACAACAGAGCAAAAGCTGTATCTCATCTATCTTCAAGCGATATCTAATGCCTACGAAGAAGCACTTGATGGGCTGAACCAGCTACTGCCACTTAAAAATTTCAGCGAGAACGAGCTGAAAATAATTTTGTGGGTGCAGAACCTCCTTAAATCTAATATTAAACGATGTCATCCACAGGCTTTAGTTTTACTTATCCGACTCATATTACTCCAAAGAAGGGATGCCTATAAATTCAAGGTCAATCCCCTAACCTTTATTTCTGCTGTAGAAGTTGCAGGCATCTATAAAACCTATCTTAAGATGCAAAGCAACTTATTAGAACATAAACTAAGGGTATCAGAGGAAAAAGCATTCCTTAAGTTTCTTCAGGAGTTGATGGAGAATGAAAATAGCACTTCTAATGCAAAAGCAGGGAGCTTACAAGATCCTAATGAGAGAGTGCATTATAAGTTTACAGATTTGTTATGGGATCAATTGGGATGGACGCGTTCCGTCAGCCTGAATGAATACCAATTGTTTAATGATTTTAAAAGGCGCTGGCTTTACTTAAATGGTCATGAAGTCGAAGTAGGAGCGCAAGTTCCTACCAAGCTACCCGAACTGATGCTGGATTTCAATAAAGATTCCAAGAAAAATATTTCTTCTTTCCAACTAGCCGAGGTATTACAGACAGGTTCCCGCTATACCGCTAAAGGAGGCGCCTTATCCTATTACATCTACTCCAGTGACAAGATGTTTAAGGACAATTTTCTCTATTTTTATCGGGTAATATTGATGGGAGAAGCAGGAGAGAAAAAGCGCCTTGAAACTCTCTTAAAAGTTAATACCCATTTGAAATATTATCCTGAAGGATCTCCTTATCGTAACCTGCTTTATGCTTTGATGCAATCCAATGCTACCCTCCCTAATGTGGAAAGTATATTTAGGGTGTTGGATTCGACATTGAAGGATGCTGCAAAATTTCAAAGCCTGAAAGGAATAGCAGAGAAAATATTATTGGCGGGTAAGGTAAAATTCAAGCTCTGGAAAGAAATAAGCAAGTTTGTAGACACCTTAGTGATATTGGGTGGGACTTGGATTACAAGCCAGTTGGAATCCACTGTCAAGCCTTCGGAGAATACTTTCCCCCCTGCAGTCAGTCAGGTAAGCCTGAACTGGAAAACGAAAAATCTTAATGATGTAGAAAAGTATTTTAAGAAAGTATGTGAAAATTTATTAGAACAATATTTTGACCGGAACTTTTTTGAAGAGCCTGTACAGCCTCTTTTTGATCCAAGCACAGTCAAAGACCTAGCATTGAAAGCTAGGATCGAAGCCTTGAACAATGAAATCAAGCTTTACCGTGCAGAAGTAGGAAGAACTCCAAGCTTCACTTTCAAATCCGAACAGGACGTCGACGAGTGCAAAGACGCTATTGAAAAGATTTGCATCCGATTAAAAAGTCTTCTCCAGACCCAAGCGGTGATTATCCTCTGGAAAGCTAATCAGACTAAACAACGCAGTGATAAATCGAATTTATTCGATAGGAATTACGGTACAGGGAGACGGATCAAAGTAACTTGGAACGATCTTCAAGTCCTTTTTGATCGCAATGACCCCGCTTTTTTTCAACAACTCACCTATTTGAATTTGAGCCAAGCTGCCAAACTCATGGAAGAATATGCTTTGCTTCTAGTTAATATTCGTCATCTCTCCAGATTAGAAGTGTGTTTAAATTTTCTAAGGCTTGCCAAGGTTCCCGGGGAGTCCATGGAAGTTATAAAGGTCCTTCACTCTCAAGTAGGGGATGTTTTAGCTGCCCCCTGTCTTTATACACATTCAGTTGAAAATCGTGATTTGCTTCTGGTCGAAGCTTCTCAAGGAAGTTTTTTAAGGGTTATTTTTGGAGAGACCTCGCAGTTGACGTTAATAGAAGCTGCCGGAGCATCCTCATCCAGGGATATAAGTATAAAATCCCAAACAGGCTCCGGAAAATCCGACTATTTGAGCAAGCTTATTGCGCGAAGGGCGATGGAGAAAGGACTTGTCATCCAAACTGTGCCTGATACTCATGAAATGGTTAGCTCTCTGCAAACACAAAAGCTATTGAATTCCTATTTTGGAAGGAAAACAGACCGTTTTGAGTTTGATGCGGGTAGAATAATCAATCCCCATTCGGTTCAATTTGATTATGATGAGTTTGTAGAGCATTTGGCTAACGGGACAATGCCAAATATGACACATTACTCCCAACAGATGTTTGAAGTGTATTTTATCTGGACAGCCTTAAAAGCAAGTAAATCCATTCCCAGTGCAAATACGAAGGCAATCCTTGCAGGATTTATCAAACAATTGCGCTTATGGTCTCAAAGTACAAACATCATTGATGAACCTGACAGGCAAACACCTTTAGATATGGTAATCATTGCGTATGGCACACCGCAAAGAATTTCTGATGAGCATGTAGAGCTTATCGATTGTGTGGTTGAGGCTTTAATTGATCCCCAAATGGGGCCTTTGGTAAAGATCCAGCAAAATCAGCACCCTATGCTTCATGAGTCTGATTTCCAAAATATCGTTATTCCTTATGTCGTCGAATTTGTGCTGAACAGACTGAATATCGAACCCGAATTTGCGGATGAATTCAGAGGTTTTGTTACAGGTAAAAGGAAGAGTCCGGCCTGGCTGGCGACACATCCGCAGAAGGAAAGCATTTACCTATTGTATGGATTATTGACAGAGCAACTGGGTTCTGCCCTTGAAGGATATGTCGATAATGATTACGGCTTATACAAATTGCATTTTAATACTAAGAAATTTGCCGGCCCCTATTTGACGACAAATACACCTAAAGAAAAAGATACGGGTCCTTCACAATATTTTAATTATGATTCCACCTTCTTACGCACTTTAATTACTTATCTGGTCAACGGGCTGGATGTGGACCAGACGATAAAAACATTCTCTATACTCAAAGAGTCTGTAGCTAAAGCCTTGGCGGAAGGGAAAACAACGGAAGATATAAAAGATTATAATAATATCAAAGAATTGATAGGCAATCCGGACTTGAAATTAGCGGATTTAACGGAGCAGGATGTCCGAGAATTACATCCCTTAGTACGCCTTAATCCATTTTTTATCCGTACATATGTCAAAGTACTTGTAGCTGAACAGATTTCCTTCTTTAACCAGATGATCATTTCAACGCCGTCAAATCACCGCAGTATGTTTAAGAAGACAATAGGATTTACTGCAACGCCTCTTCCAATAATTCAACAAGGGCCAAAAGCAGAAATCTTTGAAGTGGAAGGTATTGAAGGGGGTTCCACCCATCTTATGTTGAAATGGGGCGCAGATCCGGAAGGGATAAAGATTGTTCCGGACGGTTCTCCTCAAGAGCTAAGTAAGGTAACGTGTGCCATCGTCAACAATGATCCTAAGGCCCGACAGATTATCGATGCGGGTGGGCAATTTAAAGGGTTGAAGAACGTGGATATTGCCAATGAGTTGGCAAGCAATGGCCAAAAGTGCGAATCCATTATCTTCTTCAACGAAAGTTCGCAAGTTTTTGAGTTAAAAGATGTCCGTACCCAGGCCGTTTTGCATATCGGGGAAGATATATTAGATCCTGAGAAATATCTTGTGTATTTAGATAGAGCCCGTTCCTTTGCAACTAATATAGAGCTTGTTTTAGATGCTATTACATATGTTTTGCTTGATTTTAAGATGACTAAAGATGCTCTAGATCAGGCTCAAGGACGTACATTTAGGGATAAGCCTCACCAGAGAAAAAGCAAGCTCCTATTGCAATATTCTCAAGCTAAAATCATATTCGGCCAGCCCGACATAAAAAATATCTACGAGTTGTTAATTTATTTTATGCAGAATCAGCAGGATAAAAGATTCTACCTGAACTATCTTTCGCAAAAACAGCTTCTGGAAAACCTCTTACGCAGGCCGTTGATTTGCCTAATGCTAGGAGCTAAGCCTGAACAATTAGCTAAAGGCGTTCTCGAATTTGAAGACGATGTGGATGTTTCTAAAACTCTCTCCTTAGCTAGAGCTTTTGAAAAAGTTCTTGTCACAACAGTCTCCGGCAAAGCAGAAGATACGTATGGAAAATTTATCGACCTCATTCCTGCTTTAAGGGAATTGGTAAGCGATAAAGAAGCTGTCCAAAAGAAATTAATGACATTAAAAGCTGTTCCGGCAGATTTGAAAGCACATATCAACCAGAATGTTGAAGAATTGGCAGACAGCTGGAAAATACCGTCTATAGGAAGACAGTTGGAGGGATATGTTAAAGGTTCACAAGAGATTGGTACCGAGCTAAAAGCGCATGAAGAGTTCCATCAAGAAAGCAAAATGGTAAAACAGGATGTCGTTTTAGAAAAACACATTCTAAGGAATGCTACGCAGTGGGATCCTAATTTTAACTACCATACCTTAGGTTGGGAACGCCCCCTAAAGCTGCAAGGAATTGCGATTACGATTGAAAAATATGCTTCAAGATTGTTTGAAGATTGGCTTCAATCCTTAGATAAATTTGACGCTTGGTTGAAAGCTAAAGAAAACCTGTCCACTTTCCATAAATTTGTCTTTAAACCTCTTAGAGTCTTGCCTATCATTGCATACGCATTTACGATGTTGGGTTTGCTTTTCGGTCAGCTTGCTTCCTACGCTCTAGGACAAAATCAGCTGTTGGCAACGCGAATCTTCCGTCAAAAAGATATTTTAGAAAACTATATTGAAGAAAAATATAATCCGATCCTGAAAAATAAGAATTCTAATCTTTTAGTGACGAACAATTTCATGCGGCAGTATCCGGTGGTTTGGGGTGAAAGAAGGCAGCTGCCTAGGAGCGATGAGGATAAACCTTTACAGATAGCCCTGGTTATTTATGACGAAACCACCTTTTATGGGAATCGTATTCAGACCATTCTCTTAAGTCCTGAAGAGGCAGAGTTTTTCCAGAACTATCTGATGAAGCACCAGGTCTCCGGACAGGAATATAAAAAGCGCTCGCTTTGCCTTTACGACATAAGAAATAACCGCATTAGCTGTTCGGGAAAATTCCGTTTGAGTGTTGAAATGCTGCATAACCATTCGGATTTCAATGATCAGATTTTAGATGCAAAGCTTGACTATGGTATTACTAAGTTCACCGAGGATGAAAAGACCCGTATCGCGAATTTATCCTCGGTGATTTCTGATGAGCCCCCCAGGGAACCTATCTCACACTATGCTGAATCTAATATGCTTAAAGAATACCTTGTTGATTTCGTCCACAAGAATTGTCCTAAGAAACAGCAGGAGATCTCGGAGCTTTTTAAAAAAATACCTAGGGTATTGCAACAGTTATAGGTTTTTGGGTATACTAGGGGTAGAAGTTATATCTTTGTCCGCTGGTTTGGAGAACTGGAATCATAGCCAATCGACGA
The DNA here is from genome assembly GCA_041671045.1 of Parachlamydiales bacterium. Classification (NCBI taxonomy): domain Bacteria; kingdom Pseudomonadati; phylum Chlamydiota; class Chlamydiia; order Parachlamydiales; species Parachlamydiales bacterium. The sequence goes on from JBAZCF010000002.1 coordinate 123,694, forward strand.
TAATTATTTTTTTTGGTGGCCACGACGCGTTTCTTCCTGTGGGTTGAAATGGAAACGGCCTGTTTATACAAAAAATGTTGATAGTGCTCATTCCACCTTTCCGGCGGCTTTTTTCTACCCCTGATGACGTCCTATTCAGGAATTCTTTTGCATTTCTTGATTCTTGTGTCTTTCTATTAATCTTTCTACTTGGTATTAATTTTTTTATATATAGTTTACCGAGTGATTATGTCTCTGCTTCCTTCCGATTTTGTATGGCGAAAATTGCACTCTCTTGCAGGAATCTTTCTTGTCTTATATGTAATTTTCCACCTTGTGACAAATTCCCAGGCTGCGCTTTGGCTGGGAGAAGATGGTAAAGGATTTATCCATGATGTACAGTTTATTCATAACCTCCCTTATCTGATCCTTGTAGAAATCCTACTCTTAGGTGTTCCATTCGCTATCCATATGGGATGGGGGGTTGTTTACGCTTATCAAGCCAGGATAAATTCCTATTCTACAGATGGCAGTACACCTTCCCTGTCGGAATACCCCCGCAACCACGCATTTACTTGGCAAAGAATTACCTCATGGATTCTGCTTTTTGCGATTATTGGCCATGTCGTCCATATGCGGATTTATAATTATCCGGCCTCCGCATTAAAGGGTGATCAAAAATATTTTGTGCAGCGGGTAAGCGATGATCCGGGCTTGTACACCGTGGCAGAACGTTTAGGGGTTAAAGTATTAAATGCAGAACAAGTAGCTGCGCAGATACCCGCACCCCAAGTCAACATACCCCAAGATACTCCCCCCGAAGCAGCAATCCTGTTGCGTGAACAAGCCGCACGCCAGCAAGTTGCCTGGGAAGAGGCCCTTCACCAATGGCCCCTGCATTCCGGCCAATCTCTCATCATCGCAAAAGATTTTGGGACGGCAACCTTATTTATGATCAGGGACACTTTTAAAGATCCCTTAATGGCGGTGCTGTATAGCATATTTGTCGTCGCCACTTGCTTTCACACCTTTAATGGCTTATGGACGGCATTGATCACATGGGGCATCACCCTTAATCCTCCTATCCAACAAATCTCAAGATATTTTTCCGTCGCATTAATGCTATTAATCATGGCTTTAGGGCTTGCTGCAGTATGGGGAACTTATTGGCTGAACTTAAGGATTTAAGCACTATGGCACCAAACCATCATAAGGAAGTCATTGTTGTCGGAGGTGGACTTGCAGGTCTTTCTGCTGCAATGAAATTAGCTGAATTAGGCTGCAAAGTAAAGATCGTCTCCGTTACCAAAGTCAAGCGTTCTCATTCTGTTTGTGCGCAAGGAGGAATCAATGCGGCTATCAATAGTAAAGGTGAGAAGGATTCTCCTTTAATCCATGCCTATGACACCATTAAAGGAGGGGATTTCCTTGCCGATCAGCCGCCAATACTAGAGATGTGCTTAGCTGGACCTGCTATCATACGTATGCTGGATCGTTTTGGATGTCCATTTAACCGTACCAAGGAAGGTAAGCTTGACTTCCGAAGATTTGGAGGCACTCTATACAATCGCACAGCCTTTTGCGGAGCTTCTACAGGCCAGCAATTACTTTATGCCTTAGATGAACAAGTTCGCAGATATGAAGTGAAAGGATTAGTCGAGAAATTTGAACATCACGAATTCATGCGTCTAGCCTTAGATAGCCAAGGCGTAGCGCGAGGCATCGTGATGATGGACTTATTTAACTTAAATCTGGAAGTTCTAAAAGCCGATGCTGTCATCATTGCTACGGGCGGTCCCGGGCTGATATTCAAAAAATCCACGAATTCCACATTCTGTACGGGGGCAGCCAATGGACGCCTCTATATGCAGGGCATGGCGTATGCCAATGGAGAATTCATTCAGATACATCCAACAGCCATTCCAGGAGAAGATAAGCTCCGGCTGATGTCGGAATCGGCCAGAGGGGAAGGAGGACGCATATGGGTGTGGGGAGATTCTTCTAAGTTTATTGTAGCACCTTCCGGTCAGACTATTCCTTGCGGCAAAACCGGTGAGCCTTGGTATTTTCTTGAGGAAATGTACCCTGCCTTCGGCAATCTTGTGCCCCGTGACATAGCTGCTAGGGAAATATTGCGTATTTGTGAACTAGGAATGGGTATCGAAGGTAAAATGCAGGTATATCTGGATGTTTCCCATCTGCCGGAAGCGACCCAGCATAAGTTGGATTCTATTTTAGAAATCTATAAGAAGTTTACAGGCGAAGATCCTAGAAAAGTACCGATGAGAATATTCCCTGCAGTCCACTATTCCATGGGGGGCGCTTGGGTAGATTGGCCTGCCATAGAAGATCCTGACCGTTGGGAGCGCTACAGACAGATGACTAATATTCCGGGTTGTTTTTGCGCAGGGGAAGCGGATTTCCAATTCCACGGAGCGAATAGGCTGGGAGCTAATTCCCTATTGTCATGTATTTTTGGCGGATTAGTGGCAGGAGGCGAAGTCCCTCGCTATATCAAAAGTTTACATAAATCTTGGAGAGATCTTTCTGAAGGCGAATTCAATGCATCCCTGCAGGAAGAGGAAAGCTTTAAAAAAGATTTGCTGAGCCGCGATGGCAATGAAAACGTTCACCGGCTCCATAATGAGTTGGCAGAGTGGATGGTAGCTAATGTCACCGTCAAGCGTGATAATAAGGACCTAGAACGTACTCTATATAAGATCAAAGAACTGCGCGAAAGATATAAGTCGATTAAGTTAGATGACAAATCTACACTGCTTAATCAGACATATACATTTGCAAACCAATTTCGTTACATGCTTGAGTTATCCCTGGTGATTACTAAAGGGGCGTTGTTAAGAAATGAATTCAGGGGAGCCCATTTCAAACCTGAATTTCCAAAACGCGATGATGAGAATTGGTTGAAAACAACACTAGCGCACTATAGTCCCGATGAGCCGGTGATTACTTACAAGCCTGTAGACACCCGTCATTTCTCACAGTTCATTCACCGGGACTACACCACAGAACATAAAGAAGTTCCCGAAGTGCAAAATTTACCTAGGGATATTCCACTGCCCATATAAGAGAAAAATAATGAGCGAGCAAGAGAACAAAACCTTTATATTAAAAATCTATCGTGGAACTCCCGGAAACCAATATTGGGAGGAGTTTGAACTTTTGCTCCAAGAAGGGATGAATATCATCTCGGCCCTCATGGAAATCCAACTTAATCCTGTCACAAGTAATGGCAAGAAAGTATCGCCTATTTCCTGGGAACAAGGTTGTTTGGAAGAAGTCTGCGGATCTTGCTCTATGCTTATCAATGGTAAACCCCGCCAAGCTTGTACCGCATTGATTGGATCTCTCATTCAGGAAAAGGGGAGTACTACTATCACTCTAGCGCCCTTTACAAAGTTCCCTCTAATACGGGATTTGGTTGTGAACCGGGACAGTATGTTTGATAATTTGAAGAAGGTCCATGCTTGGGTAGATGCTGAAGGATTGTATGATAGGGGATTTGGTCCTGAAATTAGCCCTGCGAAACAAGAAGTAATGTACGAGCTCTCTACTTGCATGACGTGCGGTTGCTGTGTGGAGGCGTGTCCCCAAGTTAGCTCCAAATCCAAGTTTGTGGGTCCTCAAATTATTTCACAGGTAAGACTGTTCGATATGCACCCTATAGGAAAGCAGTTGAAGCCGCAGCGCATGCAAGAAATGATGGCACCTGAAGGGATAAATGCTTGTGGAAATGCGCAGAACTGTGTCCGCGTTTGCCCTAAAAAAATTCCACTTACAGATTCAATAGCGGAAGTTTACCGCGACGTTACTCTCTTTGCTCTCAAAAAGCTGTTTAGCCTCCCTGGAAGAGACGAGTAGAAAAAATAGACTATTTGCTTTGTCTCATTGAAATGCAACTGCATATGCAATAAGAATATTGTAAGGCAGTTTTAAAAAGTATAGCATCAATAGCCCTTCTAATGAATTATTTGTCCTTGATCCTTCAACCGAATGGTTGAAATCAACACAATTTACTGTATACTTTTGCGTTATCTGCAACTTTTACAAATAAAACTTCATGTCACGTTATAGCTGCATTCTTATTGGAATTATTCTAATTAAAACCTTAGCTTTTGGCTTGTACATTTCGCAAGGTTATGTGGGCCTTGGACCTGATGAAGCGCAATATTGGACATGGAGCCGCCATATAGACTGGGGTTATTATAGCAAACCGCCTGGCATTGCGCTTCAGATTGCAGCAGGCACAGCTATTTTTGGCGATACGGAATTAGGTGTACGTTTCGGATCTTTGGTATTAGCAGCATGCATTCCGCTAACAATATATGCGTTGACATTCATGGGGGGCTTAAGCAGGATTATTGCCTTTTGGGCAGCTTTAGCTTTTGCATTCAGCCCGCTAGGGATGATGTCGTCCCTTTTAGCTATTACTGATGTAGGAATGGCCTTATCGTGGGTTCTAGCTGCATATTGGATGATAAGATGCCTACGTCAAAATGCAGAAGTAAATTATATTATCCCGGGATTACTTATTGCTTGCGGGGCTATTTTCAAGTGGCCCGTCTACTTTTTCTGGACTGCTGTAGCATTAGGGATGTTATTTTTGCCTGCATTGAGAAGCCGGACAGTCATTTATGGTTTTCTAATATCTCTTTTAGGATTGGTTCCGGTGCTTATCTGGAATATTCAACATGATTGGGTGACATTCAGGCATGTAGGTGTGACAATAGCCGGGGGGCACGGAGCAGAGTTGGGAACTACTTTATTGATGAAAGGAAATGTATTGGAGTTTCTCGGTGCTCAAATGCTTCTTGTTTCGCCCATCTTATTTATTCTAATGCTTTGTGGATGGGTTTATGTCTATCGACACCGGAAAGTAGAGATACCCTTGCTGCTTCGGTGGGGCGCACTTACATCATCAGCATTTGTTGCAGCATTTACAGCCGCTGCCTGCCTGCAAAAAATTCAAGGAAATTGGTGTGTATTTGCCTATCTAATAGTTTTTCCTTTGATTGTATGGATAAGCCTTAAGTGGGCGCGCATCGGGATCATTTTTTCTCTCTTATTGTGCGTACTATTACTATCAGTACCCTTTCTGCAGGATAATGGAATAGGTTTGGGATTGCGTTGGAGTCCTTTTAAGCATAACATGGGCTGGGGTAAACTCAGCCCCGGCCTTTTACAAAAAGGGTATAATCCTGCAAAAGATTTTCTTTTTGGCGAGTCGTACCAAACAACAAGTCTTTTAAGCTTCTATGGACCGGAACAAAAGAAAGCCTATTTTCTTAATCTAGAGGGTGCACGTCATAATCAGTTTGACATATGGCCAGGGATGAAGGAAGAGCAGCTTGGAAAGACAGGATATTTTGTCCAAGTTGTGTATAAATCGCCGGAAGACTGTGATATAAATAAGCTGAAACAACTCCAAGAGTATTTTAAAAAAATTGAATGCCTAGGCCTCTATCCGCTGCTATCTTCAGAGGCCAAATTTATCCGCATATGGCGTTGCGAGGAATATAACGGTACAATCCCCCTTCAGAACACTAAATATTAACTTCTATAGAGATCTCCCTTATGTGCGGAATTATTGACGCAGTAAAGCATTATTTTTTTCCTATTAACGATATTACCCTTACAAAGATCAATACTACCATAGAAGACTTGGAGAGCAATGTCGAGACTCCTGAAAACCAGGAGAAGTTCATTGCTGAATATTCTCTTTTGCGTAAAGAAATTCCCTTTGAGTTGCCCACAGATAAATCAGATTTTGAAATGATCCGCCTGCTAGCAATATCATTTCAAAAAGATAATTTAAACACTGTTATAGAGGCGCGTTGTTCTCAATTTCTTGAGGAATTTCAACATGTGGATTTATTTGAAAAATATGAACAGGAATATTTAGCTCTACAAGAGATACCAGAGCAACATTCCAATGTTGAAGATTTAAAAGAGGACCACATTAAACGTCTTGCAGAGCGTTATGAGGAGTTTAGCAAGGATAAGCCTTTATGGATATATATGGGCCCTAACGTTTTTGTGAAGCTAGATTTAGCGTCGGGCAGTTTGATTCTTTTTAACAATAACCAGAAGGAACAAAAATATAATCCCGGAATATGCGGATTATATTCTTCAAATGTATGTGATAAGTCGGGAGATAAAAGACGAAAATATACTTTATATCGCTTTGACCCCAAAAAAATCCCTGAGGATAAATCTCTTTTTGTAGCACTTTCAAGAATGGCTGTACAAGATGAGAAAATAATATACTTTCAGGATAGAGTCTTACCTTATGCAGACCTTTCATACGTGCCCAGCTACGATTATCATTTCCAAGAAAGATATGAGGTGCAGCAGGAAAACCCATTACAGTCACTGCTTCACTATTCAGTCATGGGTTCTTTTAAAGGGGATATTCCTGAGGGTGCAAAGGAGGATACTGTCTTTAGAAAATTCATCTTTTATTTCCAGCTGTATAAGATCATTTCCGAAATAAACAAATCTGTCTCTCCAGATATTTTGAGAGAACTTATTGGAGAAATGGAGATTTTAATTACTCAGATGGATTCTCTACTGCGTCTCGGCTGCCTGCAGGAAGATGAATTAAAGTGTTTAAAAGCAACTTATCTTGATTTGTTAAAAAGGCATGAAGTTTGCAAGCATAAGTCTGATATACATAAGGATAATATCCAGATTTGCCGTGAGGTAGGAGTACTTCCGGAGGCGCCAAAACATTCTCCCATTATAAGTACATCATCCCGTTCAATATCACGCATTGATCCTACAATCCATGGTGTCAAAGAAGGTGCTGATGAGGAATGCTTTTCCCCACGGTCATTGGGAACAATACGGGCGCTTGAGCGGGTTAAAGGCCACCGGTTCGAAGATAATTCAAACAGTGAATTAGAAAATATTGCGGAAATTTTTAGTGACTCTGCAGATACCTTCAAGATCCGCTTTAGTCTGGTACTTAACAGTAATAATGAAATTATTGAGCATAAAGAAGACCGTTCAAAAATCAGTGTAGAACAACAAACTGAGCATACCTTTGTTTTAAAAGAAAGTTTCAAAAAGCTTATCGTTCTTTTACCTATTCCTACAGATGAGCCCGATAATTTTTGGAATACCATCGATAATCCCGCTGCCTATTTAAACACTTTAGATAAGCTGAGTGCCTCGTTGCATAAACTTTTTGAAGCTTACGACGAAGGGATTATCTTTGAAGGGATGATTCTGAATTATCATATCTTAGCTTGTATAGACCACTTATGCCGAAAAAATACCAAAGCACACCTTGATTCATTTAAAGTCTATCACTACGAATATATTAAGCTTTTATCTAACCCTCAATGCGTTTTAGATAGTCCAGTAGTACAGGAAAAGGCTTTTAAAATCGCACAATATTTCGATCCATCCTACCAGCTACATAAAATCGTTTCAGGTGCGGGATGGTCTTGGGAGGAATGTGCGGATAGTGTTCAAAAAAGCGCATTTGCCCTCCTGTCTGTAAACGTCACAAATACATTCTTCAAGAAGACGACAACAGTCAAGCCACTCCTTTGGGAAACCGGTAGTAATGCCGGTGACTGCCGTGACAAGATGGGGCAGACGTATGCTTATTATAAACAGTTTATTGACGATAAAGAAATCAATGCAGTATGGGCTGCGTTAGGCGATGCTGCTCCAAAAACTGAAGGCGAAAAAATCCTATGGATTGCGGCTGATAGCTTAAAGGAAACATCTTTGCTGCCAATGGAGACGGCTTATTTGCAAAGAGCTGTGGTTCGTTCCATTGCACTTAACTACATTTCGGAGTCTAGTAAATACAAAAATGCATCGATAATACCTATTATCTTACCTTTTGGAGATAATCAAACGTTGGACTATTCAAAACTCCACGTTCAAGTAGATTCTCCATCATCTTTAGAGGATATCGATACAAATATTGATTTGGTGAAGGCTGAAGAATGGCGCAAGCAACAAATTCTCTTTGGTTTTTCTAATCTACAGTTAGAGGGCAAAGCACCCTTATGGAGAATGGAGAAAAACTTATTTAAAGCATCAGGCAAAGCCCCCCTCACCGCTCCAAGTCAAAATAAGATTATTAAAGATCCTACGCTATATCCCTACATTGAGCATATACAGCTGTGGTGCAATCCCTTTGATAGTATCAACCGATGGATCAATCATCTGTTTAGAAATAACGCCCTTTTAGAAGACCGGAATAAGCGGAACGAGTTTTTTGATGCCCTATTCCAATTTGGGAGATTGAAACTCCAACTATTATGCCAGCCAGCCTTCATCCATAGATTAAAAGCCTGGATGCAAAATTCGCTCTTCTTTGCCCTTTCTCATGGTAATTATGAACTTGTTAAAGACTTATGTTTGAATTTTGCGAAACTTTTAAAATTTATCAACCATCTTTCTGTAGAAGGAACTGAGCTTTTTACGGATATGAACACTTGGCTGAAAAAGGACGTCCTTCCTTTATGCAGCACACCTAAAGATAGATATTGGCTCCATCTGAATTTATTAAAAATTCAGATATCAGGCGGCGTTTTAAATAAAGTTGAAGAGTTTGTTATTAGCGCTGCCATCGTTCTTTTCACAAAGAAATATGTCAGTTTAGAAGACCAAAGCGGAGTAAGAGAAATAGCCGGCCGTTTCCAATCCATGATCAGCATAAAGCATAGGGAATTTGGCTTGACTATCTTTAAAGCTGTAGCAGAGATTTATGACCTTCCTATAGGCACTCATGTTATCACCACGGCAAAAAAAATTTCCTGCGGCGGGTATGAGCTGAATTTAGATACGTTTCAAGTAAAACTTAATGGCCTCCCGCTGTGTCATCGTATCCCCGAACAATTTCTAAATCTCAAAGCGTTCAAGCATTACTACGGAATGGAATTAAATCGGTTTATCCATGAAGACTATTATAAGGATTATGATGTCTTGTTAGAGGATAACTATTATGTATTAGTGCCTAAGTCAAAAAATGACAATTTGGAAACTTACTTTATAGGCTTTTATCCCCTGACTGCAAAATCTACCGAGCTTGTACCTGTTATAGAAAAGGTTTTCGAAGGAAAGAGGTATGTCCTTACAAATAGGAATGATCTAAAGCATTTCACGCCCGACCATCTATGGTTTGTTGAAGGACAGGACACACTTTGGCAGGAAAAAAAGGGTTTAAATATTCTTATTGAAAAGGCCAAAGGAGAAAAAATATCTATTCAGTGTTCCAAGGATGTAGAAAAGCCTGTTTTACTTAGGCCAACTGAAATTATTTTTAATGGAAGATTATTATTAAGCGCAAATCAGGTAAGTCCAAACCTAGTAAATCTTCTTAAGAAGTTCCATAGAGTTCCTGCAATCCAGTTCTGGTGCAACCCTGAAACCAAGGTATTGAAATCCATTAAATTACCGGAATGCAATTTAAGTTTTACTGTGGACGATCAACATAGAATTTGTTGTGATCAATATCACGGATATTTTCTGGCAGATGCTTTGACCCCCGGAAAACTTCCACTAGACCATTCTCGATCCCTGATATTAGTCAATCATAACAATCAAATTAAACAGCTTATTATTCAACACAGCCAGGGTTCAATAATATGTGAGTATGATTATGAGAATTATGAGGAGAAAAATCCTGTTCCTAAAGGAACATATTCAAGCTTGATCCTAATAAAAGACTATGTTGAGAGGGGACTATATGAAGAAGCTTCCACACTTATCAGTAACTTATCGGGCTTGTTTAAGCTTAAGTATGTTGAAACTAACCTCATTGGAAAAATTCTCGCAAGGCTTAAAAAGGAAGGAGAATGTCCTAAAGCTAGTGCTTTAGTGCTGAAATTAAGCCTTTATGAATATGAACAAAAAAGTTTGCATACGAATAAACCTGTCGATGCTGAAGTATTGCTTAATGGATATATATCTTTCATAGCATATCGTGCGGAGTGTTTGGATTGCGACCTTACAGAAAGGGAAGAGAAGCTCCTTTTAGATATCCTTATCACTTATTATGATGATAAATTAGAGCAACGCATCAAACCTTCCATAGCAGCCTATTGGACTTACTACATTGAAGGACGTCGTCGAGAGCATTTCAAGCAACGTTTGGCTTGCATCGAAGGGAAAAATTCTGTAACTCATATTATTCCTCTCTTACGAGAAGGCCCACAAACGACCATTCCTGATATTCCTGTTTCTTCATTGATCGCCAACCTTAAAGAACTTTCAAAAAAGTTAAAGAAAGAAATCGATGATCAAAAACGTCTCAAGATCCAATGGAAGCAGCCTCAAACCATAGCTGAAGAATTAGAACACTTATCTTTGGTTTTCGAGATCAAACGCCCTATTTCTAGCTCGATTCCCCCTTCTTTAACACATCTACATACCTATTTCTTTATATACTATAAGTTCCTTTGCGAGGACGCCACTGAGGAAGAAAGGAAAAACTTTGCTAAGGCTCTATTGTTAGTTAATGATACCACCGGAATTATTTTCACACTTCGAAAAGTATGCTTATCACCTCATGGTAGGATTAGCTTAGCTTCGTTACTTGAAATTTATCGTCAATCAGATCATTCAGGACCTTCATTTTGGAAATGGGTAGGAGCCTCTTGCAAAGGTTTGGAGCTGTATATGAAAATGTGGGGAATAGTGCGCTTCCAGTGGATTCGCCATACAGCCTCTCATATATTCTCTAGCATTAATAAAATTTATCAATTTTCCACTGTATATTTTAAAGCTTATTCACAGCCCAATCTTATCAAAGATAAATGCTCATTTACGTTCCAAGCGATAGATTGTAGCGCCATTGACCAGGAATTTAATGAAGGGAATAGCGCTATATCGAAAAAATATTTTGAATTCATTGACGGAACATACAACGAGTTGCATCAGGACTCTTTAAATAGTGCTTGCGAGGATTTGGAAACACATATTCAGAAAAATAACCGCTTTTTAAACCAAGAACTTCAAAGGCTTGTTTTTCTCACCAATACTCCCCACGGTAAAGGATATATGGATGAGTTAATGCGGCACGTTCAAAGAAAGCATCTGGATGCAAAAAAACTATTTACTGCCTTTGCAAATGCTACTGATAGTGCTTTGATGGCTCTTACAACATATAAAGATAAAGCTGAATTTACTAAGTTTCTGATGTGTTTGAATGTTCATTACCAGAAAATAAATAGGATCCAACAACTGGAAAGAGCTCTTCTACAGTTGAAAAATGCACAGAATGCTGCAGGGAACGTAAGAGTAAAGTTGCTGCAAGAAGCATGCAACATACTAAATTCACAGCCGGCCTATGTAAGATCCACACACATTGAAAGCAGGATCAAACTAGCGCAAGAAATTCAATTGGGATTTTTTGTAAATGAGCGTCAATCTAAGCTTTTAAATGATGCCATGGCAAATGCAGACAAAGGTGTAATAATCAAAGCACCCCCTGGATTTGGTAAAAGCTCTTTCATCCGCAATGCTATCAATTTATTAACTTCCTTAGCAGGAAAAACTGCTGTCAATATAATGCCTGCAATGCAAGAACCTACCCTTGCAAGGCAACTAGAAGAGTTCATGGCTCCTTTAGGCAAACGGGTAGTGCGTACTAATATCTCTAGGGATTCCGAGTTTTCAATTCAACGTTTAGAGCAGATCCTCCGTTGTTTAAAGGATCCCGGCAATGTATTGAATGTTTCATCCCCTGCAACATATCAATGGATGGAAGTCCATATGAAACTACATTGCCATCGCTTAACCAAAATGAACCCCTCTTTTATCCCTCCTGATGAATTGAAGAAACTACAGCTATATTTGTGTGTTCTACGCGAATTGAAGGTCAACTCAAAAGCTATATTTGAGGAAGCCCAAGTCGTTTTGAAACGAGAGAATAAGGTTGTAGCAAGCTTGGTAGGTAACTGTAACTACAACCCGCGCTATGCCAAAATTTCCCGCCAGATGATGAATAGCATTATGGAGATGCCGCAATATGCCGCTATTATTTTAGCTAATGCGCAGGAACAGATTCCAGGCGATAGTGAGAAAATGGAAGAGATAAAAAAACACGTTGCAGAACATTTCTTCACTAGATGGAAAATTGCTCCGGAGGATAAGGACAAATTCATTGATTTTATATTAATTGAAAACAACGATCAGAAATTTGACGAAGCTTTCCAGTGGGCTAAAGCTAGAATGCACGACCGTGACAGGCTCGCCTATTTGAAGGGCATATTAAATGTGGCATTTCCGCAAGCTTGTAAAGAGCGCATTAATACTATCGGTGGATATTGTCTATCTAAGTTAAAACCTGACCTTAAAGTCCCTATTCCATGTATACAAAAAGAAAATCCCTCTGAGCACACGAAAGGACCTGCCAATTATCATCCTGACGTGGCCTTGATGAGAGCTTTTTTCTTCTATTTGGCATCTAACTTAACTCTAAAAGATGCGAATCAATACATTGAACAGATGTATAAAAACGCCGAAACTCAAGCCAATGGAAATATCTCTCTAGATAATACTTTGGCTGGAAAGGAATTCAAATGCCTGATTAGAAGATTGGAGCTATCTGAAGATAAATATTGCCTAAGCTCTATGCAAGGCAGAAAGAAGCTTGAAATTGCTGAGCGCATGAGAAATTCGGTATATGCCATTAATCTTTTTGTACAAAATCTGGTTGCCCCTCAAATTGAATTCTATAATCAGACGATAGAGTCCAGTACGGTTAACCTGCAGGATATGTTTGACTCTACCGTAGCCTTAAGCGCTAATCCTCCCTCAAAGGAAGCTTATGGAATAGATTCTGTTTTACTTGAAGATGACATGGTCCAAGAAGAAATGGAAGACCTGCTTTTAAATAAAACAAGCCTAGATGGGCAAGGGGGAACAGCAAGGGTGCAAGTCCTGGAAGCCTTAACTTCTGAAGCTGTTTTATTAGAATGCGCAAGTAAAATAGCATCCAGCAGATCTGCTGCAATTGTTGAAGCAACGCCTATTTTCAATAAGAGTGTGAATGCACATTTAGCAGCGACCTTTGGTGGTTTTATTGAACCTTTCAATACTTTTGAAGGTGTGTTATTTTGCGATGAAAGCGATAAGCAATATAAAGTCTATGATATCAAGTCCAAAACAGTTCAGCTCTTAACAAGCGAACATAAGCAGGAACAGCTATTTAAACTTTACACTGAAGCAGAGGCGTTTAATACAGACTGGTTCAGTATTGCCACGGGACTGTTTGAAGTAGTGATAGGGCCTAAAACCCGTTGGGAAGATGCTGCACAAGCTGCAGGAAGGGCGCGTTTAAGCCGGATATTGCAGTCATTCAGTATTGTCATGCAAAGAGAGTTGAGAAACAAGTTTCCGGAAAATGTCACTTCAAATGATATCGTCAAATTCCTAAAAAGAAATACAAAACTTTTTATTAAACTGAACACATTTATTAGCTTTAAAGACCAAATCGATAATACACCGCATAGATTTTTGCTGAATACAATGATGGGTTTGGGAAAAAATAGAAAGCTTTGGAAGAAAGAGTGTGAGGCTTTGCCCAATCCTCTAAAAGCTTTAGAACTATTCCGTAGTAATCAAGTGGCATTCATTAGACGCAATAGCGTAGAGCCCTGGGAAATGTATTCTTTATTTAAAACCAACCGTAAACCGGTAGATCAATTGAATGGTTTTATTGAACAAGATTTACAGCTTGTGAATGGTTTAAATGGAATAGGCTACTGGGATAGAAAACATCTTAGGAATGACGTGGATAAATTTTCCCAGAGGTTAAAGGGTGAAGCCGGCGCTAAGATTCCTTTACCTGAATCTGTGGATGGATTTGAGGATAGTATAAATTGTCATGTAGAGGTTTTACGTATCCCACAAGATGAGAGGCAGGTGCTTAAGGTCAAAGATATTCAATTTGTACGCCAAGAATATCAAACAGATATCTATCCGACATCTATAGATAAATTTATCAGCAGCGGATATAGGCCTTCAAAACTTCGACATACTATTTATAATATTGTTGTTTATGCCAAAAACCATTTTTCTGTTTTGGCTTATACCACAGCACAATATATTCCTTTTATTTTCATGGGGGGATTTAGTATTTTTGCAGGGAGCTTTCTCCTTGCAAATACAGTGTTGGCCACAAATATTGCCTTGGCTTCTCTTATAGCAATGATTACTGCTATAGGGACTAACTTTATTTTCTATTGCGCTACGTTTTCGTTCCACTTAGCAGAATTGGCCGTCACCAAGGTGAATGTTACCTATGATACACACTATCTCCGCGATGTTATCGGTATGAATTTAAGCAGCCAATCCAAAGATGTTATCAATGCTTATGCAAATAGCAACGTCATGGTGACAAATAATAAATTCAAACTTTGGACAGGAAATAGTGATAACACTTCTCAAGTGCCTTTTATGCCCGATGCAAAGTCGCTATTACAAGTCATGGTCATCTACCACAAACAAACCGGGGATTTTGAATTAATAGATATAGATGCAGAAGATAGCAGACAGATCTATGAAATGTTAATCGAAGACAATCTGAATACCTCTGATGAAGAAGCGAAAAACCGCAGCTTTCAAGCAGCAATTTATGACGTTAGAGCTGAATTTGCTGCTCTAAAAACACCCCCTGAAGCCTGTTTTGTTGCGACAACTAAGGGAGGTATTAATTCCAAGGAACTATTAAAGCATCAAGTTTTTCACCAAGAAATGGATCTTCTCAAACTAGCTAATGGCTATACTCATTTTACAGAACCCCAAAACCAGGCTTTAATAGTCTTGGCGGATAGAGTAGGCAGTGATGCTGTAAGCAATTTTAAAACTTTGGAAAACTTTTTTGTGAATGAAGCGCTTTTGCATAGGCCGGAACGAGATACATATGTTCAGCTGGAGGTGGCGAAATATTTGAATCCTTATGCAAAAATGAATGCACAGCGGAAGTAGGTGCCTTATTTAGAATAAAGAGTAGGCAAGGGGATTATTCAGGGATATTAGCTAGAGAAATTGACTGTTATTATCCTGCTCCGGTTCATAGATGGGGGGGGCACAGGTTACGTATGCAACTCAATCAGATTCAATTAGTTATCTAGTTATTTTGTGTAGTTAATATTTTACAGTTGTTGTTAGTTATTAATCTTTAATTCAATTAGTAATTATTCTATAATAGTTAGTATATTTAAATAAATAAGGTTCTTATGTCTTTTTTTTCTAACATATTTTCATCATTTAATAAGCAAGATCCTCTCCCTTCTCCCCCTCCCTACATTCCTTCACTTGAAGAAATTGAATCTTATGAAGAAGATCTTAATGCAAGCGCATCATTACCCTGTGAGATAGATGAAAATATCGCGTTAGAAGATACATACCTCTATTTTGATGATTGCCCTTCATTATATTTCGCACCCAGTAGTATAGCGTCCTGTGCAAAAACCCTCACTAACCATCCCAATACTGTGATTGCCAATCGGGCTGCTACATTCATTTCAGAAATGGAAGAATTTGCTGCTGCAGTAAAAGCTGGAGCTGGGGGGGTGGATTACGATGTCTTGGCGGACCAGTATGACCAAAACAAGGTAGTATGGGTTACTTTTGAAAAACCAGGATTCCTCATAAGATTAGATCCGATACAGCGGACTGTCCATTTAATTAATGCCACTCCCAGCTCCAGTAATACGGGTGATTCAGTACAAAAAGCAAAGCCTAACGCACATGGTAGGGGAATAGTTTTTAATGGTCGTAGTAAACGTTATTCCGCCTTCAAAATGTCCGCGCATACTTATTCCGGACAGGACCTTATGAAAGTCCTTAAGAATGCTAATCAAGACAGCAATCCGGATGCTTTTCTTTTGCTTGCATTCCCTTCGATTTTCGGGATGACGGAAGCAAATGTAATGGAGTCAGAGGCATATCCTGAAAGATATTTAGAAAGTATTTCTAAATCGGACTTTCTAAAATCGTTTGAAGTTGCATTTACATATCATCTCCAGGGTATATTTGAAGCAGAACCTTCTTTTGGACAAGAAGCCGATATCATTTTAAAGCAAGCACAATTCAAGAGAGAATTCCAAACTCTTAAAATCTCCCTTAAATCCACTGCCAATTTACGCTCAGTAGAAAGCAAAATTTCAAAATGCACTCTTTTGATTGCTATGGCAAACACTTTAGATGCTTCCGGTATGCTGGAAGGATCAGATGAGGTCTTTAAGGTTCTGAATAGTATGTTCGTTGATCTTTCTAAGCAGAAAGAAACACTTCTCAATAAGTCTGTTGTTGTTTCCCTTTTGTTTGATCTTACTGAAACAGCAATGCCCAAAGTTAACATTAACTTGGCTAATGAGAGGGGAGGTGCTTCTATAAATGAAATCGACAGCGCTAATGCCCAACCTGTCAATGAAGCATCCAAAAACCCTGCAGAGATGCCCTCCGTTCAAAATATAACTCCTGAGACTGAAAAACAGTTGGAAGTTCTAGAAAATAGAAATTTTAATGAAATGGATACTCTTTCTGTATTAAAACAGTCTTCAGAGGATTTTCGAGTTATATTAGACAATGTTAAAGACTCTGTTGACCTATTGAAAGATACAAAGGCAGAAATTATCCCTATTCCTTTAAATGGAAATTCACTCCTGGAGCCTCTTTTTAAAAATATTCTCACAAAATATCTGCCTAAGCTCATTATGGCATTGCCAATGCCAAATAAAGCTGGCGGGGATTTTTGGGAAGAGATAAGTCCAGAAGAATGTGAAAGCTATCTTCAACTTTTAGATGAAGTGCATGATCTATTGCATCTTATGGATGTGCAGGAAAATGGTGAATCTAGACTGTTGAACTATCTATTACTAGCCTGCATTGATAGGCTTGCAAGGCTTGATACAAAAAGCCGCTTAAACGCAACCTTTCCTACCTATGATTACGATATAAAAAGCCTTTACCAAGATGAACATTTCATCTTGTTTGATATAGATCTACATGCTAAAGCGCTTGAGTTGATCTTATATTATGATCCCCAATATAAATATCACCAGTCTTTTAAAAATGTACATTCTTACAAGTACTTTAAGAAGGCCATACAAAAAAGCAATTTTGCTCTTTTTTCTTTACTAGATAAAAAAATCCATCCGCTTCGATGGGATCCCCTGGGTTCTAGCGAGGATAGGGAAGGAAATACCTATGCGTATTACAAGCAGTTTATTGAGGATGAAAATGTACAAAATGAATGGTCTATTCTTGGAGATAATGCCCCTAAAACCGAAGCAGAAAAAGTTTTATGGGTAGCAGAGCGCGCTGTAAACGGGCATCCTTGCCTGCCTAAATCCGTTACTGCAATGCAAAAAGCTGTAGTAAGAACTATTAATTCATGCTACCCCTTTCTAGGGGCTGAAACACCCGCTTCTCCGCAAGCATCAGTATTTAATCAACAATCTGGAATATTAGGCGGCTATCATAAATATATAAACGTTTCCCTACATGGTAATACATCTCCGGTAAACAGCGTAGCACGTTCAATCACTGAAAATGAATTTATTAAATGGGAACAGACAAGGTTTTATAGACCACCGGAACAATCCCCCTGTCCACGCATTAAAACATTTGCATCAAGTCTTCAAAATCTAGTGCACTACCCGCAAAATAAGTGTTTACCCCGTCTACAAGGTACGTCAACGCGGGATAATGTTGTGAGTGATCTTATTCAATCTGAAAGGTCCCAGATAAATTCCAATCCATTAGATAGTTTAAACCGCTTAGTGGGATATTTCCAGAAAAATTTGGATACCGTAGAGAGCTTTATTCGTGAGATCACACTCTTATTTTGCCAATTTAACCGTCTAAATCACCATTTGAAGTGCCAGCCCCGTTTTACAGCAAGAATAAAAAAGTTTTTTGTGGATGTAGCCATTGAATTGTTGGAGAAGAAAAGCAGTAAGTTCATCCTTTGGTGTTCCCTTGCTAGTACTATTTCTTCCATGGTGCAGAAAATAGATTCAAATTTATCCGATCAGTTTCCTAACGCCGATGTTTGGTTGGAAAAAGAAATTTTACCCCTTTGCACCGACATTGAAGACAAAAATAAAGTCCATCTAGCCATATGCAAACTTGGAATATTCAATGAGAGAAGTGTTTTATATTACTTTCTCTCTCAAAACCTTGTTAAGAATCCCTTAACTGATGAAATAACAGACGAAATAAAAGACGTGTTATTGAACGAATTTAGGAGAGATAATTCTGAGGATCTCAAACGGCTCGTCTTTGATATTTTAGGTGAGATCTACAACATATCCTTTATCGGACCTCTTGCTTACAATGAGGAAGCCGGGGAGCTCTCGTGTGGAGAATATCGTCTGGATATTAATACCTTCATGGTTAAGTGTTCTAACGACAAATTTTTGATCAATGTATTACCACAAAAGATTTTTACAAACAGTCTTGGGGACCGTCCTAAATTAGAAAAAATCTTACCAGGCAATTATCAAGACATCTATGAAATTTCCCAGAAAGGCTTTGAATATGAATTATTGCCTAAAGAAGGTACTGAAAATTTAAATCCTATCCATATTTACTACGATCCGCAATCTAATATTATTGAGATTGCTAAAGTATTCCAGGGTAAGCTTCACAGGCTAATGTCATCTTTTGAAAAATCAAAACTTGAACTTGAATTCCCCCTTTTCAAACAAGAAAAATATCATTGTTGGATATGTCATGACAACTCAAGGATTGTAGCGGAGGCCACAGGTGAAAAAGCTATCCATATACACACAACACCCATCGGCAAAGATAATTTACAAATTGATAAAGTCATTCAGGGAAATTTAACACTTTGGCATTCAAGACAGGTTCCCGAAGCGCTAAAAGCATATTTTGATCAATTTAACCCGTCAAAGGTGTATTGGGCAGATAGCAGGACAGGGAAACTTAGTGCCATTAAAATGGAATCCTCCGCTCTTAGCTTTACTGTAGGGGAAAAAGATCGTCTTTATGTGGATCAAATCAAAGGTTTTTACATTGCCCAGTCAGAAACTCTTCCCTTCTTAGATGTAAATGTAAAAACAATTCAGTTAATCAATTCAGAAGGTAAAGTTAAAAACATTTTCTATAACCGAACGTTAAATGAATGGGTAGAAATTGACTATGTAAATGATAGATGGGAGCCAAAAAATCGTTTAGGTGCCATTTATCTTATCTATGAATATATTATTACTTCCCGTTTTGCAGACGCTCAGGAACTCATTAAGTCTATTTCCCTTATTTGTGATTTTGATGAAAAAGAAAAATGCATGCTAAATGCATTAAAAAAGCTCATTGTTGCTTTGGATCCCTCTCCTAATAAAATAGGTCTGAAAATCCAATTTGCCATATTGGCCTATGACATTGGTGTCAAGGACCCTAATGTTTTTATAGAATATGTTAATTATTTGAAAAAAAATAAATATCCTGATCTTACAATAGCTTTTCAGGACGTTTATCGTAACCCGGTCATTGAAGTTTATAGAGCATATCGCAATATTGAAGCTAAACAAGCCCACTCTTTTTTGGATACAAATGACGAAATCAGAGTAATTGATATTTTTATAGCCTACTGTAAAAGTACTTTAAGAGACTATTCACATTTCTCTTTAGAGGATCAATTCAAAAGAATGCTTTGGAGCAGATGTTTGACTAACCTCGAAGCCTTAAAGGGCTCTTTGGAAGGAGCCAGTGAGGCTAGTGTTTGCTCGCTACCGCAGACAAGAACTTTCAACTTTAACCCTCAGGCATGGATTTCGCCGAGTTATTTTATTAAGTTATTGGATATCCTAAACACCAATTTATCCTTACTTATTAGGGCAGAGAATACAAAAGCATCGAAAGAAAACAGAGAATGGAAAGCTCCTAGTAATATAAAAGAGGAGTTAGCTTTTTTAAATCTCACCAAAATCGACCCTGACGCACCTATAAAATCTTGTGATGGTGTGTTCTTTAAGTATTACTACTACATTACAGAAATTGCAAATGAACAGCAAAGACAGGCCCTTTTACTCAGCTTAGAGTTAAATGCCCATCATATGAGTTCCACTGAACGTTCTCTTATCATTTTTTTAAAGAACCTGTGTTTAAATCCCTTGTATCAACCTTCTTTAAGTACTTTATTAAGTTGGTTTAGAAAATATGAGAATTCCAAAAGCTTTTGGAATATCACACCGCTATTTCTTCTGTGCGCAGGTTTTAGCTGTATTCAATTTTTTACTTCTGGTTATGAGGAATATCTAACAAGCATAAAAGAATGTTATCAAATTGCTTCGTTATGGTTTCAATCTAGTTCGTATGCCATAAAGTTTAAAGCTTTTGTATATCCCTGGGTACGTCCTTATCATACAGAAAAAGAGAATGTGTATGACTGTTCAGCGATAGACACTTTTTATACATCTATCTTTGCTAAATTTATTTCCGAGAGCTTCACTGCAGAAAATGGCAGTTATTGTCTTACCAAGGACGTATCTATCAGCGCGGTTATCGATAAGGCTCAGAAAACATTCATAGGTGCAGAACAGACCAATAAAGTTGAATTTCAAAATCTTCTAAGAATGGCAAACACGGCACAAGATAATGACTATAAATCAGCGGCCTTAAGAGAATTGGGAAGGAGCCACCTCGATTCCAAGCAGTTGCATAGCTTGTTCTCTCATGCGACCGAAGAGCAGTTTATGGAGAAAACGACCTTTAAGGATCCAAAATCTTTTGCGAAGTTTTTGGTATTAGTTACCGGAAATTATCAGATCAAATCGCGTATTGGTCAGCTCGGTTCATTCTTAACAACTATGAAAGATGCACAGAAAATCAATCTCAGTACTTCGGAAGGAAAATTAGAATATGATTGCTTAGTCAATGAGGCAATAAAAAAACTGTTAGCGGTACCGGCCTATACTAGAACCACTGCAAGGAAAGAACGTCTGCTCATAGCCAAAGAAGCACAGATGGGCTCGCTTTTACGTACAGATCAGTATGCGAAAATACTGGAAATTGAAAAAAATAAAGAGAAAGAAGTTCTTTATGAAGCTCCTTTAGGGTATGGTAAAACAATTGTTATCCGTCCTGTGACTAATGCCTTGATCCAGACAGCTGATTATCATTCCTTCAATATTCTGCCGCGGACTCAAGAGCTGGACCTTTCACGAAATCTTGAACGGGATGCTCAATTGAGCTTTGGCACTAGGATCACCCGCTTTAATGTGAAGCGTAACCAGCCATTAACTTTAATTCAATTATCCGAAGAGTACAAACGTCTAAAAAGTAAACGTAAGCAGACCACAACCTGTGATCCTGAAACTTACCAGCTCATAAGCATACAGATGGATGTACTTTCCTATCGTTATAGATACACTGAAGAAAAATCTATTCCACCCGAAATTCTTGAAGAGATTCGTCTTTGCCAAAGCATCTTGAGGATAGTACGTGCAAAAGGGATAGGTACTTTTGAAGAGGAAGATCAACTGATCAACCCGAACTATAAAATCATCTTCTCCTTAGGCTCCCTCCATACTTATAATCCGGCCTTTGCAGAAGTCATGCGGAAGATTATCGTATGCCTAATGGAGGACCCTGAATGGGCAAAAGCCATCACGCAGAACAGTCAAGAAAATTGGACAGATATTGAGATCGATCAGAAATTCAGCGTCAAAATAATAGATTACTTTGTGAAAGAGTTTGGTTTTGAGGGCAGAGACGCCGAACTATTCCGCACCTTCGTCTTATGTCCTGAAGAGGAGAAAGCTTTCGAAGAATCTTACCATTGGGCTGAAATAAACTTGTTCCGTAGTAAGATTGCCTTGATCAAAGGGGTAGTGAATGTTTGCTTAAAACAAGCGAAGAAAGGAAGCATCAATGCTAGGAATGGGTATGCCTTGTCATTGCTAGATCCTAACTATAAAGTCCCCATTCCGGTAGAAGCTAAAGACCAATTGAAGGAAACAAAAGAAGGCAAATGTCAATTTCACCCTGATGTGGCCCTATTAAGGGCGTTTTTCTATTTCCATGCCAGAAAGCTCACGCAAAATGAAGCTTTAAAAATGATCACGAGTACTTATAAAAAGGCTAGAAGTTTATCCAAAGGTAGAATTCCTTTAAGAGATACCATTGCAGGGATTCAATTTCATAAAATGCTTGCAGAAGCTGGAGTGAATGTAGATGAATTTCCCATTGCATCGATGAAATCTAAAATCAATAGGGTTAAGTTGGCCCTTTTGCTTCAACATAATCCTGTTGCCATCAATTTTTTTGTTGAAACAATAGTTTCTGAACAAATCCAAATTTACGGAGAGACGATCGATCGCTCTACTCAATTCATGCGTTCGATGTATCGCTCCACTATATCCTTAAGTGCTACGCCACAGTCAAAAGATGCTCACGGTCGCTCCACTGAATTCACTCCTGTGGGCTGGGCTGAACCGGGAATGACAGAGACGGCTAAAGGGATAAGAGAAATGGTTTTGAATAAAACCGGCACTGACAGTGAAGTCCGCCTCCATGTATTGCAAAGTGAGCTTATTGATGAACTTCTCGCTGAATGTATCGAAGGTGTAATAAAAGATAATGCCGCGGGAATCATCGAAGCTGCTCCTTTATTTTCCAGCATACCGAATTATGAGATCGCGGTAAAACTGCGTGAGAAATTTAAGGAGTCGGGTATCACTGCATTTAAGGGGATATTGCTCTACGATGAAAAAGATAAATTACCCAAAGTATTAGACCTCAACACCGGCACTCTGCAAGTTCTGCAAGGAAGTGATTTTCGCGAGGAAGAATTATTCAAGCTTTATGATGAGTCAGCAGCATCCAATACGGATTGGAAAAGTGCTGTCAACCACTTATTCAAAGTGGTTATAGGACCTTATTCTACCCTAGAAGAAATTGGGCAGGGGATGGGGCGTGCACGTTTGCTGCATCTTCTGCAAACAATCTCTTATGTCATGCGTAAAGAGACGCACAATGAGCATTTCGCAGGTAAGGATAAAATTTCACCTCAGGAAATCCTAGATTTTCTATTAAATAACTCCAAAGTGGCGAATGAGCTGCGTGTTTTCAATGCACTCAAAGACCAAATGGAAAATGAGCTTCAAAGCCCTCTCTATGATAGGAGGATTGGTTTAAGCAGTAATAAAGACAATTGGGAAAATGAACTTAACACACCGCCTAATCCATTGGATGCAATTAGAATTGTTAGAGACAACGAGGAAGCGTTGATAACTCAAAATGCTGTCGATCCCTGGGAAATGTACTCTA
This sequence comes from Parachlamydiales bacterium, assembly GCA_041671045.1. NCBI lineage: Bacteria > Pseudomonadati > Chlamydiota > Chlamydiia > Parachlamydiales > Parachlamydiales bacterium. Next base: position 146,962 of record JBAZCF010000002.1, read on the forward strand.
ATATGCGTAAAAATAACCTTACAGTCAAAGAATTGGAAAACGTACAAACCCGCTGCATTGGAAAGATTGAAAATTCAAAGAGCCTTTCTTACAAAGAACGTAGCCAATATAGGGCAAATGTTAATAGTTATACTCAGAAATGGACTGGAGAGGGGTCTGTGCCTTTGCCTCTTACTGTGAATGGCGCTTCGTCATCTGTCCTTGCACAGGTCGAGGTGGTAAGAACAACGGAAAAGAACACCCAATATAGCGGAGGAATGGTTGTAGTGCAATCGAATCTTCGGTATAGTAGGGATAGATTCGATAAGTCTTTAGATGTTTTTCAACCGGGCTTTTATAAACCATCTGCCTTTAAACGCACTGCCCTACGAGTTATTTCCTTTATTAATCAAAGATTTGGAGAATTTGCTCTTGTACTGTTGGCGTCTTCTATCATTATTGTAGGAGTCGGCTCTATTCTCGCCATAGGCCATAATGTCATAAGAGTTATAACTGTGGGGGCAAATTTCTCTTTACTTTGGACCACCCTAAGTTACATCTATCGTACTGTGATGCTTAACCTAGTCACAATATTCTGTTGCACACGTATGAACTCTATGGTTCATATCGCCTTTAAAAAATTTAAGGGTTTTGAAGCACATTATCTTATCGATGTAGTAAGCCAAGGGATTAACAGTAAGGTGAAGCCGGTTCTAAAGATGTTCAACACAGGGCATTATACTACCAACACTACCCAGCTGAATGTTATGGTTTCAAATAATAAGCAAAAATTTTTGGACGAAGAGAACAGTTCGCAGATACCTTATCTACTCGATGCTAAACGTCTAAAACAAGTCCTGGTTGTCCGTGAACTGCTTCCAGAAGGGAAGGATATTCTTACTCTTATTGATATTGATATGAACGACAGCGAAGATATAATAGCCGAGTTGATGAATGATCGCGAATCTACACTAGATGTATCCCAGCGTACGGTACAAGTAGGGATATATGATGTAGAAGCAGAACAAAGCGAGCCGATGGCACGTTTCGTCAACCAGGGTAAAAACGGAATTGAGGCAGAAGCCATCATTAAAAATCCGGCTTTCCATGCCGGAATGGCCTTGTTAAAGCTGCATAACGGCTATGTCGAGATGCTGCCTAAAGAGTTAGATATTTTGACGACAAATATGGTAGATCAGATCGGCTTAGATGAACTTCAGAATAGGCAGGTAGTAGATAAATATTTGCGCGAAACCGTGTTAGAGCAAAAGCACGAAATCCAAGAAAATTACTCTAATACATCGCTCGCGATAAGTCTACGCGGCTAGCTTTTGATTGCATCAAACGTTCTTATCAGGAATGTTTGATGCAAAACTTATCTTCGCAAATGCTCTTGATCAAGCTGCTCTAAGAGTGCGCAATAGGAATAGTAGCGTAGGGGATGGATTTTCTCTTCTTCGACTGCTTGTATTACTGCGCAACCTTCTTCATGTGTATGTGTGCAATTAGCAAAACGGCATTTTGGAAAATATAAAGCAAATTCATCAAAATAAGCTGCCACTTCATCCTTATTTAAATCCCACATACCAAAGCTGCGTATCCCCGGAGTATCAATCACCCATCCGCCGCTTTCAATAGGGATTAGTTGCGCTTTAGTTGTTGTATGGGCACCTTTTCCGGTCCTTTCTACCCCTGTTCGCGTCGGAAGCTCGCTTCCTGTCAGCATATTGATCAGAGAGGATTTACCGACACCGGACTGTCCGGAAAACACGGATGCTTTATTGTGCATCACTTCTTTGAGCTTATCCATTCCTTCGCCTGTCACCGTACTGACGCCGATCAGGGGAACTGCGGCAAGGGCATAAGCTTTGCAGGTTTCTTCATACATCGCTTTTTCAGTTTCGTATTCTTCACTTTCAAGCAGATCGATCTTATTGATGATAATGACATATTTCATCTTGCCTTTATCAGCTGCGATAATGTAGCGGTCGATAATAGGGGTTTTTAATAGGGGTTGCCCCACAGAAACGGTGATTAGGACAAGGTCAATGTTGGCGGCGATAATATGTTCTTTTTGATGGGATAAGTTATCAGCACGCGAAAGAACAGTTGTACGGGGTTCAACTTCAAGGACCATACCCTCACGTTCATTCATGGGGATAAAATGGACAAAGTCCCCTACAGCTATTATGTTTTTCATGCGGGCAGTTTTATGTTTCAAGGCGCCGCTGACAACGCAGGGGACAAGTGTACCTGTCGCAGTGGCAACTTCCATGAATTCGCCGCTGATATTTAATACTCTTCCGCGATCTGTCCCTTCTGCAGAAATAAAGGATTCTGTTAGTTTCTTCTGCTGATCCTGGTCGCTTTTCTTATATTGGGAGCGGTCTTTGGCCCTTAATATTTTACGGTCTGAGCGTGATAAACGCTTTTCATGGCGTTCTAAGTCTTCTTCATAATGCTCAAAAAAATCTTTAGCCATGGGGACTCAATGAAGGGTTTAGTAAAAACATAAGGATACTGCCTGCGATGGAAACATTCAATGATTCGCTTTGCGGCAACATGGGTATTGTCACCTTTTCGCACCAGGATGCTGCAGTAGCATCAATTCCTTGCCCTTCATTTCCTAGAATAAGTAAAGGGTGGTCGAGGGGGGTGAAAGTGCGGATATCTTTTCCATATAAATCTGCAGCAATAGGGGTGAGCCGGTTAGTAAGACTTAGCTCTTTGAGCTGCTGCCAAGTTCCTTTGCGCAAGCGCAGATGAAATTGGGCTCCTCGTGCAGAGCGCAGGGCTTTGTCATTATAAGGATCGCAGGTGTTAGGCAGTAAGAATACCCCATCCCATCCGAAAGCAAGCGCACTGCGCAGTAATGTTCCGAAATTGCCCGGATCACTGACACCATCTAATGCCAAGAGTGATCTGCAAGGAGTTAGGTCTGCTTCCGGCGGTAGACCCACAACTGCAATATATCCGTCGGGATTTTCTACTCCGGAGATTTTTTTTAGAACGGAAGGGGAGGCAGTAAATGTCTCTGCAGCAGTAAGTTGTGAATGGGGCTCCTCGGTAATGAGAACTTGGAGAGGAATTTTCTGTGCAACTTCCGTAATTAGGGTGCGTCCTGAAAGAACGATCTTATTTTCTTTACGTCTAGCGGTAGCATCAGTACGCAATTTAGATAGATGTTTAACCAGGGGATTATCAGTGCTTTGAATGTGGATCATTCTGCTGACCACTTAGAATTTTTTTTCATATCTTCAATGATGCTTTGAGATTGATGGAGGTCTTTTTCGATAGAGACCTCTTCTGCAATTCGCAAGAGTTTGCCCATTGTCACTCCGGGTCGAATTCCTTCTTCTAAAAGATGCCCGGAAGTTACGACAGGTTTTTTAGCTATAAGTCTCTGAGTATGGGTACCAAGATCTTTTGTGCGCAGTTCATTGTCTTCAAGAAATTTTGTTCGCTCCAAAGGAGTTTTTATAGCTGCCATGACATTGACACAGTGAGAGCTGTATTTCCGTGCATAAAATTTTGCCCAGGCATAGCGGCTTGACATGTTATTTAGACTTTCTAATTCATGCCAAGTTTCTGCGATCTTTCGATCTTCTCCGCTCAACTTTAAATAGGCGCAAAGATCCAGCATGTTGTCAAGGGTATAGCTAGGAAATAGTTGCAAGACAAAGAGAAGGGTCGGTGTTTTTTCGGGAAAGTCTTTAAAAGGAGCGACTAAGTGCTTTAAGTCATTCATATGTAGATTTTTAAGGTCAGTAAAAATCACATTCAATAGTCCCAGACGATGCAAGGTGATAAGAGCGCCATCAAAAGAGGGTCCCTGAGCCATTTTATTCAATTCCTGCCATACCCTTTCAATAGCGACCGCTGGAAAAAGGGTATCGCAGTTTTCTAAGATAGCTTCCTGTGTGGCGGAATCAATAGTAAATCCAAAACGCTGGGAAAATCGAACTGCGCGGATCATGCGCAGCCTATCTTCTTTAAATCGCTCATCAGGAATACCGATGCAGCGAATAATGCCCTGTTTTAAGTCGTGCATTCCTCCGATATAATCGAATATTTCCTCGGTCAAAGGATCATAAAACATCCCATTGATCGTAAAATCACGGCGTTCTGCATCTTCTCGCGGGGAGGACATCTCTATTTTATCGGGTTTGCGCCCATTTGTATAAGCAATATCGCGGCGGAAAGTAGCGACTTCAAATTGGTGGCCTTCTAAGTCTACAATCACAACTCCGAAAGCGATGCCTACGCATAGGGTCCTAGGAAAAAGATCGAGAATTACCTGAGGCGAAGCATCCGTTGCAATATCTATATCATCCGAGGGATGACCCAATAGAAAATCACGCACCCATCCACCTGCAAAAAAAGCAGTATAGCCTGAGGCATTCAATTTTTTTATAATGCTAAGCGCTTGGGGGTAACTATCTTTCACAATATTTGGATACTTTTTTTATAAGGTAACATAATTTGGGTGAAATTAGAAGTTATGTTAGGATGCGCAATATATATAGCATAAAACGTATTGAAATCCGAGTAATTATATGCACCAATCTTCTACCTTAGTACCTTCTCGAAGCGTAAAATTTTTGCAGTGGCTATTTATTTTGCTGCTCACAATCCCACTTTTAACAGGGTGCGACAACTCTAAAACGATTGTGCACGAGTTGGACGAGAAGGAAGCAAACGAAATTTTAAACGTTCTTTCTAGCAAAGGTATCGACGCTATCAAGCTGAAAAGCGGTGAAGGCGGCACCGGGGGGGCAAGCAAGGCTACCCTTTGGAATATCGTGGTCCCTGCAGAAAAAGCCTATGAAGCAATGTCTATTTTGAACCAGAGCGGATTGCCTCGTCGACGGGGCCAAAACCTGTTGAATATCTTTGGCAACGTAGGATTGGTGCCTTCGGAGATGACTGAAAAAATACGTTATCAGGCTGGTCTGAGCGAAACTTTAGCGAGTGTTATCCGTAAAATGGACGGCGTTTTAGATGCCGAGGTCCAGATTTCCTTCCCGGAAGAAGACCCTTTAAATCCGGGCAATACCAAGCAAAAGATGACTGCCTCAGTCTATGTAAAGTATTCACCTTTGTTAGATGATCCTAACGTCCACCTGGCAACAAAAATCAAACGTTTAGTTGCGTCCGGCGTTCCAGGACTGGATTATGATAACGTAACCGTTATCTTGGACAGGGCCCGTTTTGCTAATATCGAATCTACAGACACTGCTCAGAGGGAAGAGAAAAGCTTTGTCAACATCTGGACAATTGTCGTTGCACAAGAGTCCGTAAGCCGTTTCCGCATCATCTTCTTTAGCTTTATATTGTTAATACTTCTCCTGCTAATGGCTGCGGGGTGGCTATTATGGAAGGTCATGCCTGTTGCGGAAAGAAGCGGCGGGTTTAAATCCCTCTTCTCCCTCTCTCCTTTGACTGGTGTTAAAGCAGAAGAAAATAAAGAAGATAATCCGGACGATAAGAAAAAAGAAGGGGAAGATAAGCCTAAAGAGGCTGCCGACTCCGAAATAGATGAAACCTAATGGTTAGCGGCGCTGTAATGGACCCAAATACGACAAAATTACTACGCGTATTGTTGAATGCCTATTACGGCAGTAATTTTGCTACCGCATGCCGCTTTTTGCCCGAAGAGGACGCTGAGAGAGTTAAAAGTCTTAACGTCCAATCCACCGATTTTTCTTTTGCCTTGAAAAATCCGGAAGAATGGTTAGATAAGATCCATTATTCATGGTTAGCTCCTATCTTGGCAAAATACAGCCCTGTAATCCGCTCCTTAGCTGTTGCTTCATTGCCTGACTATCAAAGCTCTTGCATCCGCCATTATATGTCATTGGATAAAGAGCCCCCTCCTTCAAAAATTGCAAAATCTTACTTTCTAAATGAAATTTGCAGTCAAATGGGAGTAAAAGATGTCATTCCCGAACAGCAGCTCCCCGAATCGACCTTCCGCTTTCTTGCAGAATGGGATAAGGAAAGTCTTTGCAAATTGATCGATTTACTAAGCATGTACGACCTTGCGGAAAAACTAAAGCATATTGTAGACAGACGAAGATTGCGCGATATCTATGCGTGCTTAAACAAAGAACACCTGGATTATCTGCGCATTTGCATGCATAAAAAAGAAAAGGTAGCGTCGCCCAGCATCAATTTAGACCAATGGAAAGGAGATCCTAAAGAATTGGAACACCTTCTGCATCGCAGAGGCTTGGTAAGGTTCGGCAAAGCATTAAGCACCGAGCCTCCTGAAGTCCTTTGGCATATCCTACACCGTTTAGATACTGGCAGAAGTGCAATTATTAAAATATGCCTGCAAGGGAATGAACCTCCAGCTGTCGTTCATGCCTTAAAACAACAAGTACAGTCCGTAATAGAATACCTCGATACAAAGAAAAAACCGTGAAAAAGAGCAATAAAAAGTTTTTTTCCTTAATCTATGGTGACAAAGTTCACGTCGCTCCCGAAACCAAGGTAGTGTCCGGCGAAGAATTTTCAGCACTCATGAACGCTGAAGAAATACTTCAGAAAGTCAAGCAAGATGCCCTTAAATATCGCGAAGAAGTTACAGCAGAGTGCGAAAAAATTAAGGAACAGGCTGCGAAAGAAGGCTTTGAAGAAGGATTTTCTAAATGGGCGGAACAACTAGCGCTCCTCGAGAAGCATATCGCCGAAGTAGGCAAGACCTATGAGAACGTACTAGTTCCTGTAGCTACCAAGGCAGCTAAGAAAATTGTTGGTCAAGAACTCGAAATGCGGGAAGATACCATTGTCGATATCGTCTCCAATATATTGAAAGCCGTAGCTCAACATAAAAAGATCACTATCTACGTCAACCGCAAACATTTACAGACGTTAGAGCAAAACCGGCCTAAACTAAAAAATCTTTTTGAAGAACTCCAATCTCTATCCATCCGTGAAAGGAATGATATCGATGAAGGAGGATGCGTTGTTGAGACCGAAGGAGGGATTATCAACGCCCAGCTTGCAAACCAATGGCAATTGTTGGAACAAGCTTTTGACACAATACTGAAAGGACCGAAACAGGCGAGCCATTAATAATTAGGATAGATAAATGTTTCGAAACACGTTGCGTATTCCGTTTTACCTTTTAGCCCTTCTATTACTGGCATGGTTCTCTCCACTGCAGCTTTTTTCACAGGGCAGATCAGTAACCTCTATGCAGCCTTCCTCAGCACCGCAGCAAGCTACCGGGGCCGCGCGTGCAGTCAGCGGGTCAACGCATGAAGGGAGAACTGAAAGTACGACGTATACAGGTACGCAAGGCATCAAAGTTCCTGAAAAGACTGCCGTAGATGATCTGAATGAGACTTTCGACAACTTTAAACGCCCCACATTAATTACACAAGGCGTTTTACTCGTACTTTTCTCTCTCCTTCCTTTCATCATCATGATCCTGACTTCTTTCTTAAAAATCGTTATCGTCCTCTCCTTGCTTAGAAGCGCCTTGGGTGTGCAGCAAGCGCCGCCTAACCAGATTATCAACGGCGTTGCCTTCATGCTCAGCTTGTTTGTAATGTATCCCACAGTGTTAGAAATGTACGATGTGTCCCAAGAAGCTGTACGCCGTGAGAAAACTCCCGACTCTCTTTTCTCTGAAGGAGCTTCGACCTACCTCCTAAAAGTTGCAGCCTATACGCGCGAACCTCTACGCGACTTCTTAAAAAGAAATTCCAGCGTCAAACACCACGGTATGTTCTATAAAATGGCATATAAAGTATTGCCGGAAGATCATAGAGACAGTTTAAAGCCTGACGATTTTATGATCCTTGTCCCCGCGTATATCACAAGCCAGCTTAAAGACGCGTTCGAAATTGGGGTGTTGATTTATATCCCCTTCTTTGTCATTGACCTTGTCACTTCCAATATTCTGCTCGCGATGGGTATGATGATGCTATCTCCTGTAACGATTTCTATGCCCTTAAAACTGTTTCTTCTGGTGATGTTAGATGGATGGACCCTGCTTGTGGAAGGTCTTGTATCTACATTCAAGTAAACGTAAGGAATAAAGATGTTTCAATCACATGTTATCCAACTTGCATACCAAGGACTACTGCTGATCCTCATACTCTCCGCACCCCCGATCCTAATCAGTATGTTCTTTGGTATTATTGTGGCTATTTTCCAAGCTGCTACGCAGATTCAGGAACAGACTTTGTCTTTTACCATTAAATTAGTCGCCGTTACTTTGACACTCATGTTGATGGGAGGATGGCTGGGCGCACAGATCATGTCGTTCTCTACAAGTATTTTTGTTAATTTTCCCAAATGGAGTGTGGCTGGCATGTAGCTAGCTTAAGGATAAAGTGATGACCGAAAACTATATCCTGGAGTTGTTTAACAAGGCTTTTGCTAATTACGATCCCCTAGCGCCCCTGACGCTTATGTTTCTATTTTTAGCGCGCATGCTTCCTATTATTGCATTAGCTCCATTTCTGGGAGCACGTGTGGCCCCTCATCCGGTTAAAATGGCCTTGGGGATTGCCTTATTTGTATTGTTTGCTCCTCTCTTGGTCACAGAGACAACAATACATTTGACTTTCAGCTCTTATACAGTTCTCCTCATCATCAAAGAATTTTTTATTGGGTTAATCCTAGGCTTTATCATCAGTCTTCCCTTCGTCATCGTGCAAAACGCAGGGATTATTATTGACCACCAACGCGGTGGTGCAAGCCTTATGGTGAACGATCCCACTGTGCAAAACCAATCCTCGCCTCTGGGTACTCTTTTTAATATGGTGATGATCTATATTTTCTATGTGGGAATAAAAGGAGTCGATGGCGTTTCCATCTTCTTTAACGCTATTCTGCATTCCTATGAGGTTATTCCGCCTGACCAGTTTTTCAGCGACTACTTCTTTCAAAAGGGGACACCCTTCTGGAAAGTTCTAATGGAACTCTTTAATAAAATCATGGTCCTGTCTATCGAAATGGCCACGCCCGGCCTGTTAATCATTCTGATGACAGACTTCTTCTTGGGAATTATTAACCGTCTTGCCCCGCAAGTACAGATAACATTCTTAGGTATGCCCTTAAAATCTCTGTTAGCATTAGCCATCATCACTTTAGGTTGGCATGTCTACACAGATCAGTTTGCTAAAGATTCGATCAAATGGACCGAATACTTATATACGATAATCAATATGTTCGATGTGGGAAAAGCGCCTATCGCACCCTAAAGAAGGAATTTGATAATTGCAAAATTAGGAAGGATTCATTTTGGCAACTATCAAAACCCTCTAAAATTGCCCTGCTAAAAAGAGGATAGTGATGGATAGTGTAGAGCTGACGAATAAAATTAAAATCGAGAACGAAAAATTCCAATCCCTGAAAGATGAAATCGGCCGGGTGATTGTCGGGCAGAAAAGCCTAATCAACCGATTATTTGTAGCATTGCTAGCCAATGGACACGTTCTTCTGGAAGGGTTTCCCGGTTTGGCTAAAACACTCACTATTGTTTCTCTAGCAAAACTACTCCACTGTGAATTCAAAAGAATCCAGTTCACTCCTGACCTCCTTCCAGCCGACCTGATCGGAACAAATATCTACAACCCTAAAGATGGGACTTTTAGCGTTAGCAAAGGCCCCATTTTCACACAGCTGCTCCTTGCCGACGAGATCAACCGCGCACCGGCGAAAGTTCAGTCCGCCCTCCTGGAAGTTATGCAGGAACGACAGGTGACTATCGCCGGACAGACTTTTTCTGTAGGTAAGCCCTTCCTTGTACTAGCAACACAAAACCCTCTTGAACAGGAAGGAACATACGCCCTGCCTGAAGCACAGACGGACCGTTTTCTCCTAAAAATATTGGTGGATTACCCCTCGATTGAGGAAGAGAAGGAAATCGTCAAACGCATGGCTACTCTAGGACCTTTACCTGAGCTGAAGCCGATCATGGACGCGGAAACTATCCTTAAAACACGCGAGACGGTCAACGCCATCTACATCGATGAAAAGATCGTAGATTATATTCTAGCGATCATCTTTGCTACACGCGACCCTAAACGCTACAATCTTGACCTCGAAGGGAAAATTGCTACAGGCGCTTCACCAAGAGCTAGTATTGCTTTGCAACTAGCATCTAAAGCTCATGCATTCCTTAATGGAAGGGCTTATGTTACGCCGCATGATGTAAAACAAATGGCTTATGATGTCCTTCGGCATAGAATAAGGCGCACTTATGAAGCAGAAGCAGAAGGCATCACCACGGACGATATCATCAAGCAAATCCTCGATAAGCTGATAGTGCCGTGACAATCCCCAAAGAGTCTATCTTAGAACGCATCCGGCGCATCAAGATCATGACCAGCCGTCTGGCTGAAGATCTTCTTGCAGGGGCATACCACTCAGCCTTTAAGGGCAGAGGGATGGAATTTGAAGAGGTACGGGAATATTCTCCGGGAGACGAGATACGCCATATCGACTGGAATGTCACAGCCCGCATGCAGCATCCCTTCATAAAGATGTTCCGCGAGGAACGTGAAATTTCCGTCGTATTGCTTATCGACATTTCTTCTTCAACTCTCTTTGGCAAAGTGAACAATCAGAAAAGGGATTATATCGCTGAATTAGCAGCAGTCCTAGCCTTCTCAGCTTCAAAAAATAATGATAAGGTCGGCGCCATCTTTTTTTCAGATCAGGTAGAAAAAATAATCGCACCTAAAAAAGGCTTTCAAAATGTGATGCATATCCTGGATGATGCTATGGTATATTCGCCCAAAAGCAAAGGTTCTGCACTAACTCCTGCATTAACAGCGTTTGGAAGAATGTATCCGCGTAAGTCAATCTGCTTTGTTATCTCGGATTTTCTTTTTAATCTTGAGCCTAAACTGTTGACCTTGACAGCTTCCAAACATGACCTTATTGCCTTGGTTGTCTCAGATGATATCGAGCATAATTTTCCTGAGCACGACGCCCTCATAGAAATGGAAGATCTTGAATCAGGTCAAAGGGCAGTTTTAGATAATACAATGACGCAAGAGTACTCCAACCGCTATCGAAACTTCATTAAGGGGCAGCAGCAAAAATTGTTAAGAGCTGGCGGCAGCGTGATTGTACTCAATTCCTCAAAACCTTATCTCCAGCCTCTGCAAAGCTTTCTGCGACTACGGTCAAGGAGGCGTTAAATAATGGCCGCCTCAACTTTTTTCCTAAGTTTCATACTCGCGGCATCTCCTCAGATACATGTGGTAGAAGCACCCTCTCAGGCTAACGTAGACTTACCGGCTAAACTTATCATAGAAGCAATCTATCCGCAGAATTACAAGCCTGTTCCTGGAAGCATTCTGCAAAGTCTAGTACAACAAAATGCCCCCTTCCCCGCAGCCTTCACAGTACTTAAGGAATGGACAGGCAAGCCTGTACTTGATGACAAGCACGATGTAGTCCAAACCTATGTTTACGAAATCCAACCCAAGCTGATCGGAAAAACCACAGTTTTACCTTTCGCAATTTTTGAAGAGGGTAAAACTCGAATACGAGCTTTCACAGATCCATTAGAAATGGAATTCCTACAGGTAAGTATTGCCCCGCCCCCCTTGCCCCAACCATTTGTACCTGGAAAATATGTTCCTATGGACTACTTTGGTGTCCGTTCTGACCTCCTTGAGGAAAGGGGAAGTCCTCAGCATAGGGAAGTCATTCGGGAAGTTGTGAATTCTAAGACGATTCCTTGGATAGAGATTCTCTTAGCCTTTTTAGCTGCTACCATTCTAGCCTTTTGGTCGTTCTGGCATTTCTTAAAACCTCAGAAAAAATCTTCAGTGACAGGAATGACCCGTTTTGGAGTAATGCGTACTTTAAATCTTTTAGCTACAACAAATAACATCTCGCTGGACAGCTTTTTTCACCAAAGCGGACTTCTACTTAGGCAATATCTTCATCTCCCGTTGTCCATGACAGATGAAGAAGTCCTTGAGAAATTAAAAATGGAACAACGTCTAAATGCGCAAGCATTTGACCAGTTAAAGGAACTCCAAACACTGAGCCAAGAAAATCGATTTAGCACACTCTCTTCAGATCAAAAATCATTTGAAAAAGCATTAATTCTTATAAATGAAATTTTAAATGGGGCTGCTTCTAGGCGCTAAGAATTGGATTTATTTTTCAAAGTATTTCTAAAATAGCTTGATTAATTCTTTGAGAGGTAAAATAGAAGTATAGATTGACGCTATATTCAATTGTAAGGTATTATTAACGAACTTTTGAATATAATGTCTTTGTGTTGAGGAATTTAAATGTCTGAAGAGATCGTCTTGCCTAGTCCCGAGTATAAGTACGGATTTGTAACTCCGGTTGAAAGCGAGACATTTGCTAAAGGGTTAAATGAAGATGTCGTGCGTGCAATTTCAGCCAAACGCGACGAACCCCCGTTTATGCTCGAGTTTCGTCTAAAAGCCTACAATAAATGGCTTGAGATGGAAGAACCTCTTTGGGCAAACGTCCATCATACCCCCATCGATTATCAATCCATCAGCTATTACTCAGCTCCGAAAAGCAAGCCCAAATTAGACAGGCTGGAAGATGTCGACCCCGAAATTCTCCGCACACTAGAAAAATTAGGGATTCCCCTGGATGAACAAAAACTTCTTTCCAATGTTGCCGTTGATGTCGTCTTCGATTCCGTTTCCATCGGCACAACTTTCAAAAAGAAATTAGAAGAAGCCGGCGTTGTCCTTTGCTCCATTTCCGAAGCGGTCCACCGTTTCCCCGATCTTGTAAAAAAATACCTAGGCACTGTCGTTCCTATCGGCGACAACTTCTTTGCCTGCCTAAACTCCGCAGTCTTCACCGACGGATCTTTCGTTTATATTCCCAAAGGCGTCAAATGCCCGATGGAGCTTTCAACCTACTTCCGTATCAACGACAAAGAAACAGGCCAATTTGAAAGAACCCTCATCATCGCTGAAGAAAATTCTTCCGTGAGCTATCTCGAAGGCTGCACAGCGCCTTCTTTTGATACCAAACAGCTCCATGCTGCTGTCGTCGAACTTATCGCCCTCGACCACGCCCAAATTAAATATTCCACTGTCCAGAACTGGTACGCCGGACACCCCGAGACCGGTGCAGGCGGCGTATACAACTTTGTGACAAAACGCGGCCGCTGCGCAGGCGTCCACTCTAAAATTTCATGGACACAGGTGGAAGTCGGCGCCGCCATTACCTGGAAATACCCGAGCTGTATATTACAGGGAGATTACTCTGTAGGCGAATTTTATTCCGTCGCTTTGACAAATGGACACATGCAGGCCGATACAGGCACCAAGATGATCCATCTCGGAAAAAATACCCGCTCCACTATAGTATCCAAAGGAATTGCCGCCGATAAATCCCACAACAGCTATAGGGGATTAGTCAAAGTCGCTCCAAGAGCCGAAGGCGCCCGCAATTACACTCAATGCGACTCCATGCTGGTCGGAAACCAATGTTCCGCTAACACCTTCCCTTATATCGAAGCGGGCAACAAAAATTGTAAAGTCGAGCATGAAGCCTCGACATCTAAACTAGATGAAGAAAAATTATTTTATTTAATGCGCATGGGTCTATCCCTTGAAGACGCAATCAGCATGGTCGTCAATGGCTTCTGCAAAGACGTTATTCGTGAACTGCCCTTTGAGTTCGCCAAAGAGGCTGAAAAGCTGCTCGCCATTAAATTAGAACATTCCGTAGGTTAAAGGTAATCCATGCTTAAAATTGAAGACTTGCATGCTAAAATTGATGAAAAAGAAATCCTTAAAGGGCTGAGCCTAGAAGTTCTTCCCGGAGAGATTCACGCAATCATGGGCCCTAATGGAGCCGGCAAATCCACACTCGCAAAAATCCTCGCCGGACATCCCGCTTATGAAGTTACTCACGGGACTATCGAATTCAAAGGCCAAAACATCCTAGAACTTGAGCCCGATGAAAGATCTCATCTCGGCATTTTTATGAGCTTCCAATATCCTCTCGAAATCGCCGGTGTCACAAATTTCGGTTTCCTGCACGCAGCCTATAACGCTAAAAGAAAAGCCCTAAAGGAACCAGAGATCTCCGCAGCAGACTTCGATAAAATGCTTGAAGAGCATATGAAAAGAATGGAAGTCAAAACCGAGATGAAACACCGCAATCTAAATGAAGGCTTCTCCGGCGGCGAAAAAAAACGTAATGAGATCCTGCAAATGGCAGTCATTGATCCCGACCTAGCCATCTTAGACGAAACAGATTCCGGTTTGGATATTGACGCTATGCGCGTCGTCTCCCGCGGCGTCAACCACTTGATGCATCCGGGAAGGGGATTGATCCTGATTACACACTATCAACGCCTCCTAGATTATATCAAACCAGACTATGTCCATGTGATGATCGATGGCAAAATCGTTCACTCCGGTGGTCCCGAGCTCGCCCTGCAATTGGAAGAATTAGGCTATGATTGGCTGGAGAAAACGGCGCCCGAGGGAGATACTCCATGATGACATTGCAATATGCATCTGAAGAGAGTTTTGACCAGTTCTTAGAAAGAATATGGGATAGCAGCCCTAAAGAAGATCTCTTTGGTAAACTTAAGCAGAATGCTTGGGAAGCCTTTTTGAAATTAGGACTGCCTACACGTAAAACAGAAGTCTATTCTTACGTTACATTGCGCAAACTTTTCTCGAAAAATTTCGCATTCCTTAAGCCCCATGCAATCTCAAAAGAAGCGATTTCTCCCTACATACTCCCTGAATGTCGCCAATCCGTCCTGGTCTTTATCAACGGCTCCTACTCCCCGGAACTTTCCAATAGGTCGGCCATCCCCGCGTCTGTCACTATCGACACCCTAAACGATGCATACCGTACCTACGGTTCTTTCATCACCAACGCATGGAAAAGAAACCTTACAAGCGAAAAAGACCCTTTTTATTTGATCAACGCAGCCCTGCACCACTCCGCTGCCTTTATCTATGTTCCACCTAAAGTTGTTGTGGAAGCTCCGATCCAGATCCTCTCTATCATCGATGCCCAGGATCAAATCGGCCTTATTTTCCCGCGCTGGCACCTATTTGCAGGTAATAGCAGCCAAGTTAAATGCTGCACGACACAGGCTGTCCTCTCCGGTGATTCTTATGTCAATATGTCGGCTATCGACTTCAACATAGAAGAAAATGCCCAAGTCGAACTCGTTCAGCTCGTAACAACTGAGCGTGACGATGCCTGGACACTAGATTCTGCCCGTGCCCACCTCAAGCGTAATAGCACTCTGAACACTGTTTCAGTGACTGAAGGAGGAGAAGCCGCCCGTCTTGATTGGCATGTTGTCTTAGCCGGTGAAAATGGAGAAGCCAACTTAAGCGGTCTGGGGCTTTGTAATGGTAAGCATGAAGGGCATGCCCATATATTGATGGAACACCAAGCCCCCCATTGCCGTTCCATGCAGTTTTACAGAAACGTGATCAAAGATACTGCACGTTCCAGCTTTGAAGGGAAAATCTACGTCCATCAGGAAGCTCAGAAAACGGATGCATACCAGATGAATAATAACCTTCTCCTCTCCGACAATGCCCAAGCTTACAGCAAGCCAAACCTAGAGATCTTTGCCGATGACGTCAAAGCTTCCCATGGTTGTACAATAGGACAGCTGGATGACGAACAGTTATTCTATTTGAAAGCTAGAGGACTCAGCCAAGAAATTGCGCAGCATCTCCTTATTCAAGGTTTTTGCAGTGAAGTCATAGACAAAATAACCATAGAGTCTTTATTGAAAGAAGCAGGAAGGACAGCAGCTGCCTATGTTTCTTCCACCTAAGAAGAGGTAAGTCATGTCAGAACCCGAAGACCTATCCTGTTGTAGAAAAGATTTTCCGATGCTCACTAAAACTATGCACGGGAAACCCCTAATTTATCTCGATTCAGCTGCAACAGCACATAAGCCCCTAGCTGTGATTGACTCACTTGATGGCTTCTATCGCGACCATTACGCCACCGTATTACGTGCCATCTATGAATTAGCCAATTTTGCCAATAATGCTTACCAGCAAGCACGCGTAAAAGTTCAGCAATTTATCAATGCCCCCGTGCCTGAGGAAATAGTCTTCACACGGAGTACAACTGACGCCATCAATATTGTTGCATATTCCTACGGCAAAGCTTTTGTCCGTCCGGGCGATACTGTCATGATTACAGAGATGGAACACCATTCCAATTTAGTGCCCTGGCAAATCCTCTGCGAAGATAGGGGAGCCAAGTTGATCGTAGCCCCCTTTGATGATGCCGGCAACCTCTTATTAGATCGTTTTGAAGCTTTAATAAAAGAGTATAAGCCCAAAATCATCGCCGTCACCCATGTTTCCAATGTCCTAGGCACCCTCAATCCCATCAAACAACTGGCGTCCATTGCCCATGCGCATGGTGCGCATATCCTCGTAGATGGCGCACAATCAATTTCGCATCTGCCTGTGGATGTGCAAGATTTGGATGTAGACTTCTATGCCTTCTCAGGACATAAACTTTATGGTCCGAACGGCGTAGGCATCTTATATGGCAAAGCAGACCTATTAAATGAGATGCCTCCTGCGCAAGGCGGGGGATCCATGGTAGAGAAAGTTACCTTCGAAAAAACTACCTATAATGTCTTGCCCTGGAAATTTGAAGCAGGAACGATGATGCTCGCCGAAATCATCAGCTTAGGTGCAGCAATAGACTATCTTCAGCAATACACCATGCCCAAAATTCATGCCTGGGAACAATATCTTATTTCCTATGCGATGGAACGTATCCAGGAAGTGGACGGTTTGACGGTCATAGGAAATCCTAAAAAACGTGAAAGCGTCATCAGTTTCACCGTGGAGGGAGTCCATCCCTTAGATATCGGTTCTATGCTTGATCTGAAAGGTATCGCCATCCGCACAGGGCATAACTGCGCTCAAACTCTCCTACAACATTATAATCTAACGACGACCGCTAGGATTTCCTTCGGTATATACAATACACCCCAAGAAATCGATTTCTTCGTCGACTCTTTGCAGGCTACTTTGGCAATGTTACGGTAAATATGCGTGCAAGTGTTGAAACAGCCATTTTCTATTTAAAGCAAGGGCAGCCCGTAGCTCTTCCGACCGAAACAGTCTACGGTTTGGCAGCACCTTTAAGTAATCCTGATGCTATCGAAAAAGTCTTCCAGCTTAAAGGAAGGCCTAAAAACAACCCTCTCATTGTCCATTTATCCTCCATTGAGCAGTTGAGTGCATATGTCGATACACTGCCCGAAAACATTCAGCTCTTAGCTCAAGCCTTTTGGCCGGGACCTCTTACACTTGTTCTTCCCGTTAATGCGGGGACCATTCCTAGTAACGTTACCTGTGGACTTTCGACAGCAGCCTTCCGCATACCCAACCACCCCCAAACACTAGCCATCATTGACCAAGTGGGTCCGCTAGTCATGCCCTCGGCAAATCTTTCAGGACGACCTTCAGCCACACAAGCAGCCCATGTCGAAGCTGACTTTGGCGAAGACTTTCCCGTAGTTGATGGCGGTTCCTGTACGCATGGGCTAGAATCCACAATACTGATCAGCTTGGAAGGGCAATGGAAAGTACTGCGTCAAGGAGCAATACCTGCTTCCAACCTCGAATTCGTACTGGAAGAGCCCGTACACATTGACGAAAGCACAGATGAAGAGCAGCCTCTATGCCCTGGACGACTCTACCGTCATTATGCCCCAAAGGCAAAACTCCTCCTTTCAAAAGATTGCGTCCAGGCGGAAGCGATTTTAGGCTTTAGCGACAGGAACTATCCCGAGGAATACCCCTTTTTTAATCTGGGAAGAAGCTCCCATCCTGAAGAAGCGGCCAATCGCCTCTATGCCTGTCTGCGCGCATTAGACGACCGCCAAATCAAATCAGCTTGGGTGGATACAAACTTTCCACGTACCAAACTCTGGTCCACCATCTACGAGCGGCTTCATCGCGCTTCTCTGTAGATTAATGCCTCTCTTTCGGTCCTTAAATCCTAGTCGCAAGAATATTGTTAATACTATTGATAGTCATTTGGACACCATCGGGCTCGGACTGCAATTGGGTTCTAAATTTCGAAGCATTCTGCTGGTAGGTAGATTGCGATAATAGATCATCCAGATTAAGCATTAATGGAGCTGTATCGATATTGTATACCGGTATAGGCTTAGGGCCAATTCCTAGATCAAATATTTTTTGACCCCAATAGAATTGATCCCAAACAAATGGAATTATCCAAGTAGGCTTGCCTGCATAGAGACCTGCAGCAGTTGTACCAATTCCTCCGTGATGAATAACGGCTTTAACTCTTGGAAATAGCCAATCATGCGGTGCATAATCCAAAGGGAAAATTGAGGCAGGCAATTCGAGCTCTTTCAATCCACGTAACTTGCCATGGACAACAGCACGAATATTCTTTTTGATGAGAGCGTCAATGATTTTTTTAACCGTAGATTTCTCACAAGCCTCCGTTAAGCTACCAAATCCGACATAGATTGTTGGTTGGTCATTATCCAAGAAGTTCTCAAGATCTTTAGGAGGCGTCCAGTTTTCCCCTTCTCTCAATAAACAAAAATTTGTCATCTCAATTTTCGACGGCCAATCTATTGGACGAGGAATCAAACTAGGACTAAAGGCAACAATCTCAGGAATTTCTTGGCGGATTTTATCGTTTCTAAAACCCAAAAAATGCATTTTTCTCATGCCTAATTGCTTTTTTCGCCATTTGTTAATAGGCGCTCGGATGGGCTGCCAAAGGAACTGCTCACTAACAAAATGACCTAAGTAATGTTTAAGGCCTGTATACGATTTTTGTCTTGGAAATAGGTAGGATGAATGGCATTTTGTTCTGATTTCAGGAAGTACATGCATGCAAATGGTCGGAATCTTCAGGTATTCTGCTAGATGTGGTCCCGCAAATGCTACAGGGCTATAAATCAATAGATCTGCATTAGCGGCAGCTTCCAACGACATAGGTAACTGTATTTTCAGAACATTTCGAAATAATTGTGTAATTTGTGGTAGGACGAAAATGCTTTTCAACTTCTCTTGCGTTTCTTCGGAATGAATGGCTTCTGTCAAATCTCCGTCAACGAGTTTAAAATCAAGATTGTATTTTTGACAGAGAGATTGCGCTTTTTGATGAGAAGCAATCCATACATCGTGGCCATTAGCTTTTAAACCATTAGCTAAGGCTACATAAGGTCGAATATCCCCATGACTTCCAATGCAGAGAATGCAAATTTTCATATCTAACACCCTTAATATGCTGTCAAAAATAGGCAGCTAGTGGCTGAAAGATAAAAGAGTTTAGTAAAAAAAACTATGGGATTTTTTCAGATAACCTCACCTTGCCGTATTTCTCCGATCGGATCGCCCCAACGCTGAACCAGGCAGCTGCCAGCTATCGCGATTAAGGTTTGACTCAACGGGTGGGTGTGCCATGCAGTACGTGCGCCAGGTTCGCATGTAACACTGGCGCCGAACGTGCATGTTGAGGGGCTTGAAACAGAGAATCAAGACTGTAAGCCGCATTTTTTAATTTCCATCATTTCTGTTCGATTACTCTTTTTTCAGAGACGACATATCGATGGAAAAGCGGTATTTTACATCGGACTTGAGTACTCTTTCATAGGCTTCGTTGACTCTCTGTATAGGAATCACTTCGACGTCAGCAGTGATGTTATGTTTACCACAAAAGTCAAGCATCTCCTGTGTTTCGGCGATGCTGCCGATGTTGGAACCAGAGAGGCTGCGACGTGCCATGATAAGCGCAAAAGACGACACAGCGAGCGGTTTAGGAGGTGCCCCGACAAGGGTAAGATTGCCATCCGGACGAAGTAGATTAAGATAGGCATTGATGTCATGATCTGCCGAGATTGTATCTAGGATGAAGTCGAAACTACCCGTATGCTTCTTCATTTCATCCTCATTTTTAGAGAGGACTACCTCATTTGCACCCAGACGGAGGGCGTCTTCCTTCTTGTTCGGCGATGTGGTGAAGGCGACGACATGAGCTCCCAGCGTATGAGCGAACTTTATGCCCATATGGCCAAGCCCGCCAAGACCCATAATGCCTACTTTTTTGCCTTTAGTGACACCCCAGCGCCGCAAAGGCGAGTAGGTTGTAATTCCGGCGCAAAGAAGGGGTGCAACTCCGGCTAGATCAAGGTTGGTAGGGACACGTAAGACAAAGTTTTCGTCGACGACAATATTGCTAGAGTAGCCGCCGAAAGTTACACCACCCAGGTGCTTATCAGGGCCGTTAAAAGTAAGAACCATGTTCGGACAGAACTGTTCAAAACCTGTCTTGCAATGTGGGCAGGTTCTATCAGTATCAACTATACAGCCGACTGCAACAATGTCATTGGGCTTGTATTTTTTTACAGAGGAGCCCACCTTGGTGACGCGCCCCACGATCTCATGACCGGGAACAATAGGATATACAGTAGGCATAACGTCTTTCCATTCGTTGCGCACGAAATGGATATCGGAGTGGCAGATGCCGCAGAAGAGGATTTCGATTTGAACATCATGCTCAGTAAGATCACGACGTTTGATTTCCGTTGATGCTAGTGGAGATTTCTCACTAGTAGCGGAGTAGGCTTTTGCGTTAGGCATAGATTTATCCATTAGGGGTTTTCTAACTTCAATACCTGAATTCAATTTAATTTTTAAGGGTTTGATAGGTGTCTCATTTTCTGCGACTTATATTTTGGGTAGCATTTTTACCAAGACTCATTTGCGCTTAGTGTTTGGCTAGAAATTTCTCACAGCTGCTGCACTTTCTTTAAGTGGTTTGTTGAATAGTATGACCTTCATTGTTAAAAATGAGGCAATCAGTTGAATATTATGCGAACACAAAACTGTTGTCATAGATAGATTATCTTCCAAAAAGCAGTCATTAGATCCATATGCAATCATGAGGGAATGTATTATTTCATGAGCTAAGTAATTAAGGAATCTTGCAGC
Organism: Parachlamydiales bacterium; assembly: GCA_041671045.1. NCBI lineage: Bacteria > Pseudomonadati > Chlamydiota > Chlamydiia > Parachlamydiales > Parachlamydiales bacterium. Next base: position 167,919 of record JBAZCF010000002.1, read on the forward strand.
AAGATTGTCTTTCAATTCTACAGATTTTATTGTTGAGGTTTCCAAATCTTAGGGGTTGAAAGGAAGGTTGATGAGCTAACAACATCTTATGGCTTTCAATGCATCCAGAAGTCTCTTTTCAAAACATTCAAAAAGCTATTTCTCTCTTTGAAGGTGACTTTTTAGCGATAGAAAATATAATTCTCTCAATTTTGAATAATATCGATGCACTTCTTATAGATCAAAGAAGCAACTCAAATTTAATCTTAAGTCCAAATGCCACCCCATACCTTAGCTGTAGTACCAGCTGAAAGCTTGGGAGTACCATGAATCCAATTGCATGGTCCTACGGGAAGTTGAAACTCCCTCACAGCCACACCTATAGCAGCATGGCGATTAAATTCTGATTTATCTTGAATGACCCATCCTGCAGAAACCAAGAATAAATGAAAGCGGCGAGTCTGTATCCGTAACCTTCATGCATCGTGAATTTTCGCCATCCTTTAGGGCTTTTGTTGAAAAATCCAATAAAGAAGGTAGACCTCTCGGTGTAGATGAACTAATCATATTGCAATATCTTCTACATCACGCAGAGGGCGAAACAAGCACTTTTGCCACGCTTTGTCAAAGGGATGAGGCTCGAATTAAAGATATATTGTCCAAAATGGAACAGCATTCATTGATTGAACGGGGCGGTACTGGACGGGGTACTTACTGGACATTAAAACCAAAAGTTCACGAACTACTGGCAGCTCCTGGGCATCCTGAAAGAGATCGACGAATTGATTGGGAAGCTGCAAAAGCAAGGATTCTCAGCATTTTGATGGAAAGACATAAACGAAAAGAGAACGGAATTTCGAATAAGGAGATCCGGCAAATTACCCATTATAATCGTCAACAAGTAACTAGGCTTATTAATCAATTGCGCAAAGAACATCCGCAAATTCAAATCGAAGGCCACGGAGCAGGAGCGCGCTATGTCTGGCGGAGCAAATGACAATGAGAGCATCCAAAATTGACCGCGAGCAATTTTGCGAGCAATTCTTTAAATAATTGACCGCCGAATTGACAGCGGTCTATTCTTTTTTATGTAAATTATTTTATAAAAAAGTCTAATTTTTGAAAAAAACTACTGAATTAAAGCGTTTGTTGCAACAAATCTTATTAAGAAATTAGTATATAACCTTTCAATAAAGGATAAATGAGTAAGCCAAAGTATTACGAAGCCTTTCGATTTCATAAATATCGCCATTATCACCCCCTAATGGCGTCTAGAGTCATCTTGTCTGTCTTATTGATATTTTTTCTTGTATACGTAGGGATAGGCTCACTGGTATCGAGAATTTGATTCTGCTAACCGACGAATTCGACTGTTCTGAAGTCTCCTTACCACCTATAGAGACTCTTTTTTCACGTCGATTGATTTTATTTTCTCAGCTTCTAAGTCCAATTGATGTGAAAGAAAATTAGATGAGCTTACAACTTTTCTACCACTTTTTTCTTCAAGCTCTTTCCTTGCATTACCTGCAATTTTTCCACCTGCACGTGCAGCTTCTTTATTTTCTTGAAACCCTTGAGCATCCTGCTGAACTGTGATTTCTGTGGTAGATGCTTCACCCAACATAGAAAAAATCAATTCCAGATCTGTCATATGATCACGAAGATTTTCTTTTTTGAGGCTTTTTAATTTTTTGTGCTCCGATGGATTAAGTCCAAAAGTCGCTTCTGATATTTCAGCAGTCAGGATTGCGTATTCGCGCTGTTCTTTAACACCTCTTTGTTCCCACTCATTTGTAAGCGTCTCTCGGATCGCAATTCCACGCATCCGTTTCTCAATCCAATTATCTGGATATCCTTTTGCTTTATAAGTAGCTCTGATTCTCTTGGAAGCAAGCTCGGGATCTTCAATTTCTTGGATGCGTTCATAGCCCACCTTAGCTAGCCATCTTTTGAAAGGCTCAGCTTTTGGCGAGGGAATTGACTGAATGATACGGAAAATCCCTTCTGTTGTTGCACAATTCAAATTTTGTTTGCCGCCGGATGTTTCAATAGAAAGGGGGGTGACAATTTGTCCCCACCCTTCAGAAAGAGCAGAATCCCGTACTCTCATTTTTTTTATGTAGTCGGTAGAATTGGATGTATCTATCAAAGCCTCAACGATATCTTTAACAACAAACCACCACTCATCATTATGCAACACCCTTCGAATGTTTTTACCTTTAAAAACTATCATATGGTGATTAGTGTCAATTTCCTTGCTCATATGTTTTCTTCCTTTGCAAATTGTTCAGGGAACAAAAGCTCTACAGCCGTGACTTTTCCTTCAGTTTCTTCTTCAATTTTTTTTGCAAGCTTACGACTGGGATGTTTAGTGCTGTGTAAGATCTGACCTAGGTGACCTCGCGAAATCCCCAATCTTTTTGCAAAGTCGACTTGGGTAATTCGCTTCTTAAACAGATAATCTCTAATGTTCACAGTAAAACCCGTTTTACCTTTTAAAAAGACGGAGAATAGCGTGCAATCATTTTAAATGCAAATGCTATCTTATATCATGCATCTAAGATTCAAGGTTCATGGACCAACCTTGGACCAAATAGGGGCAGCAAATTAGATCAAATGGCATCAAGTTGCGATAGATTCTTAAGAAAAGATGGGATATCCTGCTCTCGTGTCAGCTACTGTAATATACTGTGACATTGCCTGGATAGGGCGCATTCCTAATGCGAAGGTCGTCGGTTCGACTCCGGCTTTGGGCAACATCTTCAAACCATCACTAGCGCAAGCTTTTGACGATTTCTTTAATAAGAAATGCTAAGAAAATCTAACAAATGGGGGACTGGTGGGGGAAGCAATGGCAACACGTGGCAAAACATCATTGATTAAAAAAGAGCAAGCCTGCTAGAATGAGAGTATCATCCCGCATGGCCTAGCCATGCGAAGGCCACGGGTTCCGGCTCGTGGTTTCTTTTTTTTGAGGCTTAATGAATCAGCAACGCGTCATCTGTTTTATAGACGGATTCAATCTCTATCATGCAATCAATCGGTTAAATGCCCCTCATTTAAAGTGGTTAAACCTTTGGTCTTTGTCTTCGGTATTTATTCGTCCAAAATCTCAAAAATTAGTCGATGTTATCTATTTTTCTGCTTATGCAGACTGGCTCCCACAATCTAAAAAACGACACACTCAATACGTAAAGGCTCTTATCTCTTCTAAAGTCAGCACGGTTTTGGGAAAATTCAAACAAAAAGATAGGAAATGCCCTAAATGCAAGCATAAGTGGTGCGGACATGAAGAAAAGGAAACGGATGTTAACATCGCCCTTGCTATGCTAGATTTAGCTTACAAAGACAAATTTGACCATGCTTTTCTTATTTCCAATGATTCGGATTTAGCTCCAGCTATTCATATGGTTCGCAAAAACTTCCCTCAAAAGCTAATTACCACAATTGTTCCTCCCCATTACACTCACAGCAATGAATTGATCAAAGCATCATCCGAAAAGGCTAAGATAACAGTCAGTCATCTTGAAAGATGTTTATTTCCTGAAGTCATTTACGATGTTGGCGGAAATATTGTGGTTTCCCGTCCTGTTGAATACAGTCCTTCTGTTTAATTTTCTGATAAATCATATCTTTAATCCCCCAATACTCCCCCTTTGTCAAAAATCGCGACTCTAAACACGCTTCATTTATTATTCAAAATAGACTTTCTTAATAAAAAACATCGCATTGATAGTCCGATGTTGCCAATTTTTCCCATTTTTTGTAAGCTGTCGTCCTTAGATAGAAGGTTAACTCATGGCATACATAGAAAAAAGAAGCACTCAAGACGGAAAAATTCGATATAAAGCTCAAGTGAAGCTAAAGGGACATCCTATTCAAACGGCTACTTTTGAGAGGATTACGGATGCAAAAAGATGGGCACAACAAGTTGAATCGGCCATCAAAGAGGGGCGTCATTTTAAGACTTCTGAGTCAAAAAAGAGAACTTTGAAGGAGCTGGTGGAGAAATATGAGCGAGAAATATTACCCTCCAAACCCCGTGCGAAACAAGAAAACCAGTTTTCTTGGTGGAAAGAGCAGTTAGGTAGGTATGTTTTAGCTGATATTACACCAGCCTTGATAGGTGAGTATCGCGATAAATTGCTTAATACTCCCAATAATTTTGGAAGAAAGCGTTCTCAAGGCACAGTTTTGAGGTATCTAGCAGCCCTTAGCCATGCTTTTTCTGTTGCGCGTGATGAGTGGGGATGGCTGGAGCAGTCGCCAATGGACAAAGTAAGAAAGCCCACTCCGTCAAGAGGAAGAGTGAGATTCTTAAGCGAAGAAGAGCGCAAAAACCTTTTAGCTGCTTGTAAGGAGAGTGCAAATCCTTTTCTTTATACGATCGTCGTAATAGCTCTTTCTACAGGAATGAGAAAGTCAGAAATTTTGAATCTTAAATGGGCTGATATAGATTTTAAGAGGGGGAGAATAATCTTACATGAAACCAAAAATGGAGAAAGACGAAGCGTCCCGTTGACTGGGTTAACAATGCAGCTTCTCCAAGAAAAATATCAAAATCATGGAAGGAATTCTCCCATCATATTTCCTGGACAAATGGGACAAAAAGGACACAAGCCTATTGATATTCGATCAGCATGGGAAACCGCTGTAAAGCGGGCTAAAATTACGAATTTCAAATTTCATGATTGTCGACATAGTGCTGCCAGCTATTTGGCAATGAGTGGGGCAAGCTTAGCTGAAATCTCCGATGTATTGGGACATAAGACTTTAGCCATGGTAAAACGCTATGCTCACCTATCTGAAGAACACACTTCAAATATAGTTGAAAAAATGAATCAACAAATTTTCTCTTAATGTTCGGTGAATAAATGGAATCAGTAACAACAGATAGTATATTAGATTATTTTGAAAAACATCGACCGATACAACTTCCTTCTACAGCCGATATTTATGCTCCTAATTATACCATCTATGGTCTAATTCCTTGCTGGAAAGTATCACAAGCAGTTTGTTTACTAGCTGGAATAGCCACTATAGACGCGGAAACCTATTATACTTTGAAATCCTTTGACTGGTTGCAAGAAAAGATTAGAGTCAGCTTAGAGACTCGTTCACATGGTCAAGGCGCCGATCATTATCAAACATTTAGCAATTATGTAGCCTTTGAATTTCCCATTAAGTCACGAACAATTACTCTTCTTAAAAATATTAGTCGGCTTCTTGCTGAAAGCATCAAAAAAAAGGAAATAGTATGTCGGCGTGTTAATACAAACACCTCTTTTGACGATTTATTAGTTCCCGATGATGTTATTGCTTGGGCGGAAATGAAAAAAATATTCGTGCCTGAACAGCTTTCAAAAGGAATGCTCCAAAGAAAAGCGATTAATTTTCTCGCGCTTCCTGAGATATTTCCTGACGAAATTTGTTTTAATGCTATTTACAATGGTGTGCGAATCGAGCGAAATCGTTTAAAACCCAGATTTTTACCTTCAAGTCGAGAGGAGATTTCTAGTTGTCCCCCTGTTAATCCGCCTTCACAAAAACCTATCATAGCTTCTGAAAAGGTTATGTGTGAACCTGCTCCTGCAGATATTTACTCTAAATTAAGTGAAGAAGAGAAAAATCTCTCTTTGACAAATTTATTGTATCATATTGGAAATGAGGCTAGAAGCCGACTTTTAGACAAAGAAGGAATTAAGCAGCTGCTAAAGGCACTTCAAGAAAAAGCTCCTTGTGCCCCGGTAGTTTTTAAGCGAACAACCTGGAGTTTAGATGAAGCCGTTCTTATTTACTACAATATAGACCCTGCTATATTTCATGAAGTCATTCAGAGTTCAACTGCATTTTTTTTATGTCGGCATGTTGTATTGCTCTTGGATAAAGAAGATCGAATTTTCGAGAACTTTCAAAATTATATTTATGCAAAAACAAATGGACGGCTTCCTCAAGAAGTATCTATAAATCTATTTCTTCAATTCCTTTATGAAAAGAAATATTCAGTCCCGAACCATTTTTATGGTCATTTTGAAAGTTTAGCAAAGGATAACGCTACTGTGTCTGTGTCAGCAAAGGAACCGTCACAGCCAAGTCATTCTCAAAAACTACTAACAACAATCACCGATCAAAGAAGGTTATTTATCGAAATATGCCTTTCAGATTTATTTGAAGACCCTCATGAACGAGCTCCATATTTGAAGCTGATTGACCAACTTGGCATACCTAATATGGATGAATTTAAATCTATTAAAACCGCTCGAGTACCTCCTAAAAAAATCCAAGAGCATCGGTGTAGAGCAATAGGGGCACTCCTGCGTCATTTCTACCCCGACATGAAAATCCATGAGCTAGAACAACACCATTTGATAGACAAGTGTAAAATGAGCAAAAATAGTTTGCCTACAAGCAAAACTTTTGCCGTGTGGATGAACCGAGAACAAATATTTGACCGTCCACCAAAAAAGGATGTTGTTGCATAAACGCCTTCACACGACCTGTGGAGCTTCTCTTCAAGCTATTAAGTGGCTCCAAAAGTAGTTTTGGGGCATATGGTCTAAATTTATGCAGCAAAGCTCCAAAAAAGCAACTTTTTACACTCAATTTTATCCTATTTTTCCAAAAAACATCTCATTACCCTTCGATTTTAATCCGGCTACCTTTTTTCCAATCCGCCTACCTTTTTTTTCATCCGTCTATCTTTTGTTCTTTCTCTAAGAGCAATAGAGCTCTCATCCGTCTACCTTTTATCTCGTCCGTATTGGTTGAGAAGCCTTTATGAGGGCAGTTTATTTTCTTTATAATGTCGTACATTGCCGAGCAATAAACAATAAAGCTTCGTAGCAATGTTAAAGATTTAAAAAAGGAGAGTAAAATGAGTGACCCTATCAAAAAATCAATGGAGGCTAAAGATAAAACACGTCTTATCCCTCTAACTGACTGGCCAAAGCATCATCCTTGGCCGCCATTAGGCGGATTGCGCCATCTAGTATTTAATGCAGCAATCAACGGCTTTGATAAAGTTGTTCGTCGTATAGGCCGTAGAGTTCTTTTAGACGAAGCTTCATTTTTCCAATGGGTAAAAGCGAATAACCCCATTAGTGATGAGGTGGATAATGTATAAACACCTAATCATTAAAGGACCGCGCGAGGAAAGAGCTCTTCGCGCCCTACTTGCGCATCCTAGCATCTCAGTCAGAGACATAGGCATTGCTATTGGGGCCCTCAATCCCCGACAAACGATTATGCAATTACGCAATCGTGGATTTCGTTCGATTATTCTCACGCGACGTTTCGCGATAATTGATAAAGATGGCTGCCTTTGTCGGCCTGGAGAATACTATATCCCGGACGAGTTGAAGCCTCAAGTTAGAGATGCTTTAGATAGAGTCTGCAATCTCTTTACGAAAGCAGAGCCCATCAACGCTAACCATAAAACTAACAATAATGGGGGCCAATAATGCAAAATATTTCCATAAATGAAAATCATACCTGGAATTCTCCTCTATCTTTAGAGGGGAATTCTCTTCTTCCTTGGCCCCTGGATGTATTACCTGACCCTTTTATGACATATGTAAAAGAGCTTGCACGTTCGACAGAAACACCTATCGAGCTAAGTGCTCTTTTAACTTTGGCTGTTGTCAGTACTGCTGCCCAAGCTAAATATGAAGTTCAAGTTAAAACAGACTACATAGAACCTATAAATCTGTGGATTTTGGGAATATTACCGCCGGCATCAAGAAAATCGCGTATTTACAGTGATGTTACCTCGCCTCTAAGAAAATGGGAATGTGAGCAAAAATTATTGATGGAACCTCTTATTGCTTCAGCTGGGAGTAAACGAAAAACAATGGAAGCGCGCTTAAAGGAACTCAGAATCCGCGCGGCAAAAGCCAAAGAATCTGAATATGCAAAAATTCAAGCAGAAATTGAACAAATCGAATGCAACTTACCTGAAGTTCCTCAATGTCCCCAAATATGGACCAGTGATGTTACCCCGGAACATTTAGGGTGCATCATGGCTGCTAACCAAGAATCTATGGCTATACTAAGTGATGAAGGGGGAATATTTGATATTTTAGGAGGACTCTATTCTGATGGAAAAGCAAATATTGATTTATTCCTGCAAGCGCATTCAGCAGGCTCTGTGCGTGTAGATAGAGGGTCAAGGGCTCCTGTATTTATGGAAAGAGCTGTTTTGACTATGGGTTTAACAGCTCAACCACAGGTCGTTAAAACCATTTGTAACAACAAGGTTTTCCGTGGAAGGGGTCTTTTAGGTCGGTTTTTATACATATTACCAAAATCAAATATCGGTAAAAGAACTTTAGATGAATTGCCAATGCTAGCAGAGCATAAAATGGCGTATGAAAATGTGATGCAAGCTATTTTGAGTCATCCAATCCCTATGAAAGATAAGCAACCTTCTTTGCATAGACTGAAGTTATCACAAGAAGCCTTTAACAAGTGGTTAGAGTATTCTAAGCTGGTAGAAGCTTTGATGGGAGATGAGATTGGTCATTTATCTCATATAACAGATTGGGCTGGAAAGTTGGCTGGGGCGATAGCTCGTATAGCAGGCTTGCTTCATGTTATGCGGCATGCTTATGGACAGCCTGAAAAAAGACTAATATCCTTAGAAGATATGAATGCGGCAGTCAAAATAGGCCATTTTTTGATAAACCATGCCCTTGCGGTATTTGACCTTCTTGATGAAGATAATGCCAAAGTTATTGCAAGGACTATCCTCCACTGGATAAAAAATGAGAAGAAAAATCAGTTTACACAAAGAGAGTGCATGCGCAGATTTAGGCGTTATAAAAAGGCAGATTTACGTCCTGCTTTTGATATTTTGAAAGAACATGAAATTCTTAAAGAGTTTGAAATATACTCTGAAAATGGTCTTGGACGTGGAAGCGGTCTCTTTGAGGTAAACCCATTTATATTAAAAACATAGCATGTGCGTTTATAGACAAAACTTTGTCGCTTTTGTCCTTTTTGTCCTATAGGGTAATCAATTTTCAAGGATAAGAAAAATGTTACTGGATTTCGCTTATAAAAAGCGTTTATCATAGCCTATCTAGACAAAGGCCTTAAGAGGATTTTATGAGTGCTATTTGGAATTATTTGCTTCGTTGTATTGGTAACAAGTCAATAAAAAAGAATTATTCGATGGCCATTCCATACGTTGGAGCTATTATTGAGCGCAACAACAATGGAGTTATTGAAGTTCTAATACAGACACGCTGGAAACCTCAAAATGATCCTGTGTACACGGGAACTTTTGAGTTTCCTGTCGGCACTTTAGATAAGCCGTACGAAAATATTTTTGATGCGCTTGCACGCGAGATTAATGAAGAAACGGGATTAAAGCTAAAAGCGGTAATCGAAAATTCTCAAACTAAAATCTTTCAATCCAATAAAAATGATGCCGTCTTTGGCTTTCGTCCTTTTTGCTGTACGCAGCAATTAAAGAATGGCAAACCTTGGATTGGATTTGTTTTCATTTGTGAAGTGGAGAACACAGAACCTAATCCTTGCTCAGATGAGAGCAAGGATGTAAAATGGGTAAAAGCCTCAGAAATAAAGCAACTCTTTACTCGATCTCCAGAATGTCTATTCACCCTCGAATTACCAGCGTGGGAATACTACTTTAAAGAAAGAATGGTTTTAAAATAAGTGTTTACTCTAAACCGTTTTCCATGAGAAGTAAAGCAGCTTCGTTGCTCATAATTTGATCTAGAAATTTATATTGGAATTCAGCAATTTCTCGAACATATACCGGCTTAGAATGCTCTACAGCCGTGTAATGTACTCCTACATATTCAATACCATATTTGGTTAGATTTTCCAGCTCTTCCACATTTTTTCTCTTATCATCAATGAAAACAATTTTTTTAGGACTCTTTTTGAGTATTGATAGAAAAGGTTCAAAAATGTCGATTTTCTTGTTATAGTCACCCACAAACAGAATTCCTTGAAAATATAGGGTAGGAGTTTTAGCCGGCACCACAAAACTTTCTTTAGATGGAGCAGTTGTTAAGAAATCAAAACCTAAAGAACCTACTTGACGAGCAGTTGAATCAGCAACAGAAGGCTGCCTATGAGTCAACCCCATGATTGTAATACCTTTGCTTTGTAGCGTCAGTAATATAGGCACAAAATTGCTTTCAAGAGGTTTAACTTTGCAAACTTTTTGAGTCTTAATCCAACCGGGATAAGCATCAGCTATAGCATCTTCTCGGCTCATTCCTTTCTGCATTCTTTGTTGTAATTCGTCATAGAACCAACTAGCATGACCAAGAGCTTGAGCTCCCTCAAACATGCAGTTATCAAGATCAACTAAAAACCATGTATCTTCATCAATAAGAGGCAATACATCTTCTATATGCTGCGTCTCTACGATTTTTGCCTCAATTCCAAAAGAGGCAAGACAACAAAATGCCATTAAAGCGAATCTAACAATCATTGCTTTCCTCATTGATTAAGGTTTTGGCATAGCAAGGGAAGCGTTGCCGTTTCTCCATTCAATATAATCTTTTAGAACTTGAGCGTGATCAAAAGCAAGCTCATTCCAAGGAATATCTTCTAGCTTAACTACAAAGGCTTTGGCTGCATCATCGCCGGCAGTTGGAGCTTGAAAAGCTTTGGCTGTATGAGCAACTTCAACGGAATGGTGTCTAAAATCTCTTGTGGGATCAGAATAAACATGAAATTGTCTTAAATCATTTAATTGAAGATTAACTTCTTCTAACATTTCTCGTCGTACAGCATTTTCGACTGTTTCACCATATTCCACCTTACCTCCTGGAATTGCTTTGCCAAACGGGGCTTTTCCTCGTTCAATTAAAACGATCCCTTTGAATTGGCCTCCTTCATGTACTTCAATAATCGCAGTTGTCGTAAGAATTGGTGGTTTATGTGCTTCAGCTGCATGTCATAAAAACGGAGCCGTTACCAAGATAAATAATAGAAAATATTTTTTTAGTGCTTTTGCCATGATTCCCCTTCTGAATATTTTGAGAGCTAGGTAAAGAGAAAATATAGCAGGGAGTAGAAATGAAATCCAGAATTTTGAAACAAGTTAATATGACTTCAGCAGTCAGTCATGAGCAAATTTTGCCAAGAATTTTTTAAATTAAAATTTACATTTGTTAAGTTTTTTTTGTAGATTAACTTTAAACCCTTTGTGGAGTCTTTCCAAATAAGAATGAAAGCAATTCTCATCAAAAAAATAGATTGTCTGTATTATTAAAAATATAATTACCTTAATCAAGAATCACCGCGGGACTAGATCAATTCTAATTTATCAAAAAGCCACCGCTTTCAATAATGAAAGAGCGTAAAAAAAATTTAAAAAGATAGAAATTTGAAAATCGACTTATGTCTCTCAGCTGCTCTTTCTTTTAATAAGAAAGTAACCGGTACCACTTAAGGTTTTCACTTTTCTAAAAGTTTGCTTTCTTTTTTTAAGCATGGGAGTCCCAGCTTGATTAACCTTTCAACTCATTAAGTGTGTGAAAACATACATTCTTCTTAATGTAGCTAGCAAATGGTTTTATTAAATGTTTTGGCATTTTATCACACCATTTGTGAAAGGAGCTTCCAGGAGTATAAGGTTGTAGGTTTAGCCATTGTATAAGCTCTTTTTCAAGCGCATTATCTGCATAGGAGGCATTCACCTTTTTTTCTATTTTCTTCAAACGTGTTGTGAGAATACTCATGCGTCACCTCCATTGCTTATAGATTTCTCTATTTCTTGAAGACGTTTATCAAAATCTTGGACCTCGCGGAATTTAATCACATAATTAAGGACATCGTTAGCCGCAGAGCGCTGGACTGCTGGAGAACCTTCATTGTCCATCAAGGCTGAAAGCGTTGCGACTGCTTTCGTCGTATTTGCCTTGAGATGTTCAATCGCCTCGTTAAGAATCTCTTCCCGGATTCTTGTTACCTCTTCTCTGAATTCGGGTGTTTTCATCCATTCATAATAACAATTTCGACTGATACCTGCTTCTTTACATGCTTCATCAACACTTCTAGACGCAACAATAGATGGAAGTGCTTTAAGCTGACTTGAAGAAAGGCTGGATTTGTCATAATTTGTCATATATTTTCTCTTTTGCAAACTAAAGGGTCTACGATTCGTTTATAGATGGATTTAAAAATATTTTATCACATTTCAAAGCATATCAAAAGTAGTTTTTTGGGGGAATAATGGGGGAATCAAACGCAAGGAATCGCAATCTATCACAAGAAACAACAATCAATTATCTACTTAACATGCAAATATAAACATCTTATATACATGTTGTTATGATTTGTAAAATGTTGTGAATGATCGCATTGTTCGATGCATAAAAATGCTTTCATAGTATTCGTAATGCGAAGGTCGTTGGTATGACCATCCGCTTTGAACAGTTCGATAAAAGCACTTGTCAGCTCATTTCGTAAATAAATTAACAAAAGTTTCGAAATATTTTCCCTTTTTGAAAGATCTTTGAACGTTATTTTTGGCTTTTCTCAGTATTCTTTTTACGTCGTTATTTTCAACTTCATTCATTCCGTTATTAATTACAAAAAATCCCGGATTCATAAATTCACTCAGATCATTATTAGCATCGTATAATTTAAATCCTTCAAGTTTAAGAAAATAACTTTTAGAAGAAAATGCTATAGAGTTGTTGCGACCATAACCTAATAAAATCCCTAGCAATTTTGTATTAAATAGAATTAAATATTCTCTTTCTAACGGGTTGCAGACTTCCTTTAAAAAATCATTTGCTGTTTGATCTGGATTGGAACATTTATGAAATAAATCCAGGTTTTTTTTAATGATTTTTTTTGTCGCGCGTTTGTTTATTATTGCGATCGTATTGTATTCAGGAATGTATCTAAAAGTAAAATTATTGGAGGGAAATAAATGACAATTACGCAACCAGGCATCTAACCCATTCCAAACTATGGAATATCCTGGATATTTTGTAAAAATTTCAATCGCGGACTTCGTAGGTATTCTCGAAAGGGATGGAAAGGTTTCTATTGATACGGGTTTTTCTCCGCATAAAGAGTAGCCCATCAATGAATTGTGCATTAGATAATGAAAAAATCTCTCCAGCTTTTGATAATCGTCCAGAGAGACCTTATCCATATTTGCATGAGCAAAACATGATAAAGGAATTAAAAGAAACACAGATAGATATTTTAAAATCATATAGTCTTCGAATCGCTATGCTAAAAGCAAATCACTTTATGGTTAACTTTTGATGCAAAATGGTGTCATGGATCCCTTTTGTCTGCAAAATGTATTTCATTTTTCAACGCATCATTTTTTCAATTCCAGATTTACTTCTAATTTTATCTTATGAAATAAATTCAATGTTCATTCATAACCTTGTAGAACTTTATAAAAGAGGGACAAATGCAACATTTTTTAGTGCAGGATAAATTAGGTGCGCAGATATTGATCGAATTTGCAATCATCGATCCTCTATCGACTCAATTCTCAGAAAAGCTAAATTCCGTATGTGAATGTCTTTCGAGAGCCTATGTTCCTGTCGAAGTTCAGTTTGCTAAACAATTTCCCGACTGTGTTTCCCAAGACAAGTTTTTACATTCAATCGCACCATTTTTTAAAAATGGGTTCGACGAAGTGCCTTGGTCATTGGTGGAAGAGAAGATTAAAGAGGTATTAATGCATTTCTTTAGTAAAGATTTTCCAAATGGGTTAGCAGCTAATAAGGAAATGAGTTCGAATTATATCCATTTCTTCCTCACAGCTATAGATACAAAGACTTCATCACCTCTCGGAGCCATTTACTGTTTAACGAGCATAACCGATAATGAAATCGTAAGGGTTCCTATTTTCGGGGTTTCACCAGATGTTCAATCTCGAGGAATTGGCAAACTGCTAATGAGTTCCCTTTTAAAATCAATTCCAAGCACCAAGAAAATTGCGCTTTCTACCCGTGTAACAAATCAAAGAGCAATCAGTGCCTATCATGCTTGGGGTTTTGTCCCATCGCCTACCACTATGGAATATTGGGCGAATTTGGAGTACTACACTGAAAATGCAAAAGGACTGCAATAATTAATACTGAAAAAAATTGATAAAATTAAAAAGAGATCTCTGCCCAAAGATGATCAAGTTCATCTCTAGGGTACGGTGTTTGTTTTGTTTTTTTTGTGAGCGTTTCGAAAAAGTTATTCATTTTTAGCGTAAGGGGTGCGTAACGTTTTATTATTGATGAGAGAAAGGGAGTTAATGCTATTGGCAATGAACCAGGAGTCTTTCCTTCGGCATATTCCTGTAGAACTTTGTCCAAAAACTCTTTACCAAATAATTCAGCCACAAGCCAGTTGGTTAATCTTGTTACCATGTAATAAAGATCATAATTTGAATGGATGAGAAAGAAGTTTAGCTCCTCTTGTGAGAGAATAAAGTGCGAACTTGTGGCTAAACCAAAATCGGAAAAATATAAATGCGTACCATCGGTCAAAATATTTTGAAAATGAGCATCAAAATGCACCATCTCCTTTTCCTTAATGAAAATAGCGGTTTCTAGAAGATTTCTTTCGACCATAGCAATAGCTTTGTCAGCTTCTTGTGTACCTTTTCTAAACTCTTTACTAAGCCAGTTTTCTAATGTCTCAGGGATATATTCAAGGAAGAGCAAAACATTAGCCGAAGCATTATAATTGGCTTTAATTCTTTCTCCAATAGCTTTTGAATTTTCCCAGTATATGACATGCTTTTTGAATTCTTCGTCGTCGAAAGGAATTTTTTCTTGAAAATTGTTGAGAACTCGCCAGTGATACAATAAAGGAAAATTTTCGCATTCTCCTTCTAGAACCCAGTGTGTGCACATGAGATGAGAGGCTACCTCTCTCCAAACACTAAAGCCATCAGAGCCTACGCCATACTGATAATAAACAGGTAAACCAAATAAATTTTTAGTCGATCTAATATTCTGTGTCATTACCTCAACTTCATTTAAAGGCACTTGCTTTACAAATAGGGGAATCCCATCCACAGTAACTTTAAAAGACGATCCATATCTTGAATGTAAGGCAGTTCCGTGCCTAAGAAGTATTAGGATTGCATCGTCGCTTAAAGTATGAAGATGTTTAGAAACAGAACTATGCTGATCAGAACGCATATTATTATCCTTTATGCTGTCCATGGCTATAAATCGGCTGGCAATAAAACTGGACGTTGCAGCCGATTATGATAAGTATCGCATAACAGCTTCTGAAACGCACAGAATAAAAGTTGTTTTACAATGGATTTAAAAAATTAGATAGGCATGCGTTTTTAGTAAAAGTAGACGATAAATATATTTGTTGAGTATTTTTTGCTTTCTTTCTAGACGGGGGTAAGCGGTAAATATGAATTATGCAGAAGAAGAATTCGAACAAGCTTGGAACAATCCTGCTAACACACAGATTAAGCTAGGGGATGTGGATATCAATGACGTTCTTGCTAAGTATTATGAAACACCGATACCAGTAAATTTTACTCGAGAAATGTTGTGGGATATGGGAGCTAAAAAGGCTTGGGATCCTAAAATTTACATTCCTTATGCTGTGAGGGCGGGGAAATCCTGGGGGAAAAAGATTTTAGAAAATGGCGATGAGGTGTTTTTTCGGTCATCTGAGCAGAATAAATGGCTCAATAAAGAGCTCTATGATGAGATTTTTGAAGAGGTATATTTGAATCATAAAGATCAAATAGCAACCTTTCTTGGAAGGCAAGATTTAGTCGACGAATCAGGTAAGACTATTCATACTGAAAATCACCAACCCCTTTTTCATGTTCAACAATCCGTTGAAGGGGAGGAGAGCAATCCTATCAATGTATGGCGCATAGTACATCTCACGGACGGAAAAGATCTAAAGCTCATCCAACTTTTCAAAAAGCTTGAGAACCCTACAGCATTACCAGGGTACGCTGAAATATATATCAAGAAGGACTTGAAGGTTCCTTTATTGCATAAATAAGGTGGGATCGATAAGTCTTAGTGTTCTGATACAGTCGAGAATGGGGTTCGTTATACCCTTTCGAGAGTATCAGGACATCAAGCTAGGTTAACTTGAAGTATCCATGGACTTTGAATCCATCGACATCCTTTCAATACCCTTTTGTAAAACTTCCAAGTTCACGGATGACCTTGCGATGCGTCTAGAAATATCAAGTTTAGAAACCATAGTAGTACTCTTAGCTTTGGGCTTTGCTTCCATATAAATACGCCTTCTTTCTTGTAAGGAGTCTAACGGCTTTATTTCATTAAACAGACCGTGGTAATTAGGTTTTTGTGAAAAAAGCTGTGCGGTAAATGTAGTTTCTGTGCTGCTGTCAATAAGGCTTTGCATTGTTCGAATAAGGATGTCCATATGTTTTGCTATTGGAGGTGGGGCAACATATTGAGCATCATCGTAGCTAAATAACAACTTCCTATCTTCTGTCAGCTTGAAAATCACCTTGACAATGTCACTTTGCATTTCTAGGGGGACTCCGCTGATCTCACGTTCAAGTAATTTATTTCCTGCTTTGTTAACCAGTTTTCCGGTGTTTTTATTTAATAGTGCTGTAAATGCCACAGTTTTCTCTGGAATGTATTCACAGATTCTTTTTAAGGATTTAGTCATTGTTTTTTCGAGGTGTGCTCTAGATATGCAGAAAAAATCATTCAATGGATGGGATCGGTCCATGACTAGATCTTGAAGATGTTCTAGTCTAATAGATTGAGAATAACGTCCAGGTAGTTTTCTATTGGGAATGACATAGAAATGGATGTGAGTTTGGTCTACTAATCTTACAAATCCTATACAGGATTTTCCTACGTTTTTAGATAATCGGACCCTTTCACCAACCTCAAAAGGTAGTTCATCATGCGGGTAAACGGAAGCATATGGAGATATATTGCAAGGATACTCTCGTTTACTATCACAGAGGCCTGTTTTAAAATATTTTCTAAATATATTGTTCGCTTGATTGTCATCAACAGAGTATCTTCGAAGGCTCTCAGTGATCAAATCATTTCTTATTATACGTCCTGAAGTTTCATCCGATTGGATAGGGGGAGTATTCCGTCTATAATAGACTTCCGTTTCCTTGACTGTTTGGTTTGTTGTCCCATCAGTTACCGTGATTTCAGGCATCTTGATTTCGACGACTTTTACAGCTTTGAAATTTCTATTGTCATCTCTGTACCCATCCCAGACAGTAATTATTTCTCCTTCCATGATGGGATGGTAAAAGGAGTGGGTTTTAATAAACGTAGGAAAGTCTGCACCTGTATAAGATCTGCCCAGCTGAAGTGTAAATTCTTGATTTTCCTTATAGCTTCTATTAGGGCTATCGATACAGTTTTCTAATATGTTTAAGCAAGTTCTGAGCGCTTTCAGTATGATGTTATTAAGTCGGATAGAAATGATATATTCTTCATTTGTAGAGCAGAGAATGGTACATTTTAATCTTCTGACAGATTCTGGATTAGGGTTTATTCTAAATTTCAATGCGAGGCAGTTACTTGAAGTAGATTCGATGATATGACCGGAAAGCAGATCTAAATAAGCCATAAATTCGTTTTTAGTTCCGTCTCGCATATTTATTCTATAGAAAGCACTTAAGGATACCAGTACGTGTTTCCTTAATTCGCACATAGAGTAATAGCCTCTCATCATATTTTGGGCGTGAATTATCTTTTGTGAGAAATCTCCTGTGGAAATATCTACTGTAGTCATAAGTGCTCTCTTATATAGTTTTTAGAGTAGAGTATTATTATTTATAACAAATCTAATGTCAATTTAATCTACTGTTGTTTTGCACTGTAATAATTGTTTTAAAGTGGATAATATAATTTACAGTGATGCTCTCGTTTTAATGGCCCATTCATTTAGAAGAGCTCTTGTCACGCCGCTGCCCCCGCAAACTATGACAGCAATTTTTCAAAAAGCATGGGAGTTTATCTTCTGTCATAGATCAAGGATAAAGCAGCCCCTCAGGCAGGTAGGTTCTAGGTCGGCAAATTGCATCCACTGTTTCTTCATCTGTAACTATATTCGGATAAATAGGGGGAATTTTGATATCAAGATGGCAGCCATCCCTGGCTAATAAGGCGATTTAGAGCGATTTTAACGTGATCAAATTGCATTACACGTGCTTTACGAGTATTCCAGTTTTTAATAACATGCAAGATAGATTCACTATTTAATGCTGTGCCATGAATTTCACGTGTAGCTGCCCAATGAACAGTGGCTAGCAACTCCATACCAAACGGAGTTTCAAACCCTTCTACTAATTTAGACACTTTTTCAAAACGTTCACGAGTGTTGCTATGTTCTTTTAGAAATCGATTTATTTCCTCTTTTGTTGAGGGATCAATAGTAATTGGAGATTCTGGTTTGTTAGTTAAATAACCATGAATAAAGTGGCCATTAATTCGTTCAAGAACATGACGTATGGTATCTGAATAGGGACCATAATGGCCTTTTTCATATTTCACACTATTCAATTCTTCTCCTGCTTCCACCAAAAAGTAGACCAGTTTTTGAATTTCTAATAATGAAATCTCATAAACAAATCCTGGAACTAAATAGCGCTGGATTAAGCCAAGAACTACTGCGCGCCCAAGGGTCATCCTAGGTCTTGGCATAATGTTTTTTATTTCAGATTTTTCAGGTTCATAAACCAACCAACGGACATTTGGCAACTGAGCAAAAGCTAAACGCATAAGGGGTTGAACTTCTTGCCAAAGCAACCCTCCTAAACCACATCCTAAAGGAGGAATTGCTATAGAAGTTATATTTAACTGACGAACTTCATTAACTAATGATTTTAACCCAATTTCGATATCCTCAATTTTTGACTTGCTACGCCAGTGACGTTTTGTTGGAAAATTGATGATATAACGTGGGTTATTCAAAAATCCACAATGAAAAGTAAACATTTGACCTGGTTTTAAAAGTCCCTTATTACATGCGCGCTTATAGGCATTGTAATTTTCAGGGTAGGCTTTGCGAAACTGCAGCGCAATTCCCTTACCCATCACACCTTCCGTATTTACAGTGTTTACCAGAGCATCTACATTGGCTTTAAGCAAGTTTCCACGAGTTAATTCAAACATCGTAACCTTTAATAATAGCAATCTCCATTTACAATAATTTGAGGTCTGTGTGCAGATTTCCGAATTATTACATCTACTTTGTCTGCCATAGCCTGGTTTTTTACTACAATCTTTTCTATTGCGGTCCATGGGCAATGGGAGTGAACCAAAAATTCTGCCTGTCTTTTTTCTTTTGTCTCCGTATTGGGACTCCAAATTTTTAATGGCATTACTGTGAAATCCAATTCGCTCTTTATTTTCTCAAGCGTATCGTATTGTTTAGCGTACTGAAGATCAGCGTGACGATCAGTCCAAAACGAAGGTTGTCCCGTAGCTCGTATTTGTTCAATAGAACTTACAAGATGGACAATACTATCCTGGCCCCCGATATATTCATCATGTCCCTTAAAGATCACATACAACATTACTGAGCGACAACAAAAATTAAAAGGTACATAATCTCCTAAGAAGCCTAATTTAGCAACAGCTACAGGATGTTTTAAGCGTCTTTCTTTTATATGTTTATAGCCTACATTTGTATGTGGAGGATTTCTATTAATTCTTTCTCTATCACACCAGAGAGCACCATCGCTTATAATACTTTGTAGATTGTCAATGTGGGTAATGTGATATATAGAATAATTAGTCAAGTTTCTTTAGTCTTCGCTGAAAAGTAATAGAGATAAGCTAATTCGGAGAAATTCTATGATGATTTTACATTGAAGGCAATAGAAGCTGAAATAGAGCTGAAATTTTTGGATGAATTTTGAAAAATATTTCAGAATGATGCTAAAGAACTTAATGACTATGCAATTTACCTTGATCTAAGTTTTTTGAAATGAAGTTCAATATTCTCTACAATTTCGTGAGAATACAGAACACACTCTTCAGAGAATAATTAATAGATTATATGCACTTTTAAACATGTGTCAGGTGCAAATAGTGAGAAAATTTAAGTTGATTTTATTGAACTGAGCAATTATACATTTTTCTAGAATATATCAAATATGGTTGATGATGATGATGCGTATAAAAATATTTGTTTGCTTGGTTGTATTGTTATCTTTGAATATGAATCTTAAAGCTAATGATAAAGAAATATTAATGGATTTGTATCTTCAGACCTCTCTTAAAGTCGTTAATGAAATCATCTGTGAATCGAAAGACATCATACTAAGTCAAGAATCTGAACAAATTTATATTAAGCCTGAAGCTATAATGCATCGACATTTAGGTAGTTTAGGAGCTATCCTTAAAATGGATCAAGGTGATGTAACCTACATACCATTGTTGTTTGAAGATGAAAAGGGATTTTATATTCCAATAACCCTTAGAAAGGTAGGTAGTAAATTATTCAAATTACATTGCAACAATTGTTATTATGAATGGGAAGGTAGAGTATGGGATTTTCAATGTCCTTCATGCAATAGTACAGACATACAGACTTTGCCTAATTTCTAAAGGTTAATAAATGTCATTTCTTAAATCATTTTTCTTATCTCTAATTATTTCTGGCTTGTTTTTTCAGAGCGTAGAATGTGATCAAAAGCAAGTAGGTGAAGAAATCGCCTTGCGTGCTGATGATCGGGTTTGGATGAGTGAGTTTATAGAGGAAGTATTTCTAGATGGTGCGATGTTGTACACATTATTTGGGACCAAACCCATGTCAGGTATAACAATATGTATTGCTACGGAAGAGGAGTGCATTGCGACGTGTCAACATCATCTTAATACGTTAAGCGAGGTGGAGAAGGATAAATTGTTAGCTGAAATTCATGCATCTTGTGTAAATGATACTTCATACAAGAATTTCCAAAACTGGCTTGATTGGAAAAAAAATTATAAACATCCCTCATTTCTCTTTCGCGCTACTCTCTCTGACTGTAAGCATTACTTATTGGTTGATATGCTTAACGTTCAAGAAGCAGTATGGATTTTAAAAAAGCACTATGAGATCTTTTATACTGAGATAGGGAGCAATTTTGATCCTATCACTGCCGCTTTGGATTTTGAAAATCCTAAATCAATGTTTTGGGAAAAAGTTTTTTCTAATCACTACCTTACCGGCATTCTGTATGGGTTTGGAGAAAGAAATGCTTATTTCTTCTCGATTTTCGTTCGTCAGTTGAATGAGAATGTCTCAAAAGATAGTTGTCTAACTTTAAATAGCCATCTAAATATCCTTCAAGATCCCTGTGAAGTCATCACAAAAGAGAACTTAAATATTCCATGTTACCGGTCTTTTTATTCTCAGCTATCTGAGGATCCTGTAACGACAAATTTCAAAAAAGAAAAAGTGCTCATTGAAGATATGCTTAAGGATAAGGATTTGACAGTTGAAATTTTAAGAAGAATATTTGGAAAACAAATTATTAGCGCTGAAGATAATTGCAAGTGTACAGCCCAGGTTTCAGCTTGTCTAGATGTCGGCTTATACGATCTTCTCAATGCCTCATGACCTATCAGAAAATCGTCTCATTTCAGGAAAATGTCGATGATGACCGGAAAGTGATCGGAGGGGAATTCTCCATTCACTTTTGCAGTGTCAATCCCATGTGAGAGGACGTCCACCTTGTTGTTAACAAAAATGTGATCGGGAATAAAACCGGTTAATTCGGGACCTGTGAAGGGTGTGAAAAACTTGGAATTAGTGATGGAACAATAGGGGCCTAAATGTCCGGAAAAGGAGAGGTTTATAGCATCGTGCAGGTGCTTTCCGGTTAGTATGCGCATGATAGAGCTGCTATCTAGCAGGGGAATGGTATTAAAATCGCCCGTGATCATGATCGATTCATCTGAAGGGATATCTTGAATGAAGTCATGTAGTTGGATTGCTTCTGCTTCCCTTCTTTTTAGTGCTCCCCAAGAAATGCCGTAGGTGAATTTAGTATTGATGACGATAAAGGTTTTATCGGAAGCGGTGTCTTTCAACCGGCAATAGGTAAACGCATTTTGACTTTTAAGATCGTGGTAGGGGGTGGTTTTGGATTCTACAAGCTTGAAGCGTTCATGCTTGTAAAAGACGGCATTCACATCCGTCCTGCCCTCATTTTCCCTAGTTTTCTCTCCGTAATAGGCATAGGTTTTCCCTAGGGATTCCAGTATCTCCTGGAGTTGATTTGCTTGAAGTTCTTGGCTGCCGATAATGTCAGCATTTGTGAATTCTAAATATTCCAGTAAACGGGGTTTTCTGCTTGCCCAGCGATGTATTTCAGGTAATTTGTCTTCTGCTATTTTGACGTTGTAAAGCATGTTATAGGCTATCACGCGTATCTTTGGAGGTTGATTTGCCGTAGCGTTACGTTCAAAGATGACATCCATCAAGGGGATAATGGATTCTTCCACTTTTGCAGCAAGTGGTAGGAAATGGCTAAAGAAGAAAGAAATAATAAGCAAATATCTCATGAAAGAAATCTTAACTCTTGTGATGGGTTTCTAATTATTCATATTTTTGAAAATATAAAACATAAATATTTTACCTTCTAAGTTTTATAAACCCAGGTGTAGAAATTCAAATTTTTTTGGAAATGTGGTCTGTTAAATAATTTTACTTCGTAGACTTTAAAAGAATGTATTTGTTATCTTTTTTATTTATTTTGTAATGTTTAATATAATAAGTAGATAAATGGAGATAATTATATGCTAATTCCACCAGGATGCAATAATACCGCTATCATAGATAGAATAGAGCACGCACAGACAACAGAAGAGGTGATTTCAGAACTCTGCCTAGGTCAGAATTTCTCCGACCCTAAGGTAAGAAGCAGTTCTCATGAGGTTTTTTTGCAGTATTACGAGGCGGCAGCAAACGATCCGCAGTGGTTATCTGAGCATCCGGAATTGGGTAATAAACTCGTCGAAAAAGCTTTTGAAATTATATATAGTCCTGATAATAAGGAATTTAAGTATAAGTATTTACAAGTGGTGCGTGAGCATCTCCCTGTCTTTAGAGAAGCAATTCCTTCCTTAGGCGAAAATAATGTGGAGATCAACACTCGTACAAAAAAAGTATACGCCAATAGTTTGATGCTAAGCAGCCAATCCACTTATTATAAGGGTTTGCTATCTGAGAATGGAAATCATGCCTACAAAACGGAATCTAAGGGCGAGAATCCCAAAATTATTAATGCTGTGATCCACACTTTGCAGACTTTGCAAGCAAAACCTAAAAACTATTCGGTAGAAGAATATGGTCAAATTTTGGGATATGCGCACTCTATTCAGGCGGATGCTTCAACTTTTCCAGCATTTGAAGCAAACATGCTTAACGACTTAAAACCGGAAAATGCTTATGAAATGGCTGTATTAGCACGTAAGCATGGTTTGGAAAGTCTTTTAGAGAAGTCATTAAAGTTGGTTGCTCCTACGATCAATGAAGGGAATTGGAAGACCGTATTAGACAAAGCCGTGAAAGACGAGCAGCAAGAGGTGAAGAATCTATGTGTTAATTATGCACTAGATCAGCTTCCAGTCTGGATCGAGGGTAAAGATCAGGGCAAAATTGACATGTTATTGCATAATATTCGCCATATGTCTGTCATGAGAAGCGATGTGATGCATAAATTAAGCCCTGCTAACTATAAGTTAGTCATGAATGAGTTTTCGCCTGCATTGTTAGGGATCAATTTAGAACAATGCAACTTTACCTTGGCTCCTGATCTAAGCAAGTTTCCCAGCCTTTATTTAGTGAATTTGATGGATTGCAAAAATCTTGTGAATATCAGCAATTTGAGAAAGAATGGAAATATCAAATTCATCTATTTTGATGGCTGTGAAAAGTTAAAAAATCTCAGGCCTATTGAGAAAACACCTTACTTAGAGCTTATCAGTGTGTCACGTTGTCCTGCGATGGATGATGATAGCTTATCCTTTTTGGAAGGACACAGTAACATTACAGAATTGGTAATCGTTTACGACAAGGGCAATCCGAAATTGAGCCCGGTCGTAGGACGTCTTATGTCTCTTCAACAAAAGATCCAATGGGAATTAAATCAGCATAGAGCTTTCTAAACAATGCGCTAACAAGAGAAGTAGATTTTAATTTCCGCTCTTCATTTGTTAGCGTTTTTTATTTGTTAAAGTAATCAATGATTTTATTGATGTCCGGACGATCGTGCGGATTGGGTCGGGTCATCTGCCATATCAGATGATCTACACTATTTTTGTCCGAGGGCTCAGGATATGCAGCATCATATTCTGCGCGCCGACTATCCATCGTAAGAATTTTTGATTGCTGCACAAGCAGCTTATTATCTGTTTGTGCTAATTGGGAATTTGTATTGGCTTGATCTCCTCCATGTCTCAATGCAAGACTGAGTGCGGGATGCATTCCGCCTTCTTCTTTATTCATTTGCGGGTTGAAGAGCTCAAAAAAGGCCATGCCCAGACTCCAAATATCTGCTTTCTCAGTGACATTGTTGGGTACTGAAGCTGTTTTTACTGAATCGTTGGAATATATTTTTGAGTTAGAGGGGGAGCCATCAGGATGGGCGTAGTCGTTATTTAAACTTTGGCTTGGGATAAGTTCTGGAGGACCATAAGCTGGGGTGCATTTTATTTCTAGATAAGTGATATCGTTGCGTTGATGGCAAAGTGTTCCAAAGTCATTCATAACAAAGTCACCTTTTTTATCAAGAAGGATGTTATCAGGTTTAATATCTCGGTGAATAATGCCTGCATCGTGTAGTCGTTTTAAAGCTCCTAAAAGGGGCTTCATCCCATTGCTGATCACTTCCTTGTACTCATTCTCCGTGATTTTATTTTCTCGCCTTGCTTCCATTAAATCGTTCATGGTCACGCAGGTTACCCCGGGCTTTATTTCAAATCCACAGCGTTCCATTTCAATGGCTTTTTCTACCACTGTGGCTGCGGCAGCTTTAGCTGCGTATTTATTTGTATCACTATTAGCGGGGGCTAGGGCGGGACGGGAGACTGTTTTTATGGAATGAACTTTTACGACGCCGGGCCCTTGAAATTGCATTAAGAAGTCTATTTCGCGGTCGAACTCAGTAGCGTCTTCTTGTTTAAGAGTATCTATATGAGCTAAAGCTTCTTTCCTTTTTGAAAAGATCGAATCAATATCTTTGATGGCTGCAGCTGCACTGTCAGCAGTAAATCCGTTATGAAATTCTCCGCTTTTTAACATAGCTGCAGCACCTTTCTTATAAAGGCCCAAGAAGGCATTATCCTTATAATCAAGTTCTTTTGAAGGAAGAGGGCTCATATATGCATTCATTTCATTTTGTCTTTCTTCAGCCCGTTGAGCTGATTTTGATAATGATTCAATTTGGGTTTCGCAGCTAATGGCTTCACGTGTGATGTCTTTTTTCGGATCTACTCCCGGCGGTCTATCGTCATTTTCTACGAAGGGTTTAAGGTAGTTATGCATATCGAAAAAAAAGCGGAGGTCATTATTGTCTGATCGTTTTTTCTTTTCTACATCGTTTAATAATGAGGACATATTTTCCGGATCATAATTACGTTCGGTACCTCCTGGAACAATTTCTCCGTCGGCATTTAACGTCATATTCTTTAATGGGTGGTTTGAATAGTCTTCCATATCAGGTACATACACGGCAGAGCCGTAGTATTCTTCCTCTTCTTCGACCTCTTCAACAGGAGCTGCAGCAGCTTGAGACTCTGTAGCGGCCGGTTTGGTTGTGCTGCTGCTTTCGGAGAGTGTTTCATCATCATCGTCGTCATCTTCCTCTATGGCTTCATCATCTGGCTTCAATTCTTGTTTTATGACTGCCTGCTGTCTTTGGGAGGGGTGGCTGATGGAATAGAAAGAGGTGAAAGTGCTGACTTTTCCGAAGGAACCTTGCGCTAGTTTCTTCTCTACGACCGTCACGCCCACTTTATGCAGAGTAGCATGTTTGCCGCCGATTTTTTCTATTCCTTCTTTAGTAGTGACGATGACTTCAAATTTTTTATCACCAAAGGAAACTTCCGCGCTGTTAAGTTTTTCGGGATTATGGACATTTTTTTTAAATTCTTTCTCTACTAATTGGATGAGTCCCATGTCATATCCAGAGACCTCTTTCCTTTCTACTAAGGAGGGAGACACATTTTCCAGGCCCCCTTGTTTATAGGCGATCAATCGATTGGCCATCTGCAGGCGAGCTTGGTTGTTTGAGATATTTAGGCCTTTGGCTTCTTTATCTATCATAGCATCCGATACGCCGTTTTCCTGTAGGAAGGCGCTAATTTTAGTATTAAAATTTTGCGGAGTGAGTTTTTCTCCTGTTAACTTTTCAAAATGTGCAGCGACTTTAGCAGGACTTTTTTCATTTGATGCAGTACGGAGATGACGATCGGCAAGGATTAATTTCGCAGTGTCGGGGGTGACATTATAGAAGTTTGCTTCATGCTGGATTTGACTGTCTTTGACCCCTTTTCCTGCTAGGAATTGATCTACTTGTTGATGGACAGTTTCTTTTGTGACTTTTTCACCCAGCCCGCGGGCAAAGCCGATGGCCACCTTCATCTCATATTTCATGCTCATTTGCGTTTCATGCCTAGGACTAGCCATTGAGCAAAGCTTATTGTGAGAGGTCCCTAGTTCTTTTTGAGCCTGGGCACTATCGGCCATTTGGGAGGCTGATTCGAGCATTTTACCATGTGCATCGGAGACGTTAGATTGGAATTGTTCAGGAGAGACTTTTCCGGTGCCCGAACGCATTCTGGATTGCGATATTTCAAGTTGGTTGACAACTTTGCCCATTTCCATGGCAGCAAGCCGTTGTTTTGCTTGTGTGGGCTGGGCGTCGCCATTCCAACGACTTAGAACAGGGGCATTGGCTTGGGTTGTATTAATGGCTTTTTTAAAGACTTGTTGCGAGGATTTATTTACGGTTACTGAAGATTGGACTACGACGCGGGAATTGAGGTCTTTGACATGATTATCTTGAGAGACTCTAGGGTCTCCCATTTGCAAGATATTTTTTCCTTGAGGAGCTAGTTTCCCTGGGGCTCCTTGGGGAGTTGCTTTGAAAGTACTGGCAGTTTGCGCACTTTTATCGAATTTAGAAATTAGGGATTTAACTGATGGCGCTGTAGTCTCAGCGATTGCTGCTTGTGAATGAATTGGACCAGCCATAATCGTTTATATCCCAATTATTACTTATACTATTATTTTGTAACAATTCGAATAAAAATTAAATTAATAATTATAAAAAACTAAGAGTAATTATAATTATCTCTAATTTTAGGGAGTATTATAGTGAATTTTGTTCCCTCATTGACTTGGGATTCGACAGAAATTTTACCGAAGTGTTTTTCGATAATTGTTTCTACTAGGGAAAGGCCAAGACCGGAGCCGCCGAGTTTGGCGGAATGGCTTTTATTGACAGTATAAAATCTTTGGAAGATATGTTCTAAATCTTGAGCGGGAATACCTATCCCTTTGTCAGCAACAGTCATTTGAATTTTATCGCCTTGGTCGGTGAATTCAATTTTAATGTGCGCCGGACCTTTAGAATATTTTGCTGCATTTTCTATGAGGTTGTTCACTGCCATTTCCATAAGATAAGGGTCAGCAATAATATTAAATTCTTCACTTTCTTCCGGTACAAGCTGAATGTTTGTGTCTGGATAAGCATCTTGCAATTGTTCGCAACATTCGACGACGAGATGGTGCATATCGCATTCAATGAGGCGTGATTCAGGGATGTGCTCTATATCGGACAATGTGAGAAGGTCTTTAATCAATTTGGTCATGCGTTTACAGTTACGGACGATTTTACCTGTAATTTCTACGCATAGATCTTGGGGCATATCGGGATTGTCGTGCAGAGTTTCTGCAAATCCGCGGATGATGGTAATCGGAGTTTTTAGTTCATGCGAGGCATTGGCGATAAACTCTTTGCGCATTTCAAGAATGCGGTAATGGGATGTTTTATCCTGCATGACGAGAACGGCGCCGTTATTTTGTTTGTTGATGGGGGCGGCGACGATATCGAGATAGAGTTGTCCTTTAGCATTTTTAAGTTTTAGTGTATCTGAAACAGCTTTTTCTTCTTCTAAGCTGCGACGGAGGATCTCTAGTGTGGAGGTATCTTGAATGTGTCTTAAATCTTGGCCAACAAGGTCTTCTTTCTCTAGTTCAAGAAATTTAAGGGCTGTGGAGTTGGCATATAGGACTTTGTAGTTACTATCAATAGCGATAACGCCTTCGACAAGAGATTCAAGGATAGCACTTTTCTCGTTACGTTCGTCTGTCAGGGTTCCGATTTGTTTTTGAACTTTACGGGAGAGGGAGTTTAGGGTTTCGGCCAATTTAGAGATTTCATCCGTGGCAGATCTACCGGGAAGAACGATTTCGGGGAGAGAGGTATTTTCGGATTCTTCGTAGGGCTGTACTGCGCTGATGATTTGTTGAATAGGGTTAGTTAGGCGGTTGATGATGAACCAGGTCATCAAGCTGAACAGAAGGAGAATCACAGTGGCTAGGATAAGAAATCCAATTTCAAAATATTGGGTGAGTTCAACCACATATTTATAAGGATAGGCAGTGCGCATCACATAGGTTTTGCCGTGAAAATCAAAGGCTTGGGCCATATAGGCAAAGCGTTGTCCTAGGAGGTCGGAATATTCTTCGTGGTAGCCGTTTCCTTTTTTAAATGCTTCAAGCACTTCGGGGTGATCGATAATTTGTTCTTGGCTGAATTTTGGCCCTAATAGACGTTTGATATGGGAGTCGTATAGGCTTTTATGTTCATCGGTGATGACGCTCACGCGGAAGAAGATGATATGCTTTTGATCTTTTAAGCGGCGGATCAAGGCTTCGTTATTAGGGGCGCTTTGGATACGGGCGATAAGCTCGATAGCGCGGTCACGCATGCTTTTGAATATGATATTTTTGACCATCCAAGAGGAAAAAGGGAACATCAAGGTAAGAAATACCAAGAAAACTACAACGTAGCTGATAAAGATCTTTTGCCGAAAAGTGAGCATGAAGCGTTATAAACCTTCAAATATATATAATTAACTCTATAGTACTAAATGGATTTAAAGATCGCTTAAAGATTACGGAGAGTAATGTCTTCGCAGCCATTTTCATTTACAATAACCGTATTTTCCAATCTTACCCCGCCCATTCCGGGTATGTATATCCCGGGTTCGATAGTAATGACCATTCCCGCTTGTAGAATGACATCTGCTTGGGGCTTTTTATTGCGGATAAAAGGGTTTTCATGGATTTCCAATCCTACTCCATGTCCTAGGCTATGAGTAAAATAGGCAGCGTATCCATTTTCAGTGATGTGGCTCCGGGCTATTTGGTCCAGTTCTCCGGCAGTGATACCTGCTTTGCATGCTTTCATTGCTTGTTCATGAGCTTCCCGAACAATGGCATAAATGTGATGCCATTCCTTGGGGGCAGTTCCTATGGTTTTAACACGCGTCATGTCTGAGTGGTATTTGTCTTTGACAACGCCTATGTCGATCAGTATGGAATCGTTTTCTTTTAATACAGTATCACCTGCGCGGTGGTGGGGCAGAGCACTGTTGGCACCGAAGGCAATGATAGGGGCGAAGGCTAGGCCATTTCCTCCTTGCTGCAGCCAATAGATTTCCAGTGAAGAGGCGACTTCACGTTCGGTGATTCCAGGTTTGAGTAAGCTGACGGCGTGGTCATAGCCGGAGCTTCCCAGCTGAGCTGCTGTACGCAGCAGAGCGATTTCTTGTTCATCTTTAATGATACGAAGGGCTGAGATGGGGGCATCCAGGGGGATAATAGCAATGCCGGGGAGGCTTTCTTTGAGTTTTTCCATGCGCGCTACTGTGGTAGTATTAGCATCAAGGCCGAGGGATGCGATGGAGTCCTTCTGGATAAGGTGTGGGAGGGTGCCCTCTTCAATAAGCATGACGTCGATACTGCATTTCCCTGTACAGCTTTCAAAATAGCGGCCGTCGACAAGAAGGGTAGAGCGGTGTTTTGAGATGTAAAGAGTACCGGTGCTGATATCGCAGCCTGTCAGATAGAAGATATTGATAGGTTCTTCGATGATGAGCGCTTCAGTGGATGATTTTAATGTATTTTGCAGTTTTTGGGTGCGCGAGAGGTGATCCATAAGTATCCTTTAGAAGAGCTTGCCCTAAGAGTAGGGAAAAGGTCAGAATAGTATTTTTAGAGAAAACGTGAAAGATAAAAAAGGAAGAGAATTAGGCAGGGTATTTAGCCGAAGCGTTTTTGCAACTCGTTGTTGCTTAAAGCAATGATGATAGGCTTCCCTTTGGGGCAAAATAGGGGCTGTTTACAGGAACAGAGTTGAGCAAGGAGAGAGCGGCCTTCTTCAAACGAAAGTTTGCTAGAGCGGGCAACGGCGTTGTGGCTGGCATGTGTCGCGAGCTTGTCGGCAAGCGCTGCAGAAAGCAGATCAGCTTTTTCATGCTGCAAGGCTTCTAATATTTCTTCAATAAGGGCCTGAATATTCACTGAGCCTAGAAGCTGAGGTATAGATTCCACAACCCAGGTTTGGGGGCCGATTTGCAGTAGGGAGATTCCGATCTTCCTTAGAGTATCGTTATTGCGGGCCAATAACTGGCTTTCTATAGTGGAAAGCTGAAGAGGGTGAGGTACTAGAAGGGATTGAAGAGCGAGGACACCCTTATTTTGGTCTAGACAGCTTTCATAGATAATGCGGTGGTGGGCTCTGCGTTGGTCTATTAAGGCAAAGGCGCAGTCGTCGCTTTTCTCAGGGTAGAGCGAAGAGCCTTTTAGCGAGTTTCCGTCTAGGAGCAGATAGCCATTCATTGTGCATAATAACGAGGGAATAGGTGATGAGGGAATGTTCAAAGCTGTCTGCAAAGATTGCGGGGGGGAGCTAAGCGAAATAGGGGTTTCATTTTCCCAGGGAAGGGGTTTTGTAAATTGTTCTATATTTCTGTGGGGAGGAGGCGCTTTTTTAGATGTGTTTATTTCTACATCCTCTTCTATTTCCAAAGAATCTACAGCCCACACATTATTTTTCCAGGCAGGGGGTGGAAGAGGGGTGGGAGAAAACGGTGTTTCCCTCTCTTCTTGGTGCAATTCGAAGGCAGGATGCAGTACAGGATTGATGGCTGTACGGACAAGTTCTTTGATGTTGAGATCGTAGGAAAACCGCACTTCCCTTTTCTGTGGATGGACATTGACGTCGACACAACCATTTGGAACTAAAAGGTTTAGAATAAATAGAGGGTGTCGTCCTGAGGGGAGCATTGTACCAAAGGATTCTTTAATAAGGTGTCCTATCCAAGGAGAGACAACGCTGCGACCATTGATGAAGAGATATTGTCCTGTGCGATTGGGCCTGTGCAGGCTAGGGAGGCCGATATACCCTTGGAGAGAAAAGCCGTCTAAAGAAGCATTTATCGGTTTCATCTGCGCACGGAGATCGCTTCCTAAGAGTGCTTCAATACGCTGTCCTAGAATATCTTCGCCTTGGCCTACACCGGTTTTGAGTACTCTTTCTTCATTGCTTATCAGTGTGAATTGGATCTGTGGATGCGCTAAAGCAAAAGCGATGCAAAGCTTCTCTATTTCTTGCGCATCGTAAACGGGAGAGCGTTGGAATTTTTTTCTTACGGGTACGTTAAAAAAGAGCTGTTTAATTTCAAATGTTGTTCCCGGCTCGCGGGCGGCCGGGCCACTGCTAATGATTTTTCCTCCGTCCACTAAAACGAGTGTTCCTTGGGGATTTTCATGACCGCGGGGAGATGTGAGCAGGGTGAATTTTGAGATAGCAGCGATAGAGGGGACAGCTTCACCGCGGAAGCCTAGCGTTCCTACGGAGAAAATATCGTTGGACGAACGGATTTTAGAGGTTGCGTGCCTTTCGAGGCATAACAGTGCATCGTCGGGGATCATGCCGCAGCCATTATCGGTAATACGGATCAATTGCCTGCCGCCGCCGCGTATTTCTATGGTGATTTCTGTAGAATCGGCATCAATGGCATTTTCCACGAGTTCTTTGATGACGGAAGACGGGTTTTCTATCACCTCTCCGGCAGCTATCTCGTTGATTGTCTGGTCGCTAAGAACTCTGATTTTTCCACTCATGCGAATAACTATACATGAAGAGGCGAAAAGGCGGAAGTACCGGTAGGTGCATTCACTTGACAGGAGGACAATACGGACCTAATATGCAGATAATAATCCCTATATTAGGAGTGACCATGTTAGGCAAATATAGCATTTTTTTAGTTCTGTTTTTAAGTTTTACTGCTCCGGCATTTGGGCAAGGAAGCGAAGTCCCTTATCAGTTGACAGTTTCGGGAAGATCCAGCTTAAAAAAGCCGGCGGATGAAGGGGTGATTCGTTTAGGAGTCATGACGGAAGAAGTCAATGCGAATGAGGCTTTGAAAATGAACAGTGAGAAAATGGACGCTTTGATTACAGCCTTGAAAGGCGCCGGTTTGAAAGACGGCGAGTATCAGACAGGCCAATTTGTCCTTTATGCTCTTTATACCAATAGGCCGGTCCATGCGCCTGAGGATTGGACTCCCCGTATTAGAGGGTATCATGTGGAAAACAAATTGATTCTCCGTACCCAGCAATTGAATAGCATTGGGACATGGGTGGACACTGCTGTGCAAAACGGGGCAAATGTTGTCGATGACATTTCTTTTGGATTGCATGATCCACGTATCCATAGAGATGAAGCGATCAGAGAGGCTGCAGCTTATGCACGCTCGGATGCTGCTGTATTGTCGAGCAGCACAGGTATTACTTTAGGAAAAGTATTAGCTGTATCATTAGATCAGGCCTCATATCAGCCTGTCAACCGCAGACCTGAACTATTTACGATGGCAAAAGCAGCGCCTATGATGGATTCTTCCGTTTCACCCCCGATTGTGGGTGGAGATGTGGATGTGCAAGCGAACGTGACTATCGTATACGAAATAAAATAGAACGGATTATTACTTGAAGCTGCGCCCTAACTCGAGTTAGGGCGCAGCCCGGCTTTAAGTATTAGGTGAAAAGTTCACGGGAGCTACGGTGACAGTGCGGTCATCTATAGCTGTCACTACTTGAACGGGTGTGAAAGAGGCGATGGCTGTTCCATCATGGCTGCGGGCTTCAAATTCGACTAGTTTGCCGTCTAGAGCAACAGAAACAATGCCTATGCCATTTCGGGAGATTTTCTTATAGACTCTCGCGCCTTTACCTATGGCATTCATCGCTTTAGGGACCGCATTTTGCTTTCGTCTGCTTAAGAATAATTTGCGGGCAAAGCCCACGCATGCAGCAAAAATCACCAGCAAAATCACGTACCCGACCATCCTCTTCTTTCCTCCGATTGATGAATTTGGACAAGATATTACCTTACTATGTCTTTGTCGCCAAGCTCATGTACATATGTTGCTGTCTTAAATAAAAGTATGCTGTGATCATTGCCCCTGTGATGAATAAAGGAGCTAAAATGCCAATCCATGATCCCCAGGCGACAAGCCATCCTGACAAGGCATATGCTGCCGCAGTGAAAAATAAGATCGGAATTCCATAAGTAAATTGGGCGTATGCGTGGTCACCATGTGGACATTGGGAGCTTGCGCAAACCACGATGGAAGAATCAGCTATGGGAGAAAGCTGATCGCCTGCCACAGCACCTGATACGACAGCGCCAAGAGTGGGGATAAGTAAAGGTAAGTCTCCGATTTCAATGGGAGCGGCTGCTCCATGAATGGAAACACTTGTTGTGACAACCAAAGGAAACATCAGTGCAATAGTAGCCCAGGAAGATCCTGTGGCAAGTGCGATGCCGCAAGCGCTTAGGAAAAAGACCATTGGCAGCCATATAGGGAGTACGCCTTTAGGGGTTAGATGCTCAATCAAGGAAGCAACAGTCCCTGATTGCGTTTCAATCGCGCCAAAAGTCCATGCCAGGTTAAGGATAGCGACAGAGGGGATCATCATTAGGAAGCCGTCCTTAGATAGTTTCCATGTATCCTTAAGTACAATAGCACCCCGAAGGTACATATAGATGAAATAGATGATCACTGCTGCGATAGAGGCATAAAGCAAAGAGGGGGCGACATCGATATGTTCCTGAGAGTGGATACAGCTGATGTCTTTGGCGAAGAAGGCGCATTTATCTGTGAGATAGAACCCAATGAATGTGAAGGTGACAAGAAAGATCAAAGGAAGAAAAAAGTCCGAAATATTGGGAGTAAATCCGGAAGGAAAAATGCTTTCGTCTTTCTGTGCAGGAATATGCTGTGTTTTAGAGTTTTCGAGGGCCCCTATGGCGCCGAAAGAAAACTGTTTAGATACCACGAGCCAGACAGAAAAGGCTGTCAGAAGGGAATAAAACATAAAAGGGATCATCGAAAAATAAACAGAGATCGTGTTTGCGATGATAAGCGTTCCTTCGCCTTGAGCAGCGTGTATTTTAGCTACATTCAGCTGCAGCAAGATTAACGCCATCCAGGTGGAAAGAGGATTGATAGAGCAAACCGGAATCGCTACCGAGCGGGCAATATAGGCTAATTTAACGCGTGTTGAATCAAACTTGTCGATAAGAGGGCGCATCACAGAGCCTACTGTCAGGGTGGCAAGGTAGCCGTCAATAGATACGCAGTGGCTAAGTGCGACCGCGGCAAGTTCAGCATCTTGTTTACGGTGGACAAATCTTTCAATAGCTAAGATAAATGCTTTATATCCCCCTACCTTCTCTATTGTCCGAATGAGGATACCCATAAAAATGACAAAAAGAGAAACTTGAGGATTTTGAGCATTCCAAATACCGCTCCAAGAAGTCCATTGGTCCAGTTGTGTTGTCTTAAGGAGATTTCTTCCGAAGAACGCCAAGGAATTCCAAAGAGAGTAGTCCGATATGATAAAAGCTGCAGCCAGGCAGCCAACAAGTAATGCTAAAACGACACGTCTGCTATAAATGGCCAGCGCTATCGTTAATAAGGGAGGAATGATAAGAAGCCAATGAGGATGCATTGCCCCAGTTTGAAGTGGAACAATGCAGATGTCAAATTTTATTTTAGTTTATGGCAACAGAAGTTAGAAAAAATAGGTTTATATTGGAGGGATAGGACCTTATCTGGCAAATTTAGATCTGCCCACTTTAATTAAGGCTGCTAAAATAAATATAAATGTCAAAACGCAGACTGTGACACCGGCTGTTGACAGGGCGATGTTTTGAACGGAAAGAATATGGCGCGATAGGGCAACGCCCATGAAAGCGCCGATGATTCCTATCAGGATGGAATATAAGATCAGATGCTTCAACTTGTGCGTAATGAGTCTTGCAGTGAGTGCGGGGGCAGTGAGCAGGGCTAGAACCATTAATACGCCGACTGCGCGGAAACCGCTGACGACAGTGATGGAAACCTGAGTCATTAATAAGTAGCTGAAGAAGGCAGGAGAAAAGCCTAACGATACCGCAAGGGCTTTATCAAAAGTAGTCAGAGTATATTCTTTAAAGAATAGTAGAATGATGACGATGTTTATGGCAGCAATAAGCGCGGCCCAATACATGTCGCTAATCTGCAAGGCGTCCACATTACCCATGACGATCTCTGTTCCAATATGAGCGTTCCGTGTAAGTAATGTCACAAGAAGGATCCCTAATGCAAAAAGGGAGGTAAATGTGAGGCCCGTACTGGCATCTGCTTGAAGACGCAAAGTGGAAGTGAAGAACTCAGTAATAAAGGCTGTAGCCAGTCCTGTCAGTACAGCAGCGACCATGAATAGCGGTAGATGGGCGTATAGGTCATCTGAAGGAGAAACTAAGAAAGCTAGGGCAATCCCGATAAGGATTGTATGGGAAAGTGCGTTGGCCAGCATTGTCATTTTGCGTAAGATCAGGAAAGGACCAATCAATGCTCCCGAAATGGCTACAAGAGAAAGGACCGCAATTTGCAGTTCGTCACTAGCTATAGGCCCGCCCGTCAGTAAAGTTCCTAAGCGTTGGAACAGGACGTTAAAAAATTGCCAAAATGTGGTATCGGTATAGGGATTCATAGAGTTTTCCCTGTATCTGCAGCAGGGATTGGCTGCTTGTGAGGATCGACTTTAGGATCTTTTAATAGTCTAGTTAGCGAAGCTTCCAATTCAGGAGTGATAATATGCTCCATCTCCTCTGCGCTGCGGTGAACCCTTTCAGCTCCGATTCCTAGGTAATCAGCAAGATATACTTCCCACAAACGGTGCAAGCGGACGATTTTAGCTGCTTTAACTATTCCGTCAGAAGTTAATTTCCAGGAACCCTTCCCATTTTTTTCAAGCCACCCCTCTTGCTTAAGGTGATGTAGGGCAATCAGCAGGGTTAGAGAGGTTGCATTTAAATGCTCTTGCAGCAAGGGAATAGTTGTGGAATAGTCTTTTGTATGGCGCCAGATACATTTTAAGATGTTTTCACGCAGGCATTTATAACGGAAGCGTGCAATGCGCCATGCGCGTGAGGCAAGTCCCCGTTCGGGAGCGAAAAGAAGGGCGCCAAAGCATAGTAAAGCGCTGATAGTGACGATGACAGGCCCTGTAGGAAGAGAGAGGCGGGTGTTAGGAAAAAGCAAGCTTAGTTCCTGGGAGCCTGTAACGGAAAGGATATTTCCTAGATATCCGGACAATATACCAAAAATGCCGGAAAGGAATAAAAGTGTAGTGAATCTATTAGAAAATTGTCGTGCCGCGGCAGGGGGAGCAATCAGCATAGCCGACATTAGAACGACGCCTACAGAGCGGATTCCAATGATGACTGCAAGTACAGCCAGGGCAAAGAAAACGGCTTCGATAATTTTCACGGGCAGCATTAAGCTGGAGGCATAGGTGCGGTCGAAGGAAGTGATTTGAATTTCCTTTCTGAAGAGGGCAGCGAGAAGGATAACAACAGCGGCTAAGGCTCCATAGAGGTAGACATGGAAATCGGTCATTGTGGCGGCCTGTCCATAGAGGAGGGCAAGCATATTGCGGTAGAGAGCCGGATCCGAGAATTGCATGTGGCTGGCGAGTGTTACACCGATGCCGAAGGTGGCGGCCAGAGTGAAGCATAAGGCCGCATCGCTATGGATGCGCAGCCGTGTGACAAGCCAGCGGATGAAGAAGATGCTTAGATAGGCTGTAAAGGCAGCGCCGGCAAGAATAATAAGTGAGCTGAGGTCTTCATCGCTTCCAAGGAGTCCACCGACAAAGGCGCCTAAGATAGCACCTGGGAATGCTGCATGCGAGAGGGATTCACCTAAGAGGGATTCTTTCCGTAGAAATATCACTACACCGACAACTCCTGCGGCAAGGCCCATTAGCATACAGCCTAGGGTGGGGGCGCGCAGGACGGGGTCTGTAAGGAAAGAGAGCCATTCG
This sequence comes from Parachlamydiales bacterium, assembly GCA_041671045.1. NCBI lineage: Bacteria > Pseudomonadati > Chlamydiota > Chlamydiia > Parachlamydiales > Parachlamydiales bacterium. Next base: position 205,299 of record JBAZCF010000002.1, read on the forward strand.
ATCTGCATGGAGTTACCTTACATTCCTGCTGTTTTTTGTTGAGAAAGTTTAAATACTTCGTCAAAGAGGGCATAGCTTTTGCCGTAGGTGCTGTTGAGGGTGTCGGGATTGAAAACTTGAAGTACGCTGCCATATGCAACAAGACGCATATTTAGCATAATGACCCAGTCGAAATAGCTCTCAACACTTGTTAAATCGTGGTGTACGATGAAAATAGTTTTACCTTCATCTCTGAGCTTACGCAGGATGCCCATAACGACAGCTTCTGAAGCAATATCGATACCGGCAAAAGGTTCGTCAAAAAAGTAAACGTCTGCTTCTTGCATCAAGGCACGTGCGAGGAATGTCCTCTGTTGCTGCCCGCCCGAGAGTTGGCTGATCTGCCTGTCGCTAAAGGAAGCCATGCCGACTAATGAAAGGTAGTGATCTGCGGCATCGTAATCAGCTTTTCTGGGGTGTTTGAATAAACCTAGTTTCCCGTATCTGCCCATTAGGACCAATTCACGGACGGTGATAGGGAAATCCCAATCTACGGATTCCCGTTGAGGCACATAGGCAATTTTCTGCTGGACATTTTTTAGAGGCTCGCCGAAGAATTCCACTTTGCCGGATACCGGATCTATCAATCCAAGCACAGCTTTAATGAAGGTGCTTTTACCCGCGCCATTAGGCCCGATGATACCGACGATTTTACCTGTCGGAATGCTTAAAGTAATATCCCATAGAACGGGGGTTTTGTCGTAGTTGACGCATATTTGAAGCGTCTGCAAGGCCAAAGGTTGAGGAGGCATAAATTACCGTAAAAGGGCAGCTTGCCGCTCCTCTTTCCCATTGCCTGAAAGGTAACGCGAGAGGATGACGGCATTATGTTCAATCATTTTCAAATAGGTATTTCCATCCGAATCTTTTGGACCCATCGCATCGCCATAGAGGGCATCGGTAGCAATAGTTAAAGTGAGCCCTTTTTCTCTGCCGGCAGAGACAATTTTACGGATGGAATCTTTGCTAACGTTAGATTCGGGGAAGATGACCATTATATGGTATTTATCCATATGGTCAATAATTTTGCGGATGTCGCCCGCACCTAACTGACTATCTGGAGCTAGACCTTCCGGAGCTGCGAAGCGGTCTTCCCATGTACCGTTAGTTAGTTCGCTTTCATCTGCTAGGTAAGCGCGAGAAAAATAGTTGAAGGCATCGTGGCTGGTGACAAGATAACGTTTTTCAGACGGGATGGCATGCAGTTTAGCTTTTACTCTATTATGTGCTGCTAACATCTCTAGCTTTAGCTTTTGTCCGTTTTTTGCATAGTCTTGGGAATGATCGGGATCAAATTTGCTTAAGGCATTTACGATTGTGGGGATTGCTTGCGACCATAGGCTGATATCCATCCAAACATGGGGATCAAGCTGTCCATTGTGGTGCAGGATTTGGGATGGATTGTTATTGATGATAGCGTCGCCGATAGCTGAGGCACGGGGATGATTTTCCAAGGCGGCATGTAGGCTGGGGCCGTGCTCAAGATTAAGTCCGTTGTAGAAAATAAGTTGGGCAAAGGCAAATTTCTCATCATCTCCCTTTACTAGCTGATAGGAATGAGGGTCCAGCAATTCACCAATAAGGACAAAGTTGTCTACATGTTCGCCGCCAATATTGGAAATCAGGTCTCCAATCATGCCGGTAGTACTGAGTGTTTTGATTTTGCCATTTTTCTCCATCCACTTTTTTGCTGCTTGTTGGTGGGGAGAGGGGGAGCAGGCTGAAAGGAGGCAGCTTATGATAATGAATATCGAGCCTAAATATTTTCTCATTCTTTCTTTCCCTCGCCTAATTGGTAAAGCATTTCGAACTCATAGATCCCATGCGAACATCCTTGCGTGAAATCAAAATGAAGCGCGTATTTGCCGATGCTTTCGACTTTATGCACTCCCACGTCATTTGTGATGGAAGGGGTTTTTTCAGTGCACTGTGCGCAGGGGCAATATTTCTGTATTTGACTAAATTTCAAAGTATGCTTACGGCCATTATTCCATTCAATGCAGCAGGTTGCAGGATCGGCTAAATACATTTTTTCAACTTTTTTGGAAGGGGGGCGCTCGCTCAATTTTGGCAAAGCAGCTAATAAGTTCTGGGTAGCTTGCCTAAATGCCGCAGCGGCAGGGAGTTGTTCGGCAATTTCTTCGACGAAGATTGAAAAGCCTCGGTCAGCGCGGTAGCTTACGGCCTCATCGATGGGAATTTCACCTAGCAAGGGGATGCCATTTTCTTCTGCAAATCTGGCTCCGCCGCCTTTTCCAAAAGGGTAAGTCTTTACTGTTTGTACTCCGGGCGCATACCAGCTCATATTTTCTATTACACCTACAATAGGAACACCCACTTGCTGAAAAAGGGCAGCAGCTTTGCGGACATCCATTAATGCAACTTCTTGCGGAGTAGTGACCATGACGGCTGCAGTGATTTGTGCGTTCTGCGCTAAAGTCAGTTGGATATCTCCCGTTCCGGGAGGAAAATCAATAATTAGATAGTCGAGCTCTCCCCAAGCAACAGTACGAATAAATTGCGTAAGGATTTTATTAGCGATAGGGGCTCGGACAGCAGCGGGCTGGCCTTCTTTTCTGAAAAACGCCATCGAGATGACCTTGATTCCGAAGCTAAGGGCAGGTTCTAGACGCTCATTCTGTTGAACAGGAAGTTTAACTTCCGGAAGCATCTTTCGGATAGAAGGCCCATACAGGTCAGCATCTAATAAACCCACTTTGTAGCCCAGTTCGCTTAGGCATAGGGCTAGATTGACAGCAACAGTAGACTTGCCTACGCCCCCTTTGCCGGCAGCAACAGCAATTACATTCTTTATCTGGCTGATGGGTCCGATCTTATTATTCTGTAACACTGGTAAGGGCATATTATTACCAAAAGGTAGATTTACTGATTTATTCTATATTTTGAGCCTATTACAGTATAGTGAAAGCTAGCATAATAAACTACTAAAGGGCCTTTGGGTTTTCTGTCCGAAGTAGGTAAAAGGAGGAATATGAACAAGGGATTTCTAGGATGAAATCTGCGATTGCGCCTTGATTTTGCACGCATTTCCTAAGGAAAAAGGCTGTAATCAAGGGTTTATGGAGAGGAAATTAACTATACTATTTTAATACTATTCACTTTTATAGGCCTGTTAGATTGAAATTTATCATCAAAATCTGTGTTCTAACAGCTGATTTACTGTCTTCAATTCAAGCGCACGTCTCTATTTAAGAACTCACGTTTCCAAAAAAAACTGTGTTCTCCGCGTGCCTGCGCATAATCTAATATTTAGCTGTAGTTAATTATTCAACAATGGATGCCAATGTTATTATATGATGTGCTTCTCATTGTTATAAACCTTATTATTGTAGACATCGTCTTGCAGTGAAAAAGAAAAAAAAGTAGATTTTTGTTGCGAGAAAATCAATTTAATCTATAAATTGCGTTATTAAACAGTACTGCCGTGAAATAATCTCAAAATAGACCCTGTTCAATGAGATTAATAAGGTAGTAGAGGGATTCGCAAATTAATGACCTTAGAGTGCGTCTTCAAATTTATTACAGCTTTTTAGTTTGAAGCTTGAAGACTCTCTGATAATAGAACGATTATTAATTCGATATTACCGAATCATAATATGCTCTATGTTAACTGAGGCTCTAATTTGATAATGCCTCTAAAATATAACCTGAAGGACGAATGGCCAAAAAAAATCGTCCTTCTTAGCTTATTATTGAAACATTTCTTAAAGGAAGGAAATTATGAGTCAACATGTATCCACCGCTAAATTGAACGAGCTTATCGAGAAAGCTATCCGTAAAGTTGGCGGCCATAAAGAAAACGACATCTGTCGTTATGTACCCTCCGAAACCGGTGGTTATATTCACCATTTTACTATGAAAAAAATGAAGCATGAGAATCCTAATGCTTTATACGAGAAAATTGAAAAATATATCGTCAATCCTTCCAATCCGCATAAAGTTCAGCCAAAACAGCGCGCTGCACGCGGTTCACGTAAGCGTCGCGATCACTTTTTCTTCTCTAAAAATGATCTGGAAAGACTTCTTCACATGGCTCGCATCTCCGGCGACAAAGATATGGTCCGTAAGCTTACTCCTCGTACAGACCCACGTACAATTAAGCGTGAGCTATTAGCTTCCATTCGTCAAGGTCGTGCTGAGCAAGATCTATGGAACTCTTGGCTAGAAGCAGTGAACAACCTTCAGCCTGTCGAAGCGTAACAAATATATTGAAGCGCGGAGATTTATTACCGCGCTTCAATATTCTTTTTTCCCTTACTATCCTTCAATTATTCATAGTAACTCTCTTAAGTGAGCCCTATTAAATCTTGCATTATAAATGCGGCGTAAGGTATAAAGGCTCTTTTAAATTTGATTTCTATTCGTAGAAAAGAAATCACTCTAACCCGATTGAGGTCATTTCATATGTCACAAGACACTGTTGCCGAGTTCGGCAAGTTACGGTCGTTCTTTTGGCCCGTACATAGTTACGAGCTTAAAAAGATGCTCCCGATGTTCTTAATGATGCTTTGCATCTGTTTCAACTACACGATCCTTCGCGACACTAAGGATACTATTGTGGTGACAACCAGCGGTTCTGAAGTTATCCCCTTCTTAAAGTTCTGGGGCGTTCTTCCTGCAGCTGTTCTTTTCATGCTTATTTACTCTAAAATGAGTAACATGTTCAGCAAGGAAAAGCTATTTTACGTCACACTGTTTCCTTTCATGATCTTTTTTGCTCTTTTCCCTGTATTAATCTACCCTTTCCGTGACGTTCTTCACCCTCATGCTTCTGCGGATTATTTTCAGTCCGTACTCCCCGAAGGTTTTAACGGGTTGGTCGCTTGCTACCGTAACTGGACATTCTCCTTGTTTTACATCCTTTCCGAACTATGGGGAAGCGCCGTGCTTTCTTTGATGTTCTGGGGTTTTGCTAACGACATTATCAAAGTTACTGAAGCGAAACGCGTTTATACCTTCTTCGGTATGGGTGCTAATGTTGCTCTTCTGATTTCCGGTCCGGCGATCATTTATTTCTCCGACATCCGTAAACACCTGCCACCTGATGTGGATGCATGGCAGATTACACTGTCTTACCTCTGCGGTATGGTTGTTATAGCTTGCCTATTGATTTATTTTATTTACTGGTGGATCCAGCGCAACGTGTTGACCGATCCTCGTTTTTATGATCCGACTCAACAAGCTAAAGTTAAGAAAAGCAAGCCTAAAATGTCTATCGGCGAAAGCTTTACTTTCCTTGCTAAATCGCCTTACATATTATGTATCGCATTGCTTGTTATCGGTTACGGTATTGCTATCAACTTAGTTGAAGTGACTTGGAAAGGTCAAATTAAACTGCAATATCCTAACGCTAACGATTACAGCACATTCATGGGTAGATTCTCCACTATCGGCGGAGCTGTCAACATTTCCATGATGTTTATCGGCGGTTGGATCATCCGTACATTCGGTTGGGGCGTAGCAGCAATGTTAACTCCGTTAATGTTATTGGCTACCGGTATCGGCTTCTTTGCATTCGTTCTCTTTAGCGGAAGCGAAATGCTGCAAGGTTTTGTTGCTTACTTCGGTACGACAACAGTGATGATGGCAGTTGTTTTGGGTATGATCCAAAACTTAGCGAGCAAATCCACGAAGTATTCCCTCTTCGACCCGACAAAAGAAATGGCCTATATCCCGCTTGACCAAGAGTCTAAAGTTAAGGGTAAAGCTGCTATTGACGTCGTTGGTGCACGTTTAGGTAAATCCGGTGGTTCTTTGATCCAACAAATCCTCATCGTGATATTCGGTACAGTAACAGCGATAGCTCCTTATATCGCAGTGATCATGGTTATTGTTATCGTCGCTTGGTTGTTCGCAGTTCGCTCACTCAATAAGCAATTTGTTGCGTTGACAGGCGAAAGCGTTTCTAAACCAAAAGAAGCGCCAGCAACCTAAAATCCCTTCGGATTTTGTCATTTCAAAGCCGTTCCATTGTCTAATGGAACGGCTTTTTTTCTTTGTTTGCTAGAGAGTACTAGACAATTTCCTTAACCTTTTGGTATCTTTAATTCCTATTGTTGTTATAGCAGAAGGGAATTCAAGGTATGGAGAAGCAAAAAAAGTGGCAGTTTTGGCTAATAGTCGCTGTCATCGTACTCACGATATACAATATCCTCCCCACGATATTTTATTATACCAAGCCTTTACATGAAACGATTGATGCTGCGCGTGCTAAAAACGTCGCTGGCGCTGTTGTAAGTCGTGTTAATGGATTGGAAGAAGATTCAAAAGAGTGGTTGGAGTCATATAGCGCACTTTTGAAAGTGAAGCCAGTTTCTATTGAACTGCAGAAAAATGATCCTCGTTTATATAAAATGGTATTCGCTACAGAAAAAGAAGCTAATACTTTCAAAAGATATTTACCGGAAGCCGGAAAACTCATCCCCTTTACTCCTGCCCAGTTAGGAGTGAACGCATCTTTAGCCGGACAGCTACCGACAGAGGTATATGTCTCCCGCCAAATTAGCGTCGAGTTGAATCCTGCGGATATCGATCAACTCTTCATTTTCTCTAAGAAGACAGGCGACGATGGACTGCCTACTCCTTTATATAGAGAAATTGTTTATGATCGCGCCGCACAAGTCGCTTTCGCATTCAGCCAGCCGAGCCGTTTGGCTGACATGATTGCTTCCATTACGGAAGCAGCACCGGATAAAGTTTCGGATGAAACGATCATCCTTTCCGCAAGAGAGCTTGTCGATGGCTCAAAACTATCCAAACCCCTGCCTGCAATTTCGCAGCGTTGGATGAGCAGCGTAGCGCAAGGTAAGAATCAACAAGGCGCAAAGGTGGTACAAAAGTACCAACAAGCTTTGGATACTTTACAAGCTAAGCTGAAGGCAAAAATTGATGCTGCAAAAACACATCAGTCCAAGCAGATAGAAGAAGGGGAATTTGCAACCGGCAGCGAACATGAAGATGTAGCCCTGTTGCAAAATCAGTTTGATGTTCTTACACAGGCAATGTCCTTACTAAAAGCGAATAAAGTAGCCTTTGATAAAGCACAGAAGCCTCTTTCTCGCAGCGACATCATTAAGCAATTGAATGAGGGCGCTTCAAAGATTACCCTAGCTAATCCACAGCAAGTCATTGATTTGAAAGGTACAGACCCATTCATCAAAGCACTTATTATTGATTGGAATAGTGATAAGCTCTCAGTGAAATTCTATCCCGATATCGAGACGATCCGCACCAGAACCAGCCAGACCGAAGCGCAAGCTTATGTTGCTGAAAAACTGAACCAGTGGATTTTTGACGATATCGCCCGTGCTTCAAACATCAGCGACGAAGACATCCTGCCTAACGGGGATACATTTGCCGTGCGTTTGAACAGTTTAACCGATAGCAAGAGTCTTCTTAGTTTTGATTTAGGTGCTATCGCTCAGATCAGAAGCAAGCAAATACTAGACCAGCTAACGACGGAATGGCAGCCCATCCACCATGATTTGGAACATCAAGCATATCCTCTTTATGCAATGAGTGATTATTTGAAGTTGCCTGATAATCAGAAAAGACTTGGAGTTGTCGTTTATGCACCTTCTATGTATGGCATTCCCCCTGTGGAAGGATTTGCAAGCGATTCGATCTATATTATCGCTAAAGGTTTAGGAACAATCCTAGACAAGTACCGTAATACACCGACCGCAGAAGGCGCAGACCAGTTCAATGCCGATGTTAGACATCTGTCTCAGATCCTTAGCCAAAATGGCTTTATCGGATTCCCAGGTGATACGTTTGGTGTCGATCCACAATTCCGTAACGACTACATTTTTAAAATGGGTGATTATTACGGCGATCTAGTCAGTGCAACAAGAGAAAACTTCGTAGCTAAAGGCAGCAAAAAATACGCAGTCTTAGATTTCACCGATGTTGAACAGCGTATCCTGACAGAAAACCGTATTGATGACAAAAAGCAAGAAGACCTCTTAAAGTGGTACGAAGAGTATCAAGCTGCGCAAGGCGATTTGGATATCACCAAACGCTACCTTATTCCTGAGCCTACAAAGAATCCGTACATACAGAACTTTCTTATCAGCGCACAAAAGTATTTCCGCGGCGATGATAGGAAAATCCTGAAATGGGGCCTTGACCTTTCCGGTGGTAAAACCGTCCGTATCGGTCTGCGCGATAGCTCTAATAAGCCTGTTACAAATCCTGACGACTTGAAACAAGCTGCCGACGATCTCTATACTCGTGTGAATAAGATGGGTGTAGCTGAAAGGACGATCCGTGTCGAGAGCAATAATATTGTTTTAGACTTTCCCGGATCACAGGGCCTGTCCGCTAGCGAGCTTGTTAAAGCCTCCGCAATGTATTTCCATATCGTTAATGAGAAATTTAACTCTAAGAACCGTGAAAACGGTACTGCTGTTAGACAATTCTTAGACGGTGTTTGGAATGAAGCGAAGGTGACTAACCGCTTAGATGCAGAAAGCATCAACCAAATTGCTTACCGCCATTTAGGCGAAAGCATAGGGGATGATTTAGCTATTCAGCCTCGCAGTGAAGCCGCGCAAAGTCTTTACAACAACGGACTACGCCTCGCCGATCCTATGACTGCTAAACCTTCCAATGCTTTCAATGATACTCTGTCCTCCATCGGCATGATGAGGGATGACGCACATTGGGATGGTGAGAGCAATCCGCTTATCATCATTTTCCATAACTACGCTCTTGAAGGTGCCAACTTAACGAATGTTAATGTAGGCTGGGATCAGTCTGAAGGTAATATTCTAACCTTCTCCATCAAGAATTCGTATGGAAAAAACAGCGAGAATAAAACAGGCAGCCCTTCTGAAGATTTCTATACTTGGACTTCAGAATTTGCTGAAGACCGTATTTCAGGTACGCCTAAAGAAGCTTACACTAACGGAAAAGGTTGGCGCATGGCTGTTGCTTTGAATGGCAACATCATTACAACACCTTCTCTGCGTCAAGCTTTAAGAGAAAATGCAAGCATTACAGGACGTTTCACTCAGCGTGAAATTAACCGTCTAGCTGCAGATTTGAAAGCCGGCTCATTGAAATTTACACCGCGCATTCTCTCAGAAGAAAACGTCAGTCCTGAACTGGGTAAAGAAGAACGTACTAAAGGTATCAGAGCCTCTATCATCGCTCTCGTCTTGGTCGTTATCTCCATGGTCAGCATCTACCGTTTTGGCGGTGTGGTTGCTTCCTGTGCAGTCCTATTCAACATCTTAATCATGTGGGGCGTCCTACAGAATTTAGATGCTGCTTTGACTCTGCCTGGTATTGCCGGTATCGTTCTCACGATTGGCATGGCTATTGACGCTAACGTGCTTGTCTTTGAAAGGGTGCGTGAAGAATTTAAAATGTCCGGAAGAATCGCTTCTGCAATTCAAGCCGGATATCGTAAAGCTTTTAGCGCTATCTTCGATTCGAACATTACAACGATCATCGTAGCATTAATCTTGATCCAGTTCGACTCAGGACCTATTAAAGGTTTTGCAGTCACACTGATCATCGGTATTCTATCCTCTATGTTCACAGCGCTGTTCATGACACGCTATTTCTTTGCCGGCTGGGTCCAAAATCCTAAGCACAAAGAACTGCATATGGTGGAGCTTATCAGCGGTACTAAGTTTGATTTCTTGGCACAAACACGCAAGGCAATATTATTGTCCGCCCTTGTTGTTGCTTTGGGTATCGGTCTTTTTGCTGAACAGCGTAATACCATTTTTGGTATGGATTTCACAGGTGGATATTCTCTCATTGTGAATGCACAAGAACAGCCCGGTGACGTCAATTATCGCTTACAAGCACTAGATAGCCTATTGGCGCAAGGTGCAACAACGAACGATCTTCAAGTTCGTCAATTAACCAACCCTTGGCAGCTGCGTATCCAAATGGGAATCAGCATGGAAGAGAGTGGACACCCATTCTACCAGATGCCAATGGAAATAGAGGGTAAGTTTACTTATCCATACCAAAGCAATCCACGTATCGATTGGGTCGTTAATTCTCTGCAAAAAGGCGGATTAACTATTCCTGAATCTGAGCTTGCACAGTTAGACCGTCAGTGGACTGTCATGAGCGGACAATTCTCCGATTCTATGCGTTACAATGCGATTATCGGTTTGGCGTTGGCGTTTCTTGCCATCTTGGCGTACATCACATTACGCTTCGAGTTCAAGTTCGCAGTTGCAGCTGTGATAGGTCTTGTGCATGACGTTATTATAACGTTAGGGATTATCGCCCTTTTCCATAAGCTGGGGCTACCGGTACAAATCGACCTCATTACTATTGGCGCTATCATGATGATCATTGGTTATTCTTTGAATGACACGATCATCATTTTTGATAGGATCAGAGAAGATGTGGGTATCATGCGTAAATCATCGTTCCCGGATATTATCAATCATGCGTTGAACGTTACGTTGACTCGTACTTTGATGACATCTGGCACGACGATCTTGGTATTGTTAGCGTTAGTCATTTTCGGGGGAGAAGCTATATTCAGCTTCGCACTTGTGATGACGATCGGTATTGTTGTCGGAACGTTGTCTTCGCTCTTTGTTGCAGCTCCGGTTATGCTTTACTTGCACAACCGCGAAGAGAGATCTCAACAAGCAGCGTTGAATCACCGCAAGGTATAACGTTAAGTATCAAGTTACGCTTTGAGTCGCGTTTAAACTTGGGCAATTTAGGAAGCTATTGCTGAACTCCGAAAGTAAAGTGCAGACTTTACCTAGGATTCAGCAAAGTTGCTCCGAAGAAGCTCAAAGTTTAGGCGCGACTTTCTCATTTCTAACAATCCCCAGTTTCTTCAATAGATTAATCGCTAATTGTGTCGCTAATCATGATAGAGATCCAAAGTTGCTTCTATACAAAATTTATATAGCTTATAAAATTGATCTTTAACAAAACCATTGATATTCTTTTATTGCAATAATTTACAAAAGGAGGCCGTATGGCAACACCACCCCGCATAGAACCAACACCTACTTCAAATGCTGGATATCAACTACCTGCTTGTGTGCAAGCTATAATAAATAATACTTCAAAAAACTTTGAGACTCTTTCGCTGAAGGTAAAGAGTTATGCTACAACAGAAAATGCGCAGCTTTTTGGCGCAGGAGTTGTCAGCGGACTGGGCCTAGCGCTGCTTTTTAGCGTAAAATTAGCAGGAACAGTCGTCACTTCTAGTCCGATTGTTTTAGGTACATTTTTAACTTTAGCCGGTTTGGGCGCTGCATTTTACAGTCTTAGCAAAAGAGTTACGCCTGCTTCAGGTGGTGGAAGCTAAGTTATCTTGATTGGATAGATGGATTAAGGACGAAAATTCTAGTAAAAAGTAAACTTTACTCTAATTTCGTCCTTTTTTGCCTTGGATAAGAATAGTCTTAAAGAGGATGGATTTTGAAATCGCGTACAAGCAGTTGTATGCTAGGCCCTAGATAGTTATTTATCTGGGGAGAAAAGGCGACTTCTAAAACGATATTTTTGCGACGCAGGCTTTCATTTGCATGTGAGCGGCCAAAAGCTATGCCTTCTATGACTAGACCGGGATCTTCGATTTCTTCCAGATACATTTTGAGGTGATTTTTTCCCACAATTTTGGGCGGCCATGCTTGCTTTGCTTTGCAATAAAGCAAAGGTTGTGGATTTTCACTGCCATAGGGTGCGAGAAGGCTGATGGATTCCATCAGGTCGAAGGTCAGATCTCTTAAATGGACTTCTGCATCCAAATACAGTTTATTCATGACGTCTTGATTCTGTAAACGTGCTTCGGCAGCGCCTGTAAATCTCTCTGTAAAGGAGGGAATGTTCTCGACTTTGATGGTGAGTCCAGCGGCAAGGTCATGTCCGCCATAGTTTAGGAGTAAGTCGGAGCACTCTTTTAGGACGCTTAATACCGGAAATTCAGGGATGGAGCGAATGGAGCCTTTTCCAATGCCGCCTTCCATGGATATCATGATCGTCGGGCGATTGTAGTATTTGGATATACGAGTGGAAAGTATTGCAATAATGCCCGGATGCCAGCTTTCGGAGGACATGACAATGGCTTTATGCTGCAGGAGATGGGGTTCAGCAGAGATACGCGTCTCGATTTCGCTGGACATGGTCCTTTCAATACGCTGTCTTTCAATATTATTGAGGTCGAGCTCAATAGCCATTTTCTCTGCTAATTGCGTATTGCGGATAAGCAGTAGCTCTACACCTTTGCGTGGGTCATCAATGCGTCCTAAGCTGTTAAGACGAGGAGCTATTTTTGATGCGACGGTATAGGCAGATACTTCTCCCATCTCCAACTCGGGATCAGACACGATGATGAGTTTAAGCAGCCCTATACGTTTGGTTTTACGTAGTTGTTTCAGTCCATAGCGTACGAGGATGCGGTTCTCACCCAACAACGCTCCCATATCGGAGATTGTGCCTAGGGCTACCAGATCAAGATAGCGTTTAAGGTCGATTTTCTTGTCTGAGACTAGTCCATCAGCCACTAGTTGTTTGGTTAGGCCGTGTGCAAGTTTAAAGGCAACTCCAACCCCTGTAAGGTCCCTATTTGGATAGGTGTTGCCTTTGAGTTTCGGATTGAGGATTGCAATGCAATTGGGTATAGTTTCTGTCGGTTCGTGGTGGTCTGTGATAATAACTTCGATATTATGTTCTTTTAATCTATCGATCTCGACAGCAGCAGTAATTCCACAATCCACTGTAATGACTAGCTTGCACTCATTTCGGACTGCATATTCAGCGGATTCTATGATGAGGTTTTGGCGGGAGCTTCCGGGGCTAGAAACATAAAAGAGGACTTTTGCCCCTATATATTGTAAGAAATCGACTAAAAGGGCTGTACCGGTCATTCCATCGACATCATTGTCGCCGTAGATGAGTATCCCTTCTTTTTTTTGAACTGCTTCGCAAATGCGCTGAACAGCTTTATCCATATTTGCCATAAGAAACGGATCATGCAGATCGGGTAGCTTGGCATAGAGATAGTCGTGTATTTGATCTAGACTTGAAAATTTCCTAGAGACAAGAATTTGCGCTGTAATAGGATGGATTTTGAATTCCTGGACAATCTGATTTTGCCATTCAGCATTCTTAGGAGGATAAACCCACAACGGCTCTTCGGGGTTATTATTATGCCAGGGCAGCATCGCAGAGCTCCAATTGCGATCGGTCATAAGCGCATTTTTAAAAAACAAGTGGGTTGCGTCCTAGGGCGACGCCAAAGGGAACGCTAATATGGAATATCCTGAGTTAGGCCATGCGTAAGCACAGCACTATGCTGAGGTTTAATTCCCAATGAGCTGTAAACACACCTATGGTGTGTCTAGACATGTTTCCTATATCTGTTACAACTTATTCCAATTTCTCACTTGTTTATTGTAAGTGTTAGCTGAGTGACTGATCTGTTAATATTTCTTACTTGCTATTGTATCTCTTAGCCAGAGCTTGTCAAGTACTGATTGCGTTATTTGGAAATGAGTTGTAATCTTGCCAGGGTTTCGACATGTGCCGTCTGGGGAAAAAGATCAAAGGGAGTACAATGGATTAGCCGATAGCGGCTGCTTAGAAGTTGTAAATCACGTGCCAAGGTAGATGGCATGCAAGACAGGTAAAATAAATGTTCAGGCTGATGTTTCAGCAGTTGTTGGATAGCGGACGGGTGCATTCCCGTGCGTGGGGGATTGACAAAGGCTAGATCGAAGGGCCCTTTTAGATTTCTTAGGAGGCGTTCTACAGGTCCTTCAATGACATTCCATGAAGCTTGAGCATACTTCTTTAGATTAGCCTTAGCTGCTTTTACGGCTGCAGGGCTATATTCGATACATTCCACTGATGCGCCTAATTGGGAAAAGAGGCAGGAAGTGATGCCAATTCCGGAATAGAGATCTATTATTTTTGTAGGTTTAAGAGGACTTACTTCATTGCAAAGTGCCCGATAGATTGCGGCGCTCTGTTCAGGATGATTTTGTAGGAAAGCACCCAGGTGAAAAGAAAATGTGAGGTCTTCATAGGTAAGGCTTCCTTCGATAGAACCAAATGTATTTTCTTGGGTTGCCGAGCGGAGTCTTCCCCCTGAAAAAAATGGGGAATGGGAAATTTCCTCTACAAGCTCAGAAGAAAATTCTGAAGCAAAGTGAGCGTCCATCAACAGTTTGTCTGTAGATTTTATGAGTGTCACTCTTCCATCGGGACTTTTATTGAAAAGTTTTCTTAAGTAGGGGAAGAGGGTTTCATCTTCGGAAAAAAGCAGGCATGCGGACGGTTCTATTAAAGCCGTATTATCATTTTCTAAATAACCAAGTTTACCTTGGGACAAATGTAATGTGATGTGTCTGCGGTATTGCCACCGGACGGGAGCGGGCACGGTAGGGTAGACAAGGGGTTGGGAGAATTTTCCTATGCGTGTGAGGGCGTCAATGACAGTTTGTTGTTTATAAGCTAATTGTTCCGGATAGGATACATGCTGCAATTGACAGCCGCCGCAGCGGGTGTAGACGGGGCAAAGGGGTTGGATGCGTTGGGGCGAGGGAGAGATGATTTTGAGGAGAGTGCCTTCGGCAAAGTTTTTTTTCTTTTTAGTGAGGCTGCATTCGATGATGTCACCGACGCAGCTATAGGGAACAAAAACGGCAAGACCTTCGTGACGCAGTATTCCTGCGCCGCCGAAGGCCCATGCAGCCACCTTTTCGGTGATAGGTTGCTCCGACATGCGGATTAACCTGCTTTACGTTTGTTCTTTTTAGAAATAAAGTTCTTACGATATTCTTTTACGTCTTCTTCATGGATAACCCAAGCTGCACCTTTACGGATGGCTTTAAGGTAGCCGATACGAGTAGCGTAATAGATTTTTTGGGCCGGCACTTTAAGCATGCGCGCCACTTGATTCACGGAGAAATAACCTTCGTTGTTATTAAAAAGTAGTTCGCCGTCGAACATGGATTTCGTACGGGAATATTTTTGACGACGGTAAGTTTCTAGATCATCAAGATTAATTGTCCAGCGTGTAGACTCTTTGTGGGCCTTCAGTTTGTTCAATTTAATTGCAATATAGATTGCTTGACGTGATACTTTGTTAATACGAGCAGCTTCTGTAATGGAAACTATTTTAGAATCGTTATTAACGTCGGCTTTACGTTTTGCTTTAACTTTAGCAAGCGTATTACTTTTATTAGGCATAATACCTCCTTGTAATTATGAATTTTGTTTTTATGTATTGTTATTAATATAAATAAGTCAATATTTTATCATTTAACTTATTGAAAAAGCAAGATAAAATTAATACAAACTTTAAATTTTGTTGTCTTGACGGTCTTCAATTTCAAAATTATGAAGCTTTAAAAGAATAATTGCATCCAAAATTTTCAGAATCTGTTAAAAATGTTGCATGTAGCGAGAATTGGAGCTAGCATGCCGAAAATTTTTTTTAAAATAGCCTTTGTAATATTCCTATTTGGAATAAGCGTAAACACCCAAGCTAAATTGCCGAGCATTGATGATCAATCGGCTGCGAGTAAATTGCGTGAGATTATGGAAATGCACGCAAGCCAAAAAGAGTTTAATGCAGAGGTCATAAAACGCACGCTTGGACTCTATCTAGATCAGATAGATCCCTTCAAAACTTATTTCATCGAAAGCGACATTTCTGCGTGGCTTGATCCATCGGATGCATTAATACAAAAGATCATTCAAGATTATAAACAGAACTCGTTTGTCGAATTTGCCAAAATAGATAAGGCCATGGTCGAGGCAATTTTAAGGCGTCGTATTATTGATAAGGGAATCGTCAATGCGGAACTGCCCAAAGATGTGCGGGTAGAAGAATTTAAAGACATGCCTTGGGCGAAAAATATTGAAGAATTAAAAGTTCGCATTACACGACTTAGAGCTCTTCAGTTGGAAACATTTTCTAAGCTTTCTGCTGTTAATAAAGAACAGATGTCCCATCTAGTCGCAAAACGGCAAGCCAAAGTCGAAGAAGATTTTCTTAATCCTGATCCTGACTTCCAAAAAAGACTTGTGCTCACTCACTTGTTAAAAGCCGTTGCTAGCGCTTTAGATACTCACACAGCTTATTTTACACCCGATGAAGCACGGCAATTCATGATCAATGTGCAGCAGCGTTTGTTCGGCATTGGCGCCCAGCTTAGGGATGACTTGAATGGCTTTACAGTCGTTAAAGTCATTGATGGCGGTCCTGCAGCTGAAGGAAAGGAATTGAAGGCTAAAGACCGTATCATTGCTGTGAATGGCGAACCGGTTGTAGGGATGGATATCGTAGATGCAGTAGATATGATCCGTGGCGAAAAAGGGACTCCTGTCACACTGACAGTAATACGCGAAGAGATTGAAGGAGATAAAAAGGACGGGAAGAAAAAAGAGTATAAGGTGGACATTGTTATCGTCCGCGGCGAGGTTGTCTTGAAAGAGACCCGCTATGACTCCAATTTCGAACCCTTTGGTGAAGGGGGAATTGCCTACTTACGCCTCCATTCTTTTTACCAGGATCCGGAAAGTTCTTCGGCTCAAGACTTAACAAAAGCTTTTGAGGAAATGAAGAAAGAGCATTCCCTACAAGGGGTTATTTTAGATCTTAGAAGTAATTCGGGCGGTATGCTTACACAAGCTGTGAATGTCGCAGGACTATTTATCACTAAAGGGGTCATCGTCTCCATAAAAGATGAAAATGGCCAAATACAGCACTTAAGGGATATCGATGGAACGACTATCTGGGATGGGCCCTTGGTCGTGTTGGTCAATAAAGGCAGCGCCTCCGCTAGCGAGATCGTTGCCCAAACTTTGCAAGATTATGGCAGGGCTATCGTTATTGGTGATGAATATACCTATGGCAAAGGGTCTTTTCAGACATTTACATTAAATCCTTCAACTACTGGCGGCGTTAATCCTCAAGGTGAATATAAAGTCACTCGGGGAAGATATTATACCGTCTCCGGTAAAACCCCGCAGCTATTGGGAGTGCAGTCGGAAATTGTGGTCCCAGGAATTCTTTCTGAAGTGGAGATGGGTGAGAAATTCACTAAGCACCCCCTTGAAAATGACGAGATCAAAGAAAACTATGATGATAATCTTTCCGATATACCCTTTACTCAGAGAGCGCGCATTAGTTTATTCTATAAATACAATCTGCAGCAGCGCATTCCTAAAGATGACAAGCTTATGGCAAAGCTTAAAGCTAATAGCAAATACCGTATCGATCATAATAAATCGTACCAAGAATTCCTGAAGGAACTGAAAAAGAAAGGGAAGTCGGAAGAAGAAGTCGATGAGGAAGAAGTAAAACAAGTCTTCCAAAGCGATTATCAGTTGGATGAGGCCTATAACATCCTCCGTGACCTTATCGTATTGAAAGGTTTGACTTGTCCTGGAAAATAATTGCAGGATGGGGCAAAATGATGCACACATCTTATTTAAGGAATGAATGAAATGAGCGTGCGTGTACGTATTGCCCCTTCTCCCACAGGAGATCCTCATGTAGGCACAGCCTATATGGCCTTGTTTAATCTCATCTTTGCCCGCCATAATAAAGGCACTTTTGTTCTGCGCATCGAGGATACGGACCGCACACGCAGCCGTCCTGAATATGAAGAAAATATCTATAAAGCCTTGCAATGGTGTGGGTTTCAATGGGATGAAGGTCCGGATGTAGGAGGACCTTACGGCCCTTATAGACAGTCAGAACGCACGGAGATCTATCGCGAATACGTACAGAAGTTGCTTGATAAAGGCATGGCTTATAAATGCTTTTGTACTGCAGAAGATCTGGAAGAAATGCGCGAGCTACAATCCAAATTAGGAAACCGTCCCGGCTATGACCGCCGCTGCCGCAACTTGAGCGTAGAGGAAATCAGCCAGCGCGAATCCGAAGGCCGCCCTTATGTTATCCGTCTTAAAGTTCCTTTAAAAGGGGAATGCGAATATGTGGATGCCATCAAGGGACGTGTCACAGTGCCTTGGGCTGATGTGGATGACCAAGTTCTGCTTAAATCCGATGGGTTCCCTACTTACCATTTAGCTAACGTGGTCGATGATTACCTGATGAAAATCACCCATGTCATTCGTGGGGATGAATGGATGAGCTCAACTCCTAAACACGTTTTCTTATATGAAGCCTTTGGATGGCAGCCCCCACAATTTATGCATATGCCCCTACTTTTAGGGACAGACGGCAAAAAACTATCTAAGCGCCGCAACCCCACTTCCATTTTCTACTATCGCGATAGCGGGTATTTGCGCGAAGCCTTCATCAACTTTTTGACTTTGATGGGCTATAGTATGCCTAATGATAAAGAGATCTATTCTTTAGAAGAGGTCATAGAAGCTTTTGATGTGAGCCGCATCGGTGTTTCCGGAGCAGTATTCGATATCCAAAAGCTGGAATGGCTTAACCAGCATTACCTCATTAATAACATTTCTGAAGAACAACTTTGGCATAGACTGCGTCAGTGGAATTATAGCGACGAATACATGCAAAAACTGATGCCCTTAGTGCATACGCGCATTAAGACATTTGCCGATTTCATGGAGCTATGCGATTTCTTTTTTGTTAACCATCTGAAGTATACACAAGAGCTGTTAACACCTAAGTCTATTACTCCTGAAGCTGCAAGCATGATTATACAGTGTATAATCTGGAGCCTAGATGAACAGGAAAACTGGGGAGCTGACGGTGTAAATCAAGCTTCTCGCCAAATAGCGGAAGCTTTCGGAATCAATCATAAGAAAGTCGTGATGCCTATTCTTTTTGGTAGTCTAATGGGCAAATCCCAGGGGCCACCACTTTTTGATTCCGCGGCCTTGCTGGGGAAAGACCGTACACGAGTACGTTTTCTCAAAGCGATGGAATTCCTAGGGGGAATATCTAACAAAAAGTTATCCCTTCTTCAAAAAGCGTGGCAGAGCAAAAACTGCAGCCCTCTCTTAGAACCTAGCAAGTAAAATTCTAAACCACGGACTAAGTATTCCTTCTTAGTTCGTGGTTCTATGTATCTAATAATATTCTTATTTTTATCATCCTTTATATAATTTAATTTATTGTTTAAGTTTTTACTTTTTAATATTATAATCTTTGTTTTAATATTAAAGTAAGGATTCATGAGTTAAATTACACGGAGGTAATTATGAACGCTAGTCCAGCCCAATCCGGTGGGGGTGCCGGAGCAGTGTGGGATAAAGCTGTAGATACAGCCGCTATTGGTGCAACAGTTGCAGGAAAGGGAATCGCAGCCGGTGCGACAACAATAGGTAAATTGGGCTCCAATGCATGTAAATGGATTTACGATAAAAGTGGCTTGCAAGGAGCTGTCAAATCCGCTTCCCAAAAATATAGCGATTTTCAAGCAGAGCGGAAGGAAACCAAAGCGTATTCAAATTTGGAAATCGGCAAACACATTACAGGGAAAGATTTGAGTTCAAATTCTAGAACATCGGATGATGACGGAGATATGTTGGAGGATGATTTTGAGAGTGATCTTGAAGAGAGTGGAAGCCAAGAAGAACAAATTGAAATGCAGAATGAAGGTTTGAAGGAAAAAGCCAAAGTAAAAATAGGTGAGGTAAAAGAAAAGTTAAGTTCTAAAATGGAAGAGTTTGAAGAAACTCAAAAATTGAAAGATATTTCAGTTGCTGGATCTAAAGCAATATTCAGCGTAGTGCAATTTATTTACAAAGCCCCCGGAAAAGTAATAGATGCTATAGAAAGACGTGCTGAAAATGCTGAATCAAAAAGTGTATCTGATGAATTAAAAAAATTACAAGAGCGTAATAAATAGTTAATATTGACTGTAATATAAATTAGAGTTAATATAACGGATTAATTATTTAAAATAGTAATTTTTCCGTTATGACTTCAATTTATAATAATAATTTATCTGTTAATTCTTCTAATTTTTGTTCATTAGATATATATGATCCCATAAGAAATATACCTACGGGTGCTCCCCCCCTGATTTTACCTCGAGAAAGCTCTGGCGATAGAGGCAGGGCTTACGCTCTGAATACAAGACTCATAGACAATACCGCAAATTTTACAAATACTCCCCCTCCCTTTGATAATTCCATCTTAGACATGGAAATCCTTTGTAAAAATGTTAAAGACTACTTAGTAAATACTAAGTTTGGGACGAAAACACTCATAGAGCGTTGGATTGCTATACGAGAAGGAGCAAAATATCGATCGAAAGATATCCCTGCGGAAAAAAAGCCACCCCTACCTAAATTTTGCATAGTAGGTAGCACTGCAATTGAAGTGTTAGACGAGGAAAACCGTACACGTATTTTCAATCATGCACAAGTCGAGGCACTGAATACGGATTTTGCGAAAGAAAATCTAGGAAAGAAATCCAACGACTTAGACGTTAGAGCGATACCCGCTGTCACCAGTTGGGATGAAAACATTAAAATGCTGGTCGATTTTCTATTAGCAAGCAGTTCGCAGCAACAAAGAAGCCTCTATTATGAAGAGGAATGGGGTGTTTTAGAGAACCTTCTAACTGAAATCTTAAGATATACTGTTGTTCCTACCTTAGGGGAATACTTTTTAGTGCGTCAACCGAAAGTAGACCAAGGGATTGGAACTCCAAAAACACCTTTTCTGGCAGATAGTTCTAATCTATGGCTGGAAATAGACCCCGATTCCTTAACTCCTAGTGGAGATAATCTAAAAATAAAGGTTGTTTGCGGAAATAATGCACATCCGGCCAAAGCGTTGGTGCATAAGGCATATGGTTATTTTGACCTGGACCCCAAAGGGAAAAACTATACAGCTCCTATCGTCTATTGTTCAGCCATGGTGGCGGATAAGCGGACTATTTCAAGGGCAAAGCTTGAAGAGCTTATTTCATCACTTATACTCGTCTGGAAAATAAAAAAAGCCGATCAGATTGCTGTCACCTTACGTAATGTAGTGCAGTCACACCACAAGCAGAGTGTAGATGAGGCTTTAGCAGTCGTTTTACTAAAGCTTGAATGTGCAATAAATGCCTTAAATGTGGAAGGCAAGCCTCCTGTTATTTCCTCTGCTTTATTTCAAGAAGTGTGGAGAAATCTCTTTCTGAATAATGAAAGAAATGGAAATAGCCTTTTAGAAGTGATATTAAAACTGCGCTTGGATAGCAAATGTCCTGCAGAGCTTATTAATGCATTTTTAACAGTTGTAGGGGCTGCATATTTAGCTATGCCTTATGACGGGCTGAATTATGATGAGAACGAAGTTATTTATACTGAACAAGAAGGGGTGCCGTCTGCACAGTTTAAAGTAGGGACGGATGTCTATCTTCACCTGCCCCTGGATTTTGAAAAAGCTGTTGAAGTCATTGAAAAATATTATTTAGCAAATGCTAGAGAAATTCCTTCCGAAGTTTCTACCCTGGTCTTTGGGCTGTTAGAGAAGATATGCGATAATGAATTATTTGATGGATTCGGACCTTCGCGTCTGTATCAATTTAAAACAAAAATCCCCTCTAGTTTTACCGATGTAAAAGTCGCCTTACAAACTTGGTCTGAAAGTCCTAGTCCTGTTTTAAGAGCTGCAGCAGCGCATATGTGGGCTGTTTATAGCGAGCTAGGGGATGCGGAAGCAATGAAAAGTTTGTTTTTGCACGATATGTTGAATCTCGACGACAAAATTAGAAATTATATAATTTTAAAAATACTGTGTGTACAAAGCCCTGAAACACAATGGGGGTTGATAGAACACGAATGTGAAAGACAGAACATACCCCACGCATTAGCCGCAACACGAAAACCCGAATTATGCAGGCTTGCGATGGAGATGCAGCAAAAGAAAGTGTCGAAAAGTTTCTTTCATTTGCTTCTGGAAGCGGACGCTGCCGCTGCATTAGACTATCTAGATAGAATTAAAGACGAAGAAGAAGCAAAAGCACTGACAGAAGTATTCATAGATAAATGTTTTCAGAAAGCTCCTAGAGAAATCCTCCAAGCAAAATTTGAAGTCCTCTATGCAATAGCTCCTCACAACTCGCATGTGATTAGGTTTTGTATCTCTGACCGTCAGGACATGTTAGCAGATCTATTGGTCAAAGTAAGAGACAATAGCGTTGGGATGAACAAGCATGATTTATTTGAGTGTTGCCTTAAAGCGGTGAGTCTCCCGAAAACAGATAAAATGACCATTATAGAGATTCTAGAAAGTGAAAAAGAAAGTTTAGCGGATTTGTGGCAGCGCTGTGAAAAAGAGATAATTTTACCTATAGCGATGGAACTTCTGAGTTCTGAGGACATCGCTTTTGTAGAGGCAGGGAAGAATCTTAAGGAACAGTTGAAAAAAGAGCTATCTAATGCAGAACTAGCTCCGCTTTTAGATCCTGCCTTTAAAATACATTACAGATTAGTCTCTCTTGAATCAACTGTAAGGCTGAAAAAGTCTGATGAGGCAGTAAAAAAACTCTTCAAGTTGGCTGCAATGCCCCTAGACGCAGCAGCCAAAGTAAGACTGGAAGCTGCGGCTCTCTCCTTGACCACGCATCTTATCAGTGAAATATCTACCCCGCATGCTGTGGAACTTTTGGCGCGTATTTTTGTAAACCCGGATCTTAAAACCTTCGACAAAATCCATAGATCGATTTGGATAGGCTGCAGTGCTTATATCATACAAAGTAAGGAAGCGACTGAAGATAAGTATTCAAAATCTATTCCGGCATTATTGCAGATCAGCCTCAAATGGTTAGAGATTACGCCTTCAATTCATAAAACAGAACTAAAGAACCATACTGACAGCTTATTGGCTCTATTATCCCTATTACAAAAGCTTCCAGTTAATATCCCTCAAGTTATCTTATTGTACAGAGCGTTGAGTAACCATACTCAAATCAAGATAAAATTCCATTCCATCGAATTGACCGGTTTAAATCTTATTCACTTCTTTGAAACGGCTTTAAAAGAAAAGTATTTGGACCTTGCTGGTTTTGCTTTGAATAAGCTGCTTACTGATTCCAAAGAAATGAAATTCCTGGAGAGTTCTCCACATTCATTGAAGCGGCGGTTAATCCGCAGTTTTGCCCGCCAATGGAAAAACGATCCTTCACAGCTTAAACAGGCAGCAAATTGGCTTAAAAGCAGCAATCGTATTTTTTTAGGTGATTCCATCTGGCTAGGTTGCGTCTGTCGTTGGCTACACGAAGTAAATAGATTGCAGGATCATATAGGATCGGAGGTTGTAGAGAAGGTTATCAAAGAATGGATGGATTATGTAAGAAATAATAAAGAACATGTAGATCCTTCAAAGAATACTGTCCTTGTATTGACATTACTCTCATTACTAGAAAAGCCGAATTATTCAAATCTGAAGTCGTTATTTACGCAAGATATCCTATTGGTTATGTATTGTTCTTTGAGCTTGCGTCATTCTGCACAGCGTAATGCAATGCAAAAACTACACTCCCTAGCGTTATCCGTTGGAGCTATCCTTTCTTCTAATGTGGACTCACCTAAGAACAATGTATTTCTGATACAGGTATTCAGGCGCTTATGGAAGGAAGAAAAGTTCAAAGAAGCATTATTGATTTTTGAACAATTTGCAAATGCATTTAATGAAAAAGGACAAAAAATAGCTTCATCAATGGCTTTTGAGATACTCGAGTGTATCGAATTGATGGAAGGTAACGCCTGTACAGAATGCATTTTAGAACTACTGATTAAGCTGAAAGATTCGGTGGAAGGTTCTTCTACGCATGCTTACTGGAAATACTGTTTTAAATCGTTATTTCGCTTTTCCTGTGCAAAAGAGAATTTTGTTTTAGCTGCAAAGATCTGTTTGTTTTCCGATGATCTCAAAGATCTGACAGATGCTGTTATCAAAGGTTTGTTAGTTAAATTGGACCTTCAGAAATTTGACTATATCAACCAATTGTTAAAGAAAAACCCTCATAAATGCTCTCTTCAGATGTGGAAGCAGATTTGGGTTATAGGAACTTCTAAAAAGCTGTATGCAGAGCTCTTGGAGTGTTACCCTCTGTTCAGCGTTTCTTATCCATTTAAAGGTGGTGATCCACTTCTGGAAGAAATCTATGCTTTAGTCCTTAATGTTCTTTTCCTACAAGAATCTCCGTTGCTGCCTTTATTTCTCAATGCTAACCTGCAGCAATTAGAACAGATGTCTCTGAGATCTACTACAAACTCCTCTTTACGTCTTCATCTTTCTCAGTTATTGCTGGATAGGCTTTTGACCGGAGAATATGTCGAGGGACAGGGAAAAAGGATATGGTCTCTATGGCTTAACCTTAAACAGCTGCCTTTAGATGTAAATATCACTGAAAAATATGCCGCATCCCTCTTTGCCTATAGCTTTAAGCACCGCGACGATTTCCTAATTGAAAATATCTTGGAGCACTACAAAGAACGCATTAAATCGGACCCAGCGAGCGTACGTAAGAAGTACGAAGAACAATTAAATGCATTGGAGCACTGGCCAGAGCATTTTAATACCAAGTTTTATTTATTCTTATTTATTTTGTATGTAAATGCCGGTCAAATGGTTTCGTATGATGTAACGTTAAACTGGTTGCTTCGTCATGTTGAGAATAAAGAAGCCGGTTTTTTCACCTTCTATCTCTTTTCACAATTTAGTAAATTCTATCCCCTTCAATGTGCGAATTTTATAGAGCAGAACTCTCAGAAATTTGATGCACTTATCGATGTATTAGCATGTAGTGAGCAGAACTTTAACGAAATATATTCTATCCTTGCTCAGATATATCAAAGTGACGCTATTGCAAAGGACAAGTATGGCAAATTGTTGTCCAAGTTATTTTCTCTTCATTTTGTTTTAGATGAAAACAACCCAAACCCCCTGTGCGTAGATAGGGAACGGATGGATAAGTTCTTAGATTCTGCGGCTCATCTTACACAAAGCTCTGAATATAAAGATTATTATACTTCCAGTGTGATAACGACATGCAGAATTCTTACTTCGAAAGAAGACTTAAGTGTATTTCTGAATTACTCTAATCGTATTATTAATTTAATTGATGTGAAAGCTCCTGACCAAAATCTTGTGACCACTTTTGTTCTCCAAATAAGTCAGGCCGTGCAAAGCAGAATGTTGACAAGGGAACAACGGACCGTGGCTAATTCTGTCCTAATGCTCTTGTTAAAGTGCTTTGCTGAGGTCAAGTGTGTGTTGGACAATGGAACCTTGGAGCTTGTATATGATACAATAGAACACTTGGTTTTATCTTCATCCTTTGAAAACCCCGTAAATGTAGAAAAAATTCTTCCTCTTTTGAATATCCTTAAAAGAGATCCAATGCTCTTGATAGCATTAGAAATTTTCTCGCAAGATTCCAGTTTTATCCTTAAGAAATACGATAATAAACAAATTCTTAGCGGCATAAAATATCTTTTTATAAAAGCAGCGCACGCTGATCCTGTCCCATTTGGAGTTTTGTTCGGTATTATTAAGAGATATTCCAATGTAAAAGATATTCTTAAAGACAATGCGGATGAACAGATATCTTTATTGGAGCATTTATATTTGTTTGGCTCCTCTGTAGATGAGATTCTCCTGGTCTTAAATTATATCAACAATAACCAGCATGTACTGGGGGAACGGTGGAGTTCTGGGAATAAATCTAAAGCCCTTGGACTTCATTTCATCTGCCTCCGAAAATTTTTAAATGTTAACTCTAGTCATTTCACCTCTCTGCAGATTAGCTATGAACAATTAATATCCGCATTCCAGGCTTTTCATCGTTTAATAAAGAAAGATTTTTTCGTTCTTAATAGCAACGATACGAGCAACAGAGAATTATTTCATAATTTTGCGAGTATGACTTTAGATACTATGAAATTCTGTTTGATGAATTCAACAAGCTTTAATGATAAGCAATCTGAGTTGATACAATTTATTCTAAATAATATCTATCATCTTTGTGTGAAGCCCATTAGTCGTTCGCAGTTCCTTAGGGAGGATATGGAATTATCTAAGAAGCTTTTGACAATATGTGTAGAAGTCACAGCTATTGCTGAAAGATGCGGTGGGATTAATAGAAACTGGCTCTGTGGTGTGTATATTCAGGGTTCCATTATTCAGCATCCCTTGGATATTTTCCCTTTTCTATCGAATGAGGCAAGAGACTATGCAATCATACATTTCCTTAAAGTCTATTCAGCTGAAACGGCATTACGAGAAGCTTTTGATTATTGTGATAGAAGCGAAAGCAAGGAATCAATGTTACTTTGCTTAGATTATATATCGAGAATAGTCTTAGAGGTTAATCAAAGCAATGATTGCAATGACATTCCTGATGAACTTAGACAAAGGCATAAAGACCTTCTGTTAGCTATTGTAAAACAATCTCTTACGTTAAATGAACGTAAATCCCATCTTGTTCATCTGACAACACTCTCCAACAAGGGATATTTTAAACAAGATATTGAAGCTGTCCATGAGACAATTTTGAATGCAATGGAGATATTGATCCTGGAAGAAGAGAAGGGCTTCTGTTCTACTCTAATTAAACTTATGGATGGTTTTGAATTCTGGTTGAAAGAGCCTATCCGCAATGAAAAAGTTGCCTTTTGCATTAAAAATAAAGGCGTTATTTTCGGTAATGAATTTGTCAAGGAAACACTTTGCAAGACTATTACTGCTTTTGTTGAACACCAGGTCAAAACTCAACAAGAAGCCTATTTGAGTTGGATAACTTCATTTCTTTTCCTTATGGATGATCTTTCGGAAAGAAATCGTGTCATTAGATTGTGCGTGCAGGGTGCGTTGCTCAATGAACAGTACGAGTATGCATTAATTTTCATAAATATCTTAAAAGATGATTTTGGGGATGCAGATAAGAAGAGCGTCGATACAGTATTCACAATGCTTTTGCGATCCCCAATATTTGCAGGCAGCACAGAGATTCTTTTTAGTACGCAATTAGTATATTTGCTTACCCATCCTGTTTACCAAAATATTTTTCAAAGATATTCACTATCTCTTGAGATCTTAACCCTCTTAAGATTGAGAGCAATGCGGGATGGTGAGAATGGAAATGTTGCAAATGATATCCTTGAAAAAATGCTCTTAAGAACGATAAAGAGTGACATTGAAAAGAGGGCGTTAAAAAAAGCCCTAAGCAAAGAGTATATGGACACTCTAGTAGATACTCTAGGAATGATTACTGAACAAAAAAACAAACGCAAGGAAAGAGAGCTTGATTCTGATGAGTTGCAAGTGTACAAAGAAATCTTTGTGCTTTTGTGGAATAACACTTCGCAAACTATTCGTGACAATTCCCTGTTATTGTTAACCCTTGGCTTTTGCACCAAAGAGACCTTGGATAGTTTAGATGATAAGGTGAAAGATCTTATAAAACGCTCTCTCCTTACCTATCTAAAAACAGTTTTCAAAGATAAAAAAACTACGCGCCTTAAGGAATTTAAAGATATCTTGGACGAGATATTTTTACAGGATTTATGTGATATCAAAACCCTTATCTTCGGCATTGAATTCTATTATGAAATGGCCGAAGCATTCTATAAACAGGGCTTAGTTCCAGACACTTTTATGTGGCTTGATAAATATCTGTCGGCTTATCAGGAAACCAATTTCGAAAATCTTCCTTCTGATATCCACAAGAAAGTAGATTTTATTTTTCACCTCTCTTTAAAACACAAAGAATGGTTTACGCTGTGTACTTTAGTGGACTTAATAGAAAAAACCCATCCAGAAAAGCAAGCTAAAGCCTATTTCAAAAAAGTACAAAACTTCACTTCTTTAGAGGAATCATTATCTTTTGTGAAAGAACTGGATGAAATGAAGTGGATCGCAGATATATTTCCTGTTAAATCACTACTTCAGAAGTACTTGCGACCTGATTCACTCAAAGATATTACTCTTATTTTTGAAATTGTAGAACTATATAAAATATTTGACGCCTCTATATGGAATGAGATCCTCTTGATCATTCAAAAATGTAATGTAGAGAATATAGATTCGAATGTAATACAGCTTATCCAAAGGATTAGTATGGAAAGAAAGTTTGCAGACAACCTATCACTGCAAGCTAGATTATTTTCGGCACTTCTGACAGTTTTTAATAAAAGCAAAATTCACCTTGAGTTGCCGCTAGAAATAACTGAGGAGAATCTAGACAAGTTAGCTGCGCACTCCTCAGAGATTAAAGCAGAAGTTTTAGAGAATGGTAGTTACCTTAAGGCATACAATGCTGAGACTTTAAATCGTCTACTGAACATTTTGTTGAATAATCCGGCATTCAGCCGCTATGACGGGATGTACTTGCGGCAGATTATTCAGGCCAATGATATGGAAACTATCGTTAAAGCACTTAGATTAGTCCAAAGGCATCTCCAAGATCAGGACCCTAAAATATTTTTACAGATGTATGCACTTTTGCTTAAGCGTGCGTTGGATATTGTAAAACAAGGAAATACTGTCACAAAAGAGTTTCTCAAAGTAACAAAGCAAATCAATGCAATTTTGATGAAGAGTACGCAGATAACCCCGCTGTTTTTCACATATGTTGTAAGCTTGGCGGGATTTGGATACGACAAGTTATATTATGAAGCTGTGGAATTGTTTGATTTTACTCTGGAATATGTCCAAAGCTCTCTATTGATGAATGAGTTGAAAAGGTTCAATGAAGCGAAAGAAAGTATTTTCCAAGCTTTGTCGCAAACGGGGGCTCCTTTAGTTGTATGTAAGGTGTGGGGTAAAGCAAAAGATAAAGGACTCATAGCAAAGGAAGAGTATGAAAATGGAATGATTTTGATCCTTGAGCTCGTATTGAAATGTCATGTCTCTCCTTTTTGCTCGGACCCTAATTTTGAGCTCCTTTGGACGAATGCTTTAGGCAAAATTTTTGATGGGATAGAGGGAAGAAAAGATGCCCCAAGAATAGCTCGGGCCTTTATACAGCCCTTAGTACTGCATTATATCTCTACGGGTAAAAAAGCTGAGGCAGAGAAATTATTTAGGAAAGTCATAGATATCTTTGCCCATAAAACGCGTAGTAAGGTCGCATCTTCGAATGATCCCTTCCCTCAATGTATTGAGAGTTATTGTTGGAATGCCAATAGAAGCTTAGCTTTGAATTTAATGCTCTTAGATATTTTGATAAACCAAACTGAGAAGACACATTTACAAACTAATATGCTCTTAGATTGGGGACATGAAATTATTTCAAGGCTAGCAAAAACTTATCCGTTAGAGGCTGAAATAGTTGGAAAAGCATTTCAAGCCTATATTTTAGCACCTTTATCTCAGAATCAACATGAACTAACATATCATTTCTCATTAGCGATGGAAGTGATGAACAAGGATGAGAGTAGAGGAATATGGGAAGCTGCTCCTAAACAAGCGGAGTACATAGCAATAATCTCTTCCATCATCAATGGTAGTGACAATTTGCCTAATGTAATGGAAGCGGAAGATTTTTATGCCCTTATGAAAGATCAAGTACAGGTTAAGAATACCTTCAGATTGGAAATTGCCTGCCGCTTTATTAATGTGCTTATGCCACGTGTAAATTCGATTGTAGAGTCTGAAGTTGTCAATAACGTACTTCTTCCATTAGTCAATGCAGCATGCGATCTGGAAGATAACATTATAGTCCTAGAAACAGTCGTGGATAGTGCTAATAGATATATAAATCCGAAGGATCCATTAAATTACCCTCTAGTTATTAGCATTTCGGAAGCTTTGCAACTTCATTTTAAGAATAGCAAGGAAAGGAATGTTGAAAGTGAGAAGGCTTTAGGAAGACTTGTCATCAATTTTTTTAATAAATTCGATGTAAGTTATCTCCTTATGAAGGATTTTCTAAAGTATTATAGAGGATTAAACACTTTCATTAATTTATTTGCTAAACTTACAGATTTTTGTTTTATACAGAGCTTTACAAAACTGATTATTCAAAAGCAGCGAGATAATTTTGACACCCATTCGGAGGAATATTCCATTCGACAATCGCTACTGATTCACTGGTGCGAAACGATCATGAATCTGCCTATGGGAAAGAAAACAATAAACTATATATTTGAAAATCCTTTACTAAGCAGTTCCTTGAGTGAAAACACTGACTTTATTCATAAACTATTGGGGTTTCGTAAAGCAAATTAGAATATGTATTAAAAATATTTTATTTTTTGTTTTTGCGCTCTATGCCCAATATATTCATTGGGATATCGCAAATTCTTCTAATTTGTGAAT
The DNA here is from genome assembly GCA_041671045.1 of Parachlamydiales bacterium. Classification (NCBI taxonomy): domain Bacteria; kingdom Pseudomonadati; phylum Chlamydiota; class Chlamydiia; order Parachlamydiales; species Parachlamydiales bacterium. The sequence goes on from JBAZCF010000002.1 coordinate 235,573, forward strand.
TAATTTAAGTCTAGTTTAAGATAGATTGCATTTTAATTGTCATTAAAAAAAATAAATGTCTTCGCCTAGATTTCAAAATCCTGTGTCTTTAAGTGCTATCGAAGCATTACCTACCCCTCTTCGCATAGAGGAACTTCCCGACACTCCAGAACCGGAACAAGTATTCATTGTTTGTGGAGAGACTGAGGAAGATGAACTAAGGGCTTTTGCTCGTAATTCAGGCTGTGTCGATGAGGAATATTGGCTTATCGGTCCGGTAAAAAAATTCGATCAAGATATCTTAGATATTGCTTACATTACCCAAGCCCTGCAGAAAAAACTATTAACCCCGATAAAAAAAGGCAGTGGAACAACGACCAATGCTGAAATTTGGGAATCGCAGTATCTCAATGCTGAAGCTCGGGCTACCCCGATAACTGAATTCGCCGTGGCGGGCAGCACCGTCATCGAACTTCTGGGTCCTGATAATCGTGTTCTCATCTTAAAAGACGGCGGTGCTCAGGCATTATGTGTTCCCAAAATTCTCGAACAATTAGATCTTAAGCCTTCCGATTTTGACGGTCGAAGCATCTCTTCGACGGAACAATGGGATGAGAAGGTACGTCTTGTTGTTGATGCTATCTATATCCATGAAACTCCTGAGGAAAGAAGATCGCTCTATGCAATGAATTACGCGCTATTAAAGAAGAAAATCAAAGAGGATTTCAAGCTAGATGTCAGAGGAAAAGGCTCTGACTATACACACATTGCCTTTGAGGGTGTAGACCAGGTCAATAAGGATAAGCGTGGCCAATTTTGTTTATTTTCCTATTCGAACATACAAATAAGGGTTGTCGGTAGTTCTGTCACTAAAGCGGCTGACAAGTTACAAATAAAAATTATCTGTGAAGGAGGCGCCCACCCTGCCCAAGCCCTTATCCACAAATCATTAAAAATTACTCATACCAAGTCTCCTGAAGAGAAAGACTATCGCGGTGCTCTGGTATACAGTTCAAATCTAGTACAGGAAAGTATCTGCCCTAATGCCACGGTTTTTTCCAAGCATCTGAAGGTATTCCAGTCCTTCTGGAAAACGTGCTTATGGAATATGCCCTATCCTGCTGAAACAGTGATCTATCTCATTGGGAATATTTCAAGTTCGCATAATAGCTCGCCTCTATTTGCTAAAGTGGGAATGTTATTAAAATTAGAATCTGAATCGCCTGAAGAGCTGACAGAACCATTTTTACAGGTTTGGAAAAAAACTTTTATCAAATCGAAAGAGCATTTGTATGGAATTGCGAAAGATATTTGTTTGGGAAGAATTGACAGTGAAGTATCTGCAGTACATTTGAAGGCTGTATTGGGAGTATTAGGAGTACTTCATTTAGGGATGCCTTGCCATCAGAAGACGGGAGCAGGGGCAAATGTGGTATATACGGAAGTGGAGAAGAAGCCTACAGTGCGCTATTTGCTGTGTAATAATACTTACCTGCATATTCCGCTAGAATTAGAGAAGTCTATCCAAACGATAGAGGCACTATACATCAAGTGCAAGCAGGACAATGACCTAAGCAAGTTTAATGCACTATCACAGTTATTCATAGGACATTTTGATGCTGAGAATTATTCAGGACGCGGTAAGTCATCCTTAAGCAAGTATGCGCCCCTTAAACCTGAAGAATTCGCCCTCTTACGGACTCAGCTTGAAACTTTTCTTTCTTCTGAAAATCTTTTTCTTTGCCAAATAGCATTTGCTATTACAGCCGTTTTTGCTCTGCATGAAAATACTTCAGCAGGGAAATTTTTTATAGAAAAGGCGTTCCCTTGGCTTAGTAAAGATACATTTATTCGATGCTTAATGGAGAAACTATTGTGCATGAATGCACTTCCTGCCTGGGAGAAGGAAGTGGAGGCTTTTTGTAAAAATGCAAAATGGGGATCAGCCCTTGCTGCAGCAGATAACTCAGAATTCCATTCCAAAGCTATCTCATTCGCAAGCGAAGATGAAATTGAAGAAGTGTTCAATATCCTGGTACAAACAGCACCGGAAGAAGCCGTACGATTTTTAAAATTAACCTCGAAAGACCCTGAGAAGACAGAATTGGTAAAAAAACTAGTTTCATTGTCTATCGAGAAACTTCCTCTCACCACAGCTTCTACAGATTTTCCCTTTTTTTCATCTTATTTAGATGATTTACAGCTTCTCTCATTTGTAGATCAAAAACCGGAACTCTTACACGAGGTTTTTTCACATCGCAAAAGTTATACTATAGGCTTACCGGTGCTTCTAAAACTAGCCAAGAATGCACTTCTTGTTCCTAGTATTGATAAGTTGGCGGTCATAAACAGTTTTGATATCGCCTTATTAAAAGATGAAAAACTCTGGGCCGCCTATTGTAGCGAACTGCTACATCCTATTATCTTTGAATTGCTTTCAAGCAACATTCCTCAAAAGATCCAGGAAGGGAAAAAATTAAAGAAGAGCATTTCAGAAGGAAATTCTCCCCCTCTAGAAGTTGAAAAAACTCTCATAGACTTTAGGCTATTCTGTATTGAAAACTACCTAACTGCAGGGGATCTAATTTCCGCCATAAAGGGTTTATCCAAGCTAGCTGGAATCTTGATGAATCCTACTTCCTCTGCCTGCTATGAGAGGTATTTAAAAGAAGCCATTGTACAAACATTGCACTCGGAAAATGTATTTTTACAAAGGGTGCTGCTTACGCTGATAGTAGAATTAGATGGGAAAATAAAAGAGAAGGCTATCGATTGGGTTTGGGATAGCTTAGATAAAACGTTTTTCAAAGAAACAAAGGTTAAGACATGGAGCTCAGACCACATTGCTCAAGCTCATTTTTGTGCTGAGATCGCTGTATTATGGCTGAGAAATCATCCTGAAATCCCAGATCCGGTTATTAATTATACTTTTGTTAAAATACAGACAATCTGCGAGGCATTTGGAAAAGCGCCCCAATTTAAAAGCGAATTATGCGCAAACTTTCTGCAGGCTTTCCTAACACACACACAATTAGAAAATAAACCTTTAAAGCTTCATTTGGATGTGCCCAAAAAGGAAATAGTACTTAAGGTACTCTTGAAAAACCATTGGGATATTGCCGCAAGCTTGCTTATAAAGCTCACCCCCCTGAAAGACTTTAGTCCTGTGATTTCTCAGCTGGCTTTTAAACTAGCGCGTAGATGGGCGAACCTGCCTAAGGCTTCTGTGTACCTGTTGTATGCATTACAGTGGATATCTGCAGAAAATGCCCCTGCTCAATTAGGTATGAACTGTTGGCTTAAATGTGCAACTCGTTGGCTTAATGCTGCGCATAAGAATAAAGTTTCAAAAGAACATTGTGAAAGAGTCGTTCTGAGTATTTTAAAAGGAGTTGCTGCTTCAGCCAACAAAGAGGAAAAACAAATTGGATTAGCTACGTCAGTCATTGTGGGTGAAAATCTTAAGCATATCAGAGAGGTAAATCTCAAAAAGCTATCTCCGAACCATTTTGTCCCTTTCGCCGCAGCGCTGAAAAACCAACTAATAAATGGACGTAGACGGAAAGCCTTTTTTTCCTATTTAAAGTGTGTGCATATGCTAAAGGGAAATATTTTTTCTTTTCCGGCAAACTTGAAACAGTTGAATGTGGATCTAGAAAGAAGTCCGTACTCGTTTATGGTGGTTGATAGCTTTGAAAAGGCTTTGGAGGAATGTCACAAGCCTCTTCAACTCAATGAGGTGGCCGAGAAAGCCCCCGACTATTTGAAATCATCCTCGAATGTAGAGTTTCTATTAGAGGTATTTTACTTTTCATGGCATAGAAAGCACTTTTCCCAAGCTTTCCTATTTTTGGATCTTGTTATTGCTCTAAGTATAGCGCCAGGTTTTGCAGCTTCGAATAAGTTCAAACAGGATTTGTTTGAAGTCATCGGACTATTTGACAGCAGCCAATATAGCCATACTATCAGGCTCTTGACGCTTTTAAAAAGTTGGTTTAATCACCCTCATCTCGAGTTAATCATCCAAGAAAATTTTGACGCAGCACTTAATGCCGGCAAAGTAGGCGAAATACAGGCGTTATTTGAACTGAAAAGTGATTCGCAGAACTTCAAGAAATGGGTAGATCATTGTCTAGAAAACTTTACAAAAGAGAATTTTGATTTGTTAAGTAAGCAAATGCCAGCATTTGCTGAGCATGTTTCCCTTCAACACTGGACAAAACTATGGTGTAAGCTCATCGAGAGAAAAAAAATCCAGGGGTTTGTAGAAGGTTTCATAACGTTCTCAAAGAAATTCCCTTTAGATTTAAATGAGGATAAAATCCTAGCGGCTTATGCTCCTGCGCTTGAATATATTTTCTTCCAAAGCAAGGATAACTTTGAGAAATTTTTACAGATCCATCCTGAAGCCATAGAACTTTCTTTTAATGAATCACTTTCTAAAAATTTACGTTTAATATTGATTGAACATGCCTTCAGAAATCCTACAGATTTCAATTTGTATTTAACAAGGCTCTGGAACCTCTATGTAATAATTCAAACGAATAAAACAACAATCATTAATTACATCGAGGATTTGTTTCATCCTGCCCTGGAATTGGGCAGCCAAGATTTTTCAAACAGCCTATTTGCTACCCTATGTTCCCATCTCAACGATGATAATGTAGGGCCGCTTCCCCACAAATGTGCACAATTACTTTCATCTATAAACAAGTGGCCCGAAAATTTCCAAAGTTCCCTTTACCGTCTTTTACAGGCATTAAATCGTTTTGTGATAGCAGACTCGACCTATCAATTGCCTGCTTTGAGATGGCTTCTACGTTTTGAACAGTCGGAGATGTTATCTCAGGAAACCTTCTTGATACTTCATCGTTGTGTGCCAATTTGGGAAAGTCTTAGCTTGATCATAAGAGATGAGCAGACAAAAGTTTTGGCTCTCATAAATCACTGCACAAAGAAAGCGGAAAACTTCGTACCTCTGATCCAAATACTAAATCGATGTTTTAAAGAAGGGTTACTTCCTAATGAAAATGCTCAGAGTCTTATTTTTGACCTATTGCAAAGTGCTAGTGAAAATAGCACTTATACATTTGAAGAGAAGATCACCGCCTTATCCTGTTCATCTAATGCTCTACTGCATCATCCTGAATTAGCCGATTGCTATGTTAGAAGGGGATTAGGGTGGTTGGTCAATGTATGTGAATTGAAACAGCCCTCGGCATCTTTCTGTACTTTATATGCCCTATTGTATACTTCATTTGAAAACTCCTTATGGGAGCATATTCTCTTCGAAGAAGTATTAGAAAAGTTATATGAGAAATTGAATCTCCCTGAAAATTCAGACGATGATAGGGATAAGTCTATTGAATGTATACAAGAGGTTTTTTGCTTTCACCTTGCTAGAATTAGCAGCATATCTGCTTCTGACAACAGCTGGCTAAAGCATGCCATAGAAATTTATATTATCAAATTAGTTAAACTACACGAAAAATTCAGTTTAAGAAATATTTCATCCTTTATCAACTCGCTCTCAGGATTTAAGTTATATTCTCCTGATGAACTCAAAAAAGCTTTATCAGCCTTCCATCTTGTATTTGATCGCTTCGCCTGGAATAAAAATAAGCTAGAGACTATAGAAGAGGATCCTGTTGATCAAGGAATAAACTATCTTGCAGATGTGATATGTCTTAGATATACGACTGAAGCTCCTATCTTCTTTGACACACTTTTTCACGGGGTCTATATCCTGGATTTATATGGAAAAAACCCTGATAAACTTTGTTCTTTCTATAAGAAAATTATATCTTCTTTCCATTCTTTAGAGCTTCTTTCCTCTTTCATCGAACACTTAACTCCACAGGGACATGTTTTTGGAAAGGGTTTTACTGAATTTAGTTGTTTAAGAGCACTTGACGTACATTTGAATGTTTTCGAAAAATTTAGCGATCATGTGAATTCTGTGCAGGAAATAGATGCAAAGGGGATTCTGAGTCTTTTCACTACTCTTGCAGGTTATTTCACTAAAATATTGAGTTTGAAATTAAGTATCACTCATCCGGAGATTGATACATCGATTTTATGGAAAAATTATTTAGCAATAACAAAACACTTTTTGGATGTCCTTTCAGCCCTTATTAAAAGAGACACAGATTCTACCTTACGTTCTAAGGTCAGCTATGAAATCTCTGAATTATGCATCATGCCGGTACTTAGGACAATTTCAAATAGCAATGGAATAGAGGAATCAAAGGAGCAGCTTAGAAATGTATTTGTGAGCTTATATGAGATGGGATTGTATTCAATTTTAGAAATGGAAATTAGCACAATATTATCACCTCAGTCACATCTTTCTTGCAGGCCTTTTTTTGAATCTCCACTATCCGCACTTTTCTATTTGCCACAGTCTATGCCAGTGCATATTGCCAAAGCAGTTTTAACTTTCCAGGACCAGGCTTCAGCAATTACACAAGCACTGAAAAGAAATGAACCTCTGTGTGGACCGGAGCTTCCTTTTGAACAAACCCTAAAGTTTGTAAACTACCTATTTACCTTGGCCTTAGAACGAGATAGCTTAGATGACACTAGCGCTCGAGCAGTCATTCACTATGTTCAAATATTGCTTACGAGACTGGATGCAGAACATCAATTACGTCTTATAAAAGAGATTTTTCCTTTCATTTATGAAAATAAAAACCATCTTTTCATAGCATACTCTGAACAGCTTCTATTGGAAATATTAAGCCTTTGCTTAGGCTTGAACTCTCCTCAAAACACAATACAAGAATTATTAGGGATAATTCTTATCAATTTAGAGATCAAAAATACCGATAGGATGAGGCAATTAGAAAGTTTACTTGTAAGGGCTTTAATTCATATTTATTCCGGGGAGAAAGAATTATCTCCACACAAGTCTTTGCCCTTGGTTATAACTTCTTTTTTAGATGCTCATTGGGATTTGGAGGAATTTTCACAAAACCTATTGCTGCTCTATCTCATACCACTATTGGATCGGGAAGAACAGCAAAGACAATGCCAGCAAGGCCTTTCTTCTGCCATAGCCGTCCGCGATCCTTTCAATGGGATGTTACTTATCGCTCGTTTTGCAGAGATGGACGTTATTCTTCCTGAAGATCATGTCACAGCAATATTTGAAATTCTTATCTATCAGTTTTGGGCCAAAAATGTTTCCTCAGATCTATTTACTCAGGTGTTAAGAGATATTTTTAATTCGATTGAGGTAGAGCATCACCGAAAAATATTGAATTGCATCCCTGTGGATATATGCAGGCACTATTACTATGCACTTAAGGGTCTTTCAAATGAGAACAACGCTATCAGAGATCTCTTAGCTAAATTTGAAGAATACATTATTTTAAAAGAGCTCACCGGCATTAAAGCCCTAAGAAAAACTTGTACTAACCCTTCTAACGATGTCGCCTTAGAATATTTAGACATCCTCATTGAATGTACGGATTTCGTAGCAGAATCTACAAGTAGCACTGTTGAGCTTTTAGCAGGGTCTTTGCTGAGAGAGTTTATTACATGGAACTTTGAACCAAGAACTTTAGATAATATACTGAATTGGTTTTGTGCTGATTCACCGAATTTTGTCTTGGAACTATTCGATGAAGATTCTTTGAATATCCTTGTGAAACTTATTAAGCAGAGGATTGCGAAATTACATCACGATAATGAAATGGATATTGATGATTTCATCACCGTAATAAATGAGAAATGGCAGACCCCCCAGAGCTTTTTATTTATTGGCGATTCAGCCTTAGTATCCTCTCTCTCTGTTATTGCGCAAGAATTAATCGTTCATGGATTTGTTAAAGAAGCATTCAGTATATGTAGAGACTTGATTGAAGCGTTTGATGAGTTGTCCCCGGTATTAATGAACAACCTTCTTTTTAATTTATCGGCAAAGGCAGTGGAAATTTATTCCACACCTGATCGGGGGCTTGAATTTTTAACAATAATTGCTTTTGTTGAAGATTTTCATCCCCAAAATCTGAGGGAAATCATTGATTTTCTTTGGAGTAGGGCCAGTATTTCTACTGATTGTTCGAATGCATGCATGATGGGGATAGCTTTTCAATCCGATGAAGTATTTAGAAATCAGTTTCCAGCTCAAGAATATGTGAAAAGGTTTATACTTGAATATTCTCAGAACGAAGATATGCTTTGCGATGCGGCTGAGTTGATCGAGCTATATGAGATTTCTGATGAGAAAATTTGGCTCCAACTTTTCGGATTTGGGGCTTTGGCAAAGAAAAAATCAAATATCGAAGCTTTAAGGAGTTTGATTCTTTTTGCCGAAAATTCCTCCCACATTTCGCTTCCACCCTATACTTATGCAGACTGTCTTATTGCTCTGCTGTTTGCGTCTAGCGAAGCTAAATACCCATTGAAATGGAGCTGTACGTATTTAGAATATGCAACGAAATTCTGCAAACTTGACATTGACATTTCACGGAAACAACATCTTCTGGTCTATTTACTTTATAATTCCACTTTTGCAGTGGAGACTCCTTCAAACAATCTTGTGCAATTTTTCGCGGTGAGGAATTCAATTCATGAACTTAAATTGCATGGCGGGGCAGGAGACTTAGCAACTGTAGACAAGTTTTTAATGAGACAAGCTCTTTCACCGGGCCATAATCAAGAGGTTCTTACCTCAGCTTTTTCATTTTTGAACCTAAAACAAATGGAAGGAGAGAATGCTGACAATATCATCAACTGGTACATTCTACTGATTATACGTTTAAAAGAAGTTTTAAAAGAGGAAGAACAACTCTCACCGGCATTGTCAACAGCCTATCGATTTCTAGTAGGATATTTAAAACGCCATATGTCTCTTTCAAAAGCCATATCTTTAGCCCACCAATTTGCAAAACTTCTTCGTGCCGACTTTAATGACGATGTGGTTATTTTCGTTACGCATGCTGCGCAATGTGGTGCAACAAAAGAGACCTTTACACCTGATATAAGACAGCAATTCTTCGAGATGATGTGGTCAGCGGTAAGGTTCTGCAATATCTCATTCATGGGAATAATGAATATAGCTTTTAAAAATGGATTGATCATAGAAGAAAATCTTTTATTGCTTCAACATGAGTGTCTCCGTCTGAATGTTCTTTCTAATAAGCTGCCGGATTGGGAGAGAGGTCTAATATTAGTAGACAGGCTTGATAAGTTCACTCCTTTCTACTTTTCGGTTGCAAAAACCCTAATCCATTTCATCGCTAAGAATCTATTGAAAACCCAGGACAGAAAGCAATGCAAACGTATGTTGGAAAGAGTTTTAACTGCTTTCGAAGAGAAGTTTAAATTTTTAAATTTTGATTGCCCTTTACCCTTTCCTGAATTAATTGAGGGGGTTTGTTGGAATAGGAGCAGGACTTTTTCTATCAATCTTCTTTTTCTAAATGAATTACTGCATTTGAATGTCCAGAATTATAATGAGCGTAAATTTATCCTAGGTGAAATTCATGCTCAGGTTGAAGGAATGATCAAAATACCTTTGGAAGATGCAGCAACCGGAAAGATGCTTACAGCATTAATAAACAGCCCCATAGCGCATGAAGAGAGTTTGTTTGAAGAGCACCTGAACTGGTTTTATAAAACAGTTCTTTGTGACGGTCTGATGAGAAATTACCTATCTGAGGATGTCCGTTATTGGTTGACTATGCTTTCAATCCAAAACAAGCTGCCTTATAGGTATACTGTGTTTTCCCTAGAGGATTACAAAAAAGTAACACATTTTTTGACGCACCCTGCAAAACTTTGCCTAGTCAAATATTACCTAAAATTGACTGCAAAGCTGATTAAAACCACGAAGATTTTAGAAGACGATGTCCGCTTATATTTTATCACTCCTCTTCTACAAACCGCTGTTAATTGGCAAGGTTTAACTTCTATCACGGCTAATTGCTTAAAACAGGTGATGAAGCTAATCGTTAGAAAGATCAAAAGTGAACCTGCTTCTCCTGAAACGATAAAAGTAATCAGAGAATACATGGAGCTGCTTTTCATGTATTCTCAGAAACCTGCTTATATAGGTCATCTAAAAAATAATAAGTTTGCTCTCCCTAAGTTTATCGTTAACCTTCTCTCAAATCCCCATGTATTTGATTCTTATCAGATGGAGTTAAAAACCTACTATTCGCACATGGATGTATTTATGCCTTTCATCATGGAAATGTTAAATTCAACTACAGAATCCAAAGATCAGCCTATCGTTGTCTACTATTTGAGTGAATTTACAATGTCCATCATTAAAGAAACGTGTGTTTTTGATGCCGTACAGAGGAAAATACGTGCAGAGATGCTTAAAACTTGGCTGATAAAAATAGCGCAAACATCTCAGGGTAAGAGCTTCGCTCGGGATTGTTTCGCCGTATCGAAAGTATTTAGTTGCTTCAAAGGTGAATTCGGAATGATACAAGAAATATTTCAAGCTCTAGAATAGAAAAGAGCGGCTAGTAAGCCGCTCTTATTTATTGGTCATTGACAAGGCTAGCCAGGGAATGCGGCGACAAGTCGCCACAAACCTATACTAAGATAAGCTTATTTCTTATCGTCGTCGATGATCTCTACTTCAGCATCCTGAATGTCATCATCGCTGCCAGGCTGCTGTTGTTGATGATGTCCACCGCCATGGGACTGTGGTCCTCCTTCATGTGCTGCAGATCCTTGAGGCCCTGCTCCAGGTCCAGGCTGCCCTGCACCGGATGCTTTCGACATCGCTTCACCGATACGCTGCATATGTTGTTCCAACGCATCTTTCGCTGTACGTACTTTAGCGACATCTTTTGTCACTAAGGCATCTTCTACAGCTTTGATGTGCGCTTCGACATCATCCACAACTTCTTTTGGAAGTTTGTCTTTATAGTCGTTCAAGGCTTTTTTAGCGCGGAAGACTAAGGAGTCCGCTTCATTGAGGACCTCTACTTCGTCTTTACGGCGACGGTCTTCTTCCTGATGGTCTTCAGCGTCTCTAACCATGCGCTTGATATCATCTTCGCTTAAGCCGGACTGTGCTTCGATACGGATTTTCTGTTCTTTGCCGGATGCTATATCGCGAGCGGAAACATGCAAGATACCGTCTGCATCGATATCGAAAGCAACTTCAATTTGCGGCGTTCCGCGTGGAGCGGGGGGGATATCGCTCAAATCAAAACGTCCGATCTCTTTGTTGTCGTTTGCCATCTTTCTCTCACCTTGCAATACACGGATCGTTACCGCGGGCTGGTTATCAGCTGCTGTGGAGAAGACTTGTTTCTTTTGCGTCGGAATAGTGGTATTTCTTTCGACGAGAGGTGTTAACACACCGCCTAAAGTTTCAATACCCAAAGTTAAAGGTGTTACGTCCAAGAGGAGAACGTCTTTAACTGAACCGGTCAATACGCCGCCTTGGATAGCAGCTCCGATAGCAACCACTTCGTCAGGGTTAACGCCTTTATGGCCTTCCTTACCGAAGATTGTCTTCACGATTTCCTGAACAGCAGGCATACGCGACATACCGCCCACAAGGATGATCTCGCTGATATCTGATGCATTCAGACCGGAGTCCTTCAAGCATTTTAAGCAAGGTTCGCGCGTGCGGTCGATAAGGTTAGCTGTCAAGCTTTCTAGCTTACTGCGTGTCAGCGTCAAAGCCAAGTGCTTTGGACCTGTGGAATCCATTGTGATAAATGGCTGGTTGATCTCTGTCTGCTGAGTACCGGAAAGCTCAATTTTAGCTTTTTCGGCAGCATCGCGCAGACGCTGCAGCGCCATTCTATCGTTATGCAGGTCAATGCCGTGCTCTTGTTTGAAAGAGTCGATCAGCCATTCAAGGATAGCATTGTCAAAGTCGTCGCCGCCCAAGTGTGTATCGCCGTTAGTTGCTAATACTTCGAAGACGCCATCTCCGATCTCTAGGATGGAGATATCAAATGTACCGCCGCCTAAGTCAAAAACAGCGATTTTTTTGTCGGCTTTGTCTTTGTCCAAGCCATAAGCTAATGCCGCAGCTGTGGGTTCAGGGATGATACGCTTGACGTCCAAACCGGCAATCTTGCCCGCATCCTTGGTTGACTGGCGCTGCGAGTCGTTGAAATACGCAGGAACAGTGATCACAGCTTCAGTCACTTTCTCACCTAGATAAGCTTCAGCAGTTTCTTTCATCTTGATCAAAATCTGCGCAGCAATCTCTTCAGGGGTATAATCTTTGCCAAAGACTTGGAATACGGCATCACCGTTAGGTCCTTTGACAACTTTATAAGGGACTATTTTAATTTCGCTCTGTACTTCTTCAAATTTGCGTCCAATGAAACGTTTTGAGGAGTAAATGGTGTTTTCGGGGTTAGTCACAGCTTGACGTTTAGCAGGGATACCAACTAAGCGTTCACGTCCACCATCTTTAAAGGCTACTACGGAAGGCGTAGTACGCGAACCTTCGGCAGAAGCGATCACTTTTGGCGTGCCGCCTTCCATGACAGCGACGCAGGAGTTGGTTGTCCCAAGGTCGATGCCTATGATTTTGCCTTTTTTGTTTTGTTGACTCATAAGGTCCTCCTGGGAATTAATTATTCTGATATTTCTTTTTCTTCTTGAGCTTTTGATACATGCACACGCGCAGGGCGGATGACTTTGCCGCTGCTGGACTTATAGCCGCGCAGGTGTTCTTTAACGACTGTTCCGGGGGGGTGATCTTCCGAAACAACTACTTCGATAGCTTCATGGAAATGAGGGTCAAAAGGATGTCCTTCGGACGCAAATGTAGATACGCCGTGGTGTGTGAGGACATCTTTGAACTGCTCTAGGATCATGTTGAATCCAATGACCCAATTCTTGACTTCTGGAGAAGCTTGCTCGGCAAATTTGAGGGCATTTTCCAACTGGTCGATAGGGTTGATAAACTCAACAATGACGTTTTGGATAGCATGCTGCAACATTTCTTGACGTTCTTTCTGCAAACGTTTACGAGAATTTTCCCCTTCGGCTAAAGCATGCAGGTACTTTTCCTTATTTTCGCGGGCTTCGTTTCTTAAACGTTCAATTTCATCGACAGAAGTAGCCTTAGGTTGGGCTACAGGTTCGACTATAGCTTCAACTTCTTCTAAAAATTCATCCGGAAGTTGGTCTTCGGGCATGCTTATCTCTTCATCCATGTTTTTAAACTCCTTGTAACTTAGGTTTTCTCTTAGCCGGTTTAGCAGCAGCGCTTTTATCTTCAATCAGCATTTTAGGTATACCGACAATTAGTTTTTGTTCGTTTCCACTGAGAGATAAAGGGCCGAGCTTTGGCTGGCGGAAAGTAATTTTAAATTTATAGACAGTGCGGGTCAGCGTATGGGTAAGATATTCTGCTGAGGTATTCAGGGTGCATAGCAGGTCGCGATAAGGCATGCGGAGAGGTCCTAAAACACCCACAGCGCCAACGACCTGATTATGGATATAGTAAGGCATCGCTATTACACTGCAAGGAGCTTCCGGGGCTCCAATAGCTTTTAGGTCATCGCCGATCCAAAAGCTGGTTTTACCGTGGCGGCATGTGTGTTGGATTAAATGACGCAAACTTTGCTCATCTTCAAAAAGGGATAAACCGGCTGCCATGATTTTAATGTCGTGATATTCCGGACTGTTGAGCAGCTGGGCAAAACCGGTCGTATAAATGTATTCGCTGCTGAAGTTGGTATAGCTCACCAGGTGGCGGACCATCAGTTCATTGTAAAATTGCTTGGCAATAGTTTCTTCGTCAGGTTCGAAGGAGACGTTGGGCTGCTGTCCGGAGATGCGGGCTTGGAAATAACTTTCTAAACGTTTCAAACTGAAAGAGGAAAGTTTACGGGGGGAATGGAGCACTTCGGTTTGTACAATGCCAAAATCGGAGATGATAACACAAAGGTATCTTTCCGCATCGATACTGACAAGTTTGATTTCGGAGATAAAGTCATGGTCGAACTTGGGAGCGGACAAGAAAACGGCACAGCCGGAAAATCCGCTTAGTATCTCGGCGGTTTTTTGCAAATGGGAAGCGATGGCGTGGGTAGAATCTTTGGAGATGGAAGAGTCATCGAAGGGGATGGATATAGCAGGGAAGCCATTAGATGTGTACTCATCTATAGAAGAGAGAGTATAGAGGCGAAAAGCTTCTGAAGTAGGAACGCGCCCACCGGAGGAGTGTTGTTGTTTGAGGAAGCCATCTTTTTCAAGGCAGGAAAAATAATTACGGATAGTCGCAGAACTAAGGTTATCAAACCCCGCACCTTTTAAGGTTTCGGAACCTACGGGCTTTCCTGTTTTAATGTAAAAATCGACTAGGCCGAGTAAAACTTGGCGCTCGCGGTCTTTCTTTGACATATTTTCCTCTGTTTCTATTTATAGAATAACAAATGACAACAATAGGGTCAATAAAATTTAGCAGTCGAAAGGTTGGAGTGCTGAGTTAATATTTTGATCGCTTCTAATCTTCTCTTACGATAAATAAATCCTTTAAGCGCCAACGATGTATACAAATGATAAGTAATATTTTTCTTCAAAAATTCCTATCACAATCCTCGATAGGGAAAAAATTTATCCTAGCCTTTATTTTCCTTCTCCTAGCGTTCATACTGCTACTCGCCTGGATTCTCTATGATTTCAATGGAAAACTTAAAGACGCCTTCCTTCAACAACATTCTGCCGAATACCATGCCCAAGCAAGGAAAATTTACGAAGGAATCAAACTGCAAAAACTAGATGAAGGGAGCGAACCTGCCACAGAAGAGTACATCGAATCCACTTTCAACCAGCTCATCGCTCTAGATAAAAAATATAAAGACGAATTAGGGACCAATCCCGAAGAATTAAGCCAAAGACGCCCCGGCGTAGGTACCCCGGAATCCCTTTTTTCACAATGGACACAAAGCACCATCACCACCGATAAAGCGACAAAACTCCAACTGTATGAAAGCATCGAACAGCAACTAGCAATGCTCATGCGCTACGTCACAAATAACGCCCCGCCAGGAACTTACAACGGCCTCTACTATTATCGTTTCCAACAACTACTAGACCCTACTACAGCCCCAGCGCAAAATGCCAAATACTGGAAAGAATTGATAGAAGATGTCCAAAATTCCGGCCTCCCCAAAATTATCCTTGCCAACCTCCCTCAAGATACCAACCCTTCAAATAAAGAAGGCATCGCCGAAGAATCTTTTTTTAGGGAGGAAATGAGCCGCCAACACCGCGAACTCATAGACCTGGGAACTGCAGAACTTTTAAGCTACCGCAGAAAACTCCTAGCCATCCTCATCTTCTGCAGCTGCACCTTCGCTGCTATGGGAATCTATTTCCTTTGGTACATCTACCGGCCCCTCATCCATATGCTGGAAACTAACCGGAAATTCACCGAAGGCGACTCTTCCGTAAGATACCGCATCGAAAGTTCCGACGAAATAGGCCTGCTCGGAGGCGTATTCAATAATCTCTATTCCCTCATCTCCGATATGGTCAAACATATCGATTCCGCCGGGAAGATGCTTAAAACATCTTCCGATGATATTCTGAAAACAGCCGAAGTACAACAGGATACCGTTGTAGAACAAGAGAAAATCACCCGTCAAATTGGAAATAAAGCCTACGATATTTCTGAGACTTCTAAAGAACTCTCAGAAACAATGACAGAGATAAGCCAGGCTTCAGAATCGGCTTCCAGCTTAGCTCAAGAAGGTAGGATTCAGCTGCAGCATCTCGAAAACATCATGCAGAAACTCGTAGGCGCTTCCAACCACCTAGTCTCCACTCTATCACACCTCAACGACCGTACCCGCGGTGTCACCTCCATCATCTCTACCATGGTCCACGTCGCCGACGAAACGAATATGCTCTCCCTCAATACCGCCCTCGAAGCCGCTAAAGCTAAACAAGTCGGCAAAGGCTTCGCCATCATCGCCAGTGAAATAAAACGCCTCGCCGAACAAACCGCCCTCGCTACCCTCAACATCGAAAGGGTCATCAAAGAAATCCTCGAAATGATGGACCATAGCCTCGACCAAGTTCAACTGATCTCTGACGAAATCCTCAATAGCGTTGATAAAGCCTCACAAGTCCAACTCCACTTCACTGAAATATTTGATAAAGTCCAATATGTCTCAGGAAAATTCAACGCCGTCGACGCCGCCATGCGTAACCAACTCCAAAGCGCCCGCGATATCGATGGCTCCATCCAACTCCTAAAACTTGTCTCACAAGACTCCATGCGCACCATCAAACAATTCCGAACATCCCTCCTCGACCTCAATAGCACCGTCTCCATACTAAAACAAGCCAAAGGCGATTTCTAGGGGGCTTTGCCCCCTAGAACCCCCACCAAAGGGCAAAGCCCTTTGGAAACCGCGTTCTCCCCTTCGGGATTTACACGTTAGATTTGGCTCGGAAGCATTAATTAATCTCTACATCAGAAATGCAAAGTAAAATGCTTCTATTAATAAAAAAAGAAAAATAGAGGTGAGATAGTCAGACTCTTGTCAATCCAATCGCGGATTCCCAAGGCTGCTAGGCCTTGGGTGGGGGTGCAGGGGGCGAAGCCCCCTGCTCAGGTTCGCAGTTTTCGTGGAGGATGACGGGGAGGACGTCGACGATGGAGGGCAGCCAGGAGAGGCCGCGTTTGTAGACGGTGTCGGCGGAGAGGAAGCAGGCGATGATGGCTTTCTTGTGGTTGGGGGGTATTTGTTCTAGGAGGGCATGGAGGTGTTTGGTGCGAAGGAGGGGTAGACAGTAGTTGAGGAAGCAGCGGATGAGGGGGTCTTCGGGGTTAGAGGGTAGGTCTATGGAGTCGAGGTATTCAAGGATTTGGTCGAAGAAGTGGTTGATACGCGCAGAGATTTCATCAGAAATGTCGGTGAGTCTGCCTCCGTTCTCATTGAAGGTGGTGAGGAGGAGGTTAGCTTCGAGACCGGCGACGAGGCGTAGGCGATGAAGGATTTCCTCTACGAGGGCGGGTTTGTTTTCGAGGAAGCCTTTATCGCCTAGGGTTAGGCCGCTGAGGACTTCGAAGGAGGAGCAGATGACGCCCGTTTTATTTGCCGAGCTGTCTTTGATGATAAGGACGCCGAGGTCTTCTAGGAAGTAGCGGGCATCGTCATCCAGGTATAAGTTGGCGCCTTCGACGATGGCTTTAGCTGTCGGTTTTCCGGAAGGGTCGAGAAATTCTGAGACGTTCGCACCGTTGAGGGTTTTGGGGCGGCCGCCGGCGGGTATGAAGACGTCGGTGGAGATCACATGGACGTTACGTCGCCATAGATGGTTCATATCGTTGCCGCTATGCCATTCCTCTACGACTTTCCCATTAATTTTTTTCCAGCAGAGAGTTTGTTGTGAGAATGTATTTTTTGAGCGGCTAGTTTCCCTATCAACCAAGAAGCCTTCTTCATGCAATTCTTCGGGTGGGTAATGGCGGATGGGTTTACCTTGTTTGAAAAGGTCGACGAGGATATCTAAGTTTAGGCCTTTAGGATCATAAATTGTTCCGGACGCGTCGGTTAAAGCAAGGATTTTGGCTGTTTTAGGGTAGTAGCGTTGTAGGTTGCATATCTCGTTGCCAGCGACGTCGCCGTCGGGACCGCCGGAGATTTTAACGGTGAAAACATTTTTGTAAGGATCTATTCCTAGCTGTTTCAGGACGTATTCGAGGTAGACATTCAGACCGAGAGAGGTAACGCCATATTCTTTGTGGTTAATCCCTAGAATAGGTTTTCCGGAGATAAAAGCGCTGCCGGGCTTGTAGTTGTGTTTCTTACTATATTCGGCTATCCATTCTATCATGCTGTCGTGCATATTTTCGTCAGGACCTAGATAGAGGTATTCCGGTTTTTGCCAGAAGTCCAATACATGTTTAGCTTTAAGTTTTCCATTGGCTTCGCAGTTGACAATAGTGATGAGAGCTTCCACAAAAGTGCGTTGGGCATGGTGGAGATATTCTAATTTTTGTTCCTTCCTGTAGTTGTCCACTTTTGCATCGATATCCTTTTTATTTAGGCCTGAAGCGCCCAGCTCTCTAGCAAGGATATCGGTTTCTAAATCCAGCTGTTCGTAAGGCTTAACAAAAATAACGGCTTTGGCACCACCTTCGGGGATATCTTTATTCTTTTTGTCTTGTGTATAGGCAAGGTTATAGCATTCGGTGAAAACCCTATTGATCTCGACGAGCATACGTTCTTTCTGCTCGGGATAGATCGTCCGGACGCCGCCGCGCGATAGGTCTTTGAAGCGGATATGGAAAGAAAAGGTGTACATCCCTTTCACGAAGATGATGGCGAAGGGAAGAACCGGGAAAAAGGCAGGGCGGTTGAAGGGGATTTCTTCGAGATAGAGGGGGTCTAATCTAAAGCTGAGGGCTGTGAAATTGGTGCGGTAAAAATTAGTTTTCAGTGTGAAATTGACGAAGTTGATACCCTGAGTGAGGACATTTTTTCTGCGGATATCGTTATCTTCATGTCCTGTGTCAATCTTAGAGATGTCGTTGACGATCCTTTTCTTCAATTTGAGGTAGGTGTCAATATTTGTGTTCCACGGATCAAATTTACTTCTGAAAGCTTCGCAGATATGTGCTGTAAGTTCGGGATGCCGGCATAGAGCTTCTACAATATTGTCTAGGGTGTATAAATTCTGGTCTATGTGGACCAGAGCCTGGTGGATAAAGGTGACGATAGTCCTAACTAGGTTGCCTTCATTCCCACTAACATACCCTGTGGAAACAAGCATTTTTTCTACAGGGTCGCCATCCTCAAAATATTTGATAGTGACGAACTCTCTTAAGAAATCATGGATATTCTCAATTTCCCAGGCAGGTTTGCCATTGCTGCCGTGCAGCCCTAGAGCCATGACAAGGATGCCATCTTTACTGAAGGAGTTAACATAGGAGGCATTAACGCGCTTTATCACAAGTTGGTGCCGATGGATAACACCGGCCATACGGTATAAGAAATTATTTTTGGGACAGTTGCGCCAGGCTAGGACTATCTGCATAGAGACAGAGCTTTTCTCTTGCCAGTCTTCATTATAACGCACCTCATATTGGCAGCTATCGCGTGTCGTAGCGCGATGGAACATATCGATGGCAAGGACTAGCCTTTCGGTGGAAAGGGAACGCAGGAAGCGGAGGCTAAAAGAATTGAATATTTGCTCGAATTCGCCATCAGTAATGCTGGAATTGCGTACGTTTACTAAGGAACGCAGATGCTCCTTAGTTTCGGGTGTATAAGGGTTGGTTTGGACTTCAGCAGAGGACTCAATAAAGTAGACAGCTGCGATACGAAGATTCGCTTTAATGCCGGGAACAGGAGGAGGGGCTTTAGAGATGTAAGACTGATAGTTTCGAATGCCGTACATAGAAAAGTTTTTGAGAATTTTCAAGTCTGCATCGGTGCTGTCCTGGCACATGACAATAGCAAAGTGGCCAAACTGGATTAGGGAAAAGTAGTCCTGTAAGTGAAATCCCATCAGTGTTCTGGCGACAACGATAAGATATTCGCGCCCGATTTCTTCATAGAGGATGGGCGGCATATTCTTTTCTAGCCAGGTGTAAAACTCTTGGAAGCGTTCGCTTTCCTTGTGGATAGTCGCATTGAGGTCATTATTGATTGAAGGCAGGTCTTTTGTGACGTTTTCCATGGGAGGTATTTGTAAATTAAATTATTTACGTGTGTTATCGCATATACGGTTGTTTTGCTACAAGGATCTCCTAGGAAATGCGCTGTGAAGAATTTGAAGAAATACAAGACCGTAGAGTAGAGAGGAAGTTTCCTGCCCTCTCTACTCTACGGTTTAAATCAAAACAATACAAACGTGCTGCGCTAGCGCAGCAGGCGTAGCGCGTTAAGTCCGACCAATACAGTGCCACCCTCATGCATGATCACCGCTGCCCAAAGGGGCACAAGGCCTGCAAGCGCAGGAATACTCGCTACAAGGATCGCTACAGTGGCAATAGTGAGATTTTGAGTCACGATACGCTTTGTCAAGCGAGACTTCCCCACCAGCCAGTCCAGCTTTTCAATGCTATCCTGCAGCAGGATGATGTCTGCAGCATCCACAGCTGTAGCGCTGCCAACTTTTCCCATGCAGATACCTACGGTAGCGCGGGCGAGGGCCGGAGCGTCATTGATGCCGTCGCCGATCATGGCAAGGCCTTCTTTCTCTGAAAGTTGTGTGACATGAAGGAGTTTGTCTTCGGGCCGTAAATCGGCGTAATACTCTTTTAGTCCGACCATCTGGGCTACTCTCTGAGCATTTGCCGCGTGATCGCCGGTAAGCATCAGCAGTTTAAGGTCGCGTTCTTTGTTGAGTGGTGCGATGGCTTCCTTCACGTGGGGGCGTAGCTCGTCGCCGAATCTAAAGAGGAAGATGCTCTTGCCGATCAGAAGGAAAGCGAGCAGCTCGCCTTGAGATTGGATTAAAGCTGCTTTTTCCTCTAAAGCCTTTGCTGTGGCGGCATCTACTTTATCCTGGATGAAGGCTAGGTTTCCAAGGTAGACAGGAAGTTTTTCATAGGTACCTTGAAGCCCATATCCTGGGATTGTTTTGAATTCTTCGATGGCGACAGTAGAGACGTTGTTTTTCTGGCTATGGTCTAAGATAGCTTTAGCTATAGGGTGGACAGCATTCCTTTCCAATGAATAGGCGACGGAGAGTGCTTTTTCGGTAGGGATATCTTCTCCGTGGAAAGCTTCCAAGCCCAGGTATTGCAATTCGCCCGTCGTTAAGGTGCCAGTCTTATCAAAAGCGATGATTTTGCAACTTGCCAGAGCGTCTAAGGTGATACCGCCTTTCAAGAGGATTCCATTACGGGCGCAAGCGCTGATGGCGCTAAGGTATGCGATAGGAATGGCTAAGATAAGGGCACACGGGGAGGCTGCAATGAGGAAGGCTAGAGCGCGATAGACAGAGCCTTCATGGCCAAGGAATTCGAGGTTGAAAATATAAGGGAAAGATAACGCAAACAGGGCGGACAGGCCGATGATCGAGAGTGCGTAGGTGCGGCTAAGAGAGTCAAACCATCTTTGGAGTCTAGGGCGGGATTCCTGCGCTTGGGTGACAAGCTTGATGATGCGTGAAAGGGTAGAGTCAGCACTGGTGTGAGTGACTTTGACCGTTAAAGCTCCTTCTAGGTTACGTGCACCTGCAGCCACTGTATCGCCGACTTTTTTCAAGACGGGGACATTTTCACCTGTAAGATGGACGAGGTTGACGGAAGATGAGCCTTCGATGACATCGCCATCTAGAGGGATGACTTCGCCCGATTTGACTAGGATAATCGTTCCGACAGTAATGTCTGAAAGAGATCTGTCTATGAGGATGCCGCCGGATTGTACGACAGTAGCTTTCGTAGGTGTGAGGCGGTGCAGGCTGCTGATTGCATTCTTAGCTTTAGAGGTCACAGCCTCTTCCATTGCTCCTGAGATGGCGAAGAGTACGAGCAATAAGGCTCCTTCCATGCCATTTCCTATGAAGATGGAGGAGAATGCCGCTAAAGTCATGAGGACGTCGATATTAATCTCAAAATCTGCCAGATCCTCTATGGACTCTATTAAGGCAGGGACTCCGGCGAGAAAATAGACGAAAACTAAGATGAGGTGTGAAAAGGGAACTAGGTTTTCGTAGAACGATAGGACAAATGAGATGAATAGGAGGATGCCGGCTATTAGGGCTGCTTTCAGGGGTAGATTATGAGACCATAAGCGTGAGGCGGGGGTGAGGAAAGGGCTGCGTGATTCAGCCATACCCATCTCAAAGAATTCATCGAATAGTATGGGTTTGATTCTGTTTTCACTAAAGGTCATAACGAGGGGCCTATGAAGTAGTTGGAGAGGAAGTGTACGCAAGCGAGGGGCAGTGCCACGATGCCTATATTCCATACGATGGCGGGAATAATGCGGTTCTTTTCATATTTTGCTGCTATGGCAGCGGCTAGTCCTGCAGTGAGTAGGGCCGCCAGGAGTGCACCCCAACTGCCTAATGCTGCTACAAAAAGGAAAATAAGCAAGATTGCTGCTGTGCTACCTAAGGCAGCACCTAAAGCTTGCTTCAGGGGATGTTCCGTATTTTCAAGGGTTAGTCCAAGCTCTTCTTCGACCATTACACGTAATAAGCGGTCTCCATCGGCCATAAGGACGTCCAAGACATCTTCAAGCAGTTTACCTTCAAACCCTTTAGCTGCATACAAGGCTCCAAGCTCTTCACGTTCTTGTTTGCGATGGTTATCTATTTCCCATTTTTCTTCTTCAACAATACGATGCAAGCGCTCCAGACGTGACCAGCCGATCCAGGCGCTTCTGCCGGCTTTCCATATGAGCCAGCTAATGCCAACAAGACCTGTAATTACCATTGTGAGGGTCGAAGAGATAGGTAGGTGATGGCAGATCTCAAATAGCATCGCCATTAAGAGCGCTGTCTCGCGTGCGGCATCGGTAAATGCAGACCAGTGTCCAGGTATCTCCAGGGCATGGCTTTCGCTTTTGGCTAGTTTTCCCCGCGCCTGGGCTTCTGCGACATGGCCTACGGCTGTCTTTCCGTCAAAATGTTCAGGGGAGTTGTGGGGATGATTGCAGCACATAATATTTCCATTTGCTTTGAGCGATACTATAGCATTTAAGGGAATATTACAAACAAGAGGCAACGTTATAGCTGCCTCTTGCGGTGTTAAGTTTGGAGTTTCTAAGGGGGAGGAGAGTAGATTTAAATGCCAGTGATTTGCTTAGCTCTATCTATTATTTCTTGGTCGGCCCATTTACAGAAGGAAAGGGAAAAAGCACAGCTTATTCTTTCTTGAATTGATGTTGGGTCAGCAGAGTTTAATTGGGATAGGATACTTGTCTTTACGGGGGTAGAAAATTGCGGTTTTGCCATCATGGAAATAATGAATTGATTGACGTTAGAGAACTTGTTTCTCCCTGCAAAGCCTTTTACTTCCTGAAGGATCTCATAATGGAGGGAAGCGGGGAGAAATCCTAACCACTCAGCTAATTCGTTGATCCCAACATTATCCTTCATTAAGTTTAATATTTGATGGACAGTTCCATTGGGTATATCTGTTGGCTCTGCTTTTGCCCACGCTTTCACAGTTTTCATATGGGATGAATATTCAGTATCCGCTGCAATCAATGACTTTGCTTCTTCCGACAGAGCAAAAGTTAAAGCTTTTTTGGGTAAATCCAGGATCTCTTTAACCGCGTTGAAATTGAAATGCAGAGTTGGAAAACTTTTCAATACTTGCATGGAGGTTTTAATAATAAGATATTGTGTTGCAGAATCTTTTTTTTCGATACATTTGGTAAAAAAATCAAAGTAGCAGTCATGTCCTTTATTAGTAAATTCATGCAATTCACGTATAAATTCTTTTTGATCTTCATCGTTTACACCTTCGAAAGTCTGCGTATAGACAATCAAGTATGTGTTAGAGTGCACACTGGGAAGTCTATTACCCTGGGAAAGTGCTTGATCAATTAGCCTATCTTTATCTTGAAATAGGGTAGTTAGTTTTGCTGGGGGTAAACTCTTAAAAGCTGTGATTAAGAGGGTTTGAGCTTCTTCATCAAATTTATGGAGCTCAAATTGGGCAGATAAAATGTTAGCAAATTCAGAACGGTCCGCTGCAGGTATCTCCGCAATCATTTTAGAGCGTTTGATTATATCTTCTAAGGAAGTATATTTAGAAAATAATAAGCCGAGAGAATGAGCGAATTCTTCATGATTGACTTCGTCAATCGTAGTTAAAACTTCTTGAACAGCGATTTTAACGAGAATATCTCTAGGAGTATCTTCTTTATCTATCATATCCTCTATAATTGTAGGCAGCTTTTCTAGGGGGAGCCTACTAAGCTTTTCTAGGACGAAATGGCGGCTTTGATGAGACTTCAATTTGTTAAAATAGGCGTTATTCATGATATTTTCTGCAAAAAAGGCTTTCACTCCAGGTTTTAGTAACCTTATAAGCTCCAAAGTCTCTGCAGCAGTTAACTCAAGATGATAATCAGACAAGTAGGGCGCATCAGAATGTTCTAAAGCCCATACTCCTAATTTCACGAAGTTTTCTTTCTCTTCTACCGGAACTTCAAGGATTTTTTTGAAAATGAATTCGCGCTCTAGAGTGTTGAATTTTTCTTTGAAGAGGGGGGCGATTAACTCCAGCAAGGCACGTCTTTCTTCGACAGGCACGTTATCAATTTTGGCTGTCAGACGCTCAAGCGCATTCGCTGCATAACCATAACGTATCTGAATGCAGTCATTTCTCATATCCGTGATGAGATGGCTATTGGGAAAGAATTGCCATAGGAAGATTTCTTTAACTAGATGGAGCTTAGTAGGAATTAAAGTCAGTTTTTGGAAAACATAGTTAAGGGAATGGTCTTTGTAATCTCGAATGCTTTGGCCCAGTGCCTGGAATTGATTTTGAATCGCGTTTCCAAGGACAGCAGCTCTTTTGGGGAGAGAGCAAATAGCTTGAACCACCGGCTGGATTCCATCACAATACATGGGCATAAAGATCCTATATGTTTCTTATTTTGTAAAAAATATTTTAAATTATTAGTATTAAGAAACTATAAAGGATAATAAAAATGTTTTTTAGTTAGTTGTTATTTCCCTCGGCGAAGATCGTATTGCTTTTGTTCCCAACGCCTATCTTCTAAGCGTCGCTCTTGGATGCGCCAATCATCCCTTTGCTGTTCTATGATTTTATTTTGTATATCCCAGGCATCCCGCTTTTGCTGCTGTACTTTGTTTTCTACACGGACACTTGCGCGCCAATCGTCATCGCCTACTGCGGCTTTTAAGGGGGACTGGGCTGCGATGACAATAAAGAATACAGACAATAGAATTTTCATTGGATTTCCTCCGTAACTACCTAATTTAAGGTTATAATTAATGGTTATTTTTTTAAAATACATTTGGTATAATTTAATTAGGAGAGTGTTTCAAAACATTCTATATTTTTAGTAACGACTGTATAATTTCACAAAGGATGTACCATGACCACAGATTTAAATACTTCTGCGGGTGGCAGCCAGTACAATCCAGACGACAGCTTTCAATTTAATCCCTCCACTGACGTAGACAATACAGGAACTGTACAAGCTCCGGCGGCTCCCCCCAGCGGCCCGGCCGCTCCGCAAGGCCCCGTTGACACTTTAGAACAAAGCGACGCTGTTGCTGAAGGCAGTAGCCCGGAAGCAGCCGCCCCTAAATTAGATCAACCTGAAGTTCAACAAGCGATCTTGTCCAGCAGCGATGCATTGAAATTTGCTCTGATGAGCAATTTCATGAATATCTTTTCCAGCGGCAACAATCAAAATATTCAAATGGATGAGTCTTCTCTGCATAAAGCTTCGGGAATGTATGATTTTAGTAATCTTCAAGCGATGGATATGGATTTCAATAAAGCTATCAATGACATCATTTCGGATAGCTGGAAAAAATTTAATGAGGTGAATAAAGAGTTAGCCCAACGCGATCAAGACTACCTAAAATCCAATACTAAGGCTTACTTAGATTATATTGGTTCAGCTCAATATGACGCTAAAAAACAAGCTATAGAAGATTCTGATTCCGATATTTATAAGAAAAACCAAGGCTTAGCCCAATTCGAGGCTTTTTATCTTTCCCTACCGCCAAACGCTAAACAAGATTTAGTCACCTCTGTTCAAAATAATAAGGATATCCCTGACACTGTCACGAATAATTTGCTTTCTTCCAATTTAGCAGTCTTTGGAAATGCCTATCAAGAGGCGACAAAAGACGATTTACAGGCTAATAATGCACAGTTTGTCGTCACTGCAGCTATGCTCAATGCAGGGGCAATCTTAGCGCATCCTGTGAATTTGGATAATATTTCCAGTGATCAGATAAGCACCAAACTATTGTCAGATCAGGTGGTGAATGCAAATTCCAATACGACAAACAATGCGATGCCTGTCGTGGGCTTTGATGCGAATACCTTGACAGCTGTGGCATATTTAAGTGCTATAATGGTTACTTCACCATTAATATTAAGCGCATTTCAAAACGTTGCTGCAGCTAAGGCAGAAGGCAAACCTGCGGAAGAGGCTAAAGATGTGGATTTTGCGAAGAAATACGCGCAGAATATCTCTTCATTCGTCAATTCTAAGGGATTTGAAGCAGCTGTCATTGCTGTCATTACACAACGTTCAGGTGAGAGCGGACAGGCTGACAATGATCAGAAACAGGATGTCGTGTCACGTTTACGTGTGATAATGTTAGCCACGGCTCTAGTTTTACTGAATAAGGCATTTAGCGAGGGTATTGGAGGTAAGGAGGTCCGGGAGCATATTGAACATCCCGAAACTTTGATCGACCCTACCTCTAATAAAGCTAAAAACCCTGTGATAGGGGATATAGAATATTCCCTTGCAAGAGACATCAATAGTTATTTGCCCAAAGATGCCTCAGCGAGAGAGAAACTGTTAAGTGATATTGAAATCTATTTTGACAGCAGCCCTTCCAAAGAAGAACTTGTGGAAAATAACACTGCGATCAAAGGAGCATTCACTGAGTTTACTCCTAATGGAAGCACGGAGGTGCAAGGTTAGGAATAATAGCACTCGATAAGCTTTGTCATTGCAGCTTGGTCGCTGCAGGCGATGAGTTCGCGTGCAGAATGCATGGATAATTGTGGAATGCCGATGTCAACTGTTGGCATTCCTGTTAAATTCGCGTGGATGGGTCCAATCGTTGATCCTGAAGAAAGATCCCCTCTTCCAACCAATTCCTGAAAAGGTATTTTATTTTTTCCGCATAGCGCTTTAATGTATCCTGCTGTAGCAGCTGTGGAAGCATAACGTTGCTGTGCGCTGTATTTAAGGGTGATCCCTTGCCCTAATTTAACTTTATGCTGGGGTTCATGCTTATCAGCATAGTTGGGATGGACGCCATGTCCTAAGTCTACCGATACGCAGAGGGAGGAAGAGACAATGCGTAAGTAATCGGCGCGAGTACCATTCAGTGCATAAATCAGACGTTCTACTGTTTCAGAGAAGAATGGGGAAGAAGCTCCCTGTGCAGTTGCAGAGCCTATCTCTTCATTGTCCCAAAAGGCGCAAAGCTTAAGCGTGTTTTCGGCAGGGGTTGAAGACGCTAAAAAAGCCTCTAAAATGGAGTGGACGCTGCATAGACTGTCGATACGATAAGCGGCGAGCATCTCTTTTTTTGGTCCTACAAATGCGGGGGGCTCTATAGGATACAAGAATAAGTCGCTGCTAAGGATATCCTTCACTCCTAAGAGCTTACTTAAATAGAGTCCTGCCTCTTTATCATCTTTACAATCGAGTTTTGCTAGAGCAGCCAAATGATTTTGTTTATGTAAAACTAGCCCTTGGGTATTGACGTCGCGATCAAGGTGGATAGCCAGCTGGGGGATGACGACAGGCGAGTCTGCGATATTGACTAGAGTCTCCACCAGACTATTGTTTTTACCACGTGAGAAAATTCTTCCTGCAATGCCTAAATCGCGGTTAAGCCAGGAGTTTAATAACGGACCCCCGTAGATATCGACACCTAGCATCAGCATGCCTTCCTTGACAAAGGGTGCATTAGGCTTAAGCTTAAAAGCAGGGCTGTCAGTATGCGAGGCGGCAACTTTAGCTGAATGGATGGCTTTGCGCGGAATAACAAAGGCAATCAGCGAGGACCCGTCGCGGACAACATAGTATCCTTTGCCGTGCTTTAGTTTCCATGTCTCGCTTTCATGCAGAGGCGTAAATCCACGCTTATCCAGCTGCTGACGCATATTAGCTACAGCGTGCCAAGCGGTAGGAGAGCCTTGTAGGAATGTGATCAGTTTTTGCATGTCTAGTAGATGCGGCATTTATCGTGTTCTCTGTACTCGTATTGGATCCTATCTAGGATCTCGGAATCCATCTTGCAAGGTTCTATCTGCCAAATATTTTTGCAATAGTTTTCGATAGAGACATCGGTGGAGAATTTACCCATTCCTGCGATATTGTGTATAGCAATTTTTGCCCAGTTCATAGGATCTTGATAATACTCTTCTACTTTCTTTTGCGTATCGTAGTAGCTTTGTAAGTCATACAGCATGAAATATCGGTCCGGTGCCCCGCCATAGTGCCCTTCGATCAGCTTGTGGTAGAGGTCGCTGAAGTCTTGGTGCTCTTGCTCGTTTGTAGCAAAAGTATGATCCCTTAAGGAGTCTATAGCGCGTTTAATTTTAGGGTTTTTCTCGTAGATTGCCCGTGGATTATACTGTCCTCCTGCACGCAGAGCTGCTATCTCTTCTGTCGTTGCTCCAAAGGAGAACGGCCACCATTCATCGCCCACCTCCTCATGCATCTCAATATTCGCCCCGTCATGTGTGCCTATCGTTAAAGCGCCATTGATGGATAGCTTCATATTACCTGTGCCGGAGGCTTCCGTTCCTGCTGTGGAAATCTGTTCTGATAAGTCTGCTGCAGGGATGATATATTCGGCTTTGGAAACGTTGTAATTCTCTACATAGACGACCTTTAGCATGCCATTGATATTAGGATCGCGGTTGACTTTGCGGCCGATTGCGTAGATGAAACGAATGATGTCTTTTGCCGTCACATAGCTGGCTGCAGCTTTCCCTGCGAAAATGGCCGTCCTCTTTATTCTGTTATGGTGGGGATTGTCCAACATCTCAAAATAGATCATCACTAAGTGAAGTGCATTTAATAGCTGACGTTTATACTCGTGTATGCGCTTGATTTGCACATCAAAGAGCGAGTTGACATCGATTAGGGGGGCACCGCTCACAAATCTTCCACGGTTATCCCTCAACCTATTGCGTGCATTCAGGAAGTCTACAAAACGCTGTTTGTTCTTATGCTTGATGGTGATGAATTCTTCTAAGGAAGCGTGGTCGTCAGCAAATTTCTCCAACTCCCTAATTTTAGGGAAGTTCGTTATCCACTCGTTGCCGATGCGATTAGTGATAAACCGTGCTAGCTCAGGATTGCACAAAAGCAACCAACGACGCTGCGTCACCCCGTTAGTCACATTGGTAAATCTTTCAGGGTAGATATCATAGAAATCTTTGAACACCTTAGTCTTTAAGATGCTGCTATGGAGCGCTGCTACCCCATTGATGCTATGCGAGCCGACGATGGCAAGATTGGCCATTCTGACTTTACCTTGCTCAAGAATAGACATACGCTGGATTTTTTCTTCATCTTTAGGGAAGGCTTGCCTGATGTTGCTGAGGAAGTCATAGTTCAACCTTTCCACAATGCGGTATTGGCGGGGTAAAAGGTAGGAAAATAACTGCTGGTCCCACTGCTCCAATGCTTCGCTCAAGATGGTGTGATTTGTATAACCCGTACAAGTACGGGTTATATCTACTGCCATCTTCCAGGGAATATCATAATCTTTTGTTAAAATGCGGATCAACTCCGGAATCACTAGTGTCGGGTGCGTGTCGTTGATCTGAATACGTACCTTGTCGGAGAATGAACGGAAATTTTCATGATGCGCTAGATAATGACGGATAATATCCTGCAGAGAAGCTGAAACTAACAGGAATTCCTGCTTTAAACGTATCCGCTGACCTATCTCATGATTGTCACTAGGATAAAGGACGTCGTTCAGTGCCGTATTCTCCGTAGCCTGATCCAAACGCCCCGCATTATAACTCTGTAAGTGGAAGTTATTGGGCGAATCTTTAGTCGTCCATAAACGCAGTGTCAAAACGGAAAAATCATTGTTGGGACTGTAGCCTACAATAGGGAAATCATAAGGCATCGCCCAGACTTCGTCAGGATTCTCTAAGGACATAATCTCATCGCCATGGATATTCTGGGTGGAGATGGTCTTCCCGCCATACTTGATGGTTACTTTACGTAAATCCCGACGGAATTCCCACGGGTTCTCACTGATTAGCCAGCAATCCGGCGCCTCAATCTGCAAACCATCCCATAGCTGCTGCTCAAATAATCCATACTGATACCTTAATCCATACGCCACTGCCGGATAATGATGGGTAGCCAAGGAATCTAGGAAACAGGATGCTAACCTCCCCAAACCTCCATTGCCCAATCCCGGGTCAGACTCGCAAAACATGATGTCCTGCAAGTTGCGGTTTAGCTTCACTAACGCACCCTTGACAATATCCATGGCACAGATGTTCGTAAGGTTATTGATGAAGATCCTTCCAGGTAAATACTCCATAGAAAGGTAAAAAAGCTTGCGCACGTTAAATTTATCCATCGATCGTGTCGTCGCCAGCCACCGGATCATTATCTCTTCACGCAAGGCATAAGACAACGCACGATAAACTTCATCAGAGTTCGCTTCCTCCGACGACTTTCCCATCGTAGTTATCAAATAATGCTTAGTTTTTGCGGCCAACATCTCCGCCTGATACTCTAAATCTAATCCACTACCTGACGTTGTCATAACTACCTACTCTTTTATCATCCCCACTTGATACGATAACTTTATTTTCTCTGCAAAAAAATAAACAAAGTTTAATTTATATTTGTCACTCCGGAGACCTCCATGAAAAATAACTTTTTCCCCTACCTCGCCACCGCCGCCTTCACTTCTTTCATCACTATCCTCATCGTTGTCGTGGGCATCTCCTACTCCCGCCGCCACGGCCGCACTCCCATCGATATGGCCCAAATGCAACAACTCCGCGAAAATGCCTCCAACGAAGCTGCAATGAAATGACCCTCCTTCTCTCTATGCTCCCTATATATATTCTAGGAAACCTCCACTGCATCGGCATGTGCGGCCCTCTCGTTATGATGATCGGTAAACACAACTACAGAAACTGGTACTTCGCAGGGCGCATCACCTCCTTCACTCTCATCGCCACACTCGCCGCCTCACTAGGCAGCGTCCTGACTATCTTCCTTAACCAATACAACCTAGGCGCCCTCCTATCCCTCCTCTTCGGCATCGCCTTCATCTCCTACGGCATCCTCAAACTTTTTAACTTCTCACTCCATATCCCCGGACCCAACCTAGGAAAATACATAGCACCCCTCATCCTCAAAGACTCTCCCAAATACTCTTTCTCCTTCGGACTCTCCACAGTTCTCCTCCCCTGCGGACAATCCCTCCTCGTCTTCTCCGCCTGCGCCCTCTCCGGCGACACCCTCACCGGCTTCATCAACGGCGCCGCCTTCTCCCTCCTCACCACTCCCTCACTCCTCCTCGCTATGCACGCCCACAAACTCCTTTCCTTCGGAAAGAAATACTACAACCAACTCCTAGCCCTAGCTTCCATCATCGCCGGCTCCATCGCTCTCCTCCGCTCCCTCGCTGACCTTAACCTCATCCCACACCTCACACTCTCCCAATCCCTCCACATCACCATCTTCTAGCAGGGGGCGCTGCCCCCTGCACCCCCGCCAAAAGACTGCGTCCTTTGGAATCCGCGCGTTGAGTTGTTAGGCTTGGAACTTTGTGACCATTAATTAATTTGTGGGATATTAATAGAGGTTAAATTAGAGATTTAATTAAAAATTAAAAATTAAAAATTAAAAATTAAAAATTAAAAATTAAAAATTAAAAATTAAAAATTAAAAATTTGGATAACTCTGCAATAATATTTCTGAATTATTTGTTGTGAAAAAGAACTATGAGCCAGCGATAGCTACTCGCGGATTCCAAAGGACGCAGTCTTTTGGCGGGGGTGCAGGGGGCAGCGCCCCCTGCCTGCTATGCGTTGACGGCGTAGGTGTTAGAGAACTCCATGGAGAGTAGTTTAGAGACGCCTTTTTCTTGCATGGAGACGCCGTAGAGGCGATCGGCGATGGCCATGGTGCGTTTGTTGTGAGTGATGATGATGAACTGGCAGCGGTCGATGAATTGTTTGACGACGTTGAGGAAGCGTTCGACGTTGGAGTCGTCTAGGGGGGCGTCGATTTCGTCTAGGATGCAGTAAGGTGAGGGTTTGACTTCGAAGATGGCGAAGAGTAGGGCCATGGCTGTGAGGCATTTTTCGCCGCCGGAGAGGAGGCTGATGGAGCGCATTTGTTTGCCTGGGGGTTTAGCGGAGATTTCGATACCGGCTTCGAGTAGGTCATCGTTGTCGACGAATTGGAGGTCGGCTTCGCCGCCATTGAATAGGATGGCGAAGTTTTTTTGGAAGTTGGTGCGTATGGCGTTGAAAGTTTCTTCGAAGAGTTTGCGGGATTGGGAGTCGAGTTCTTGGATGACTTTAGCAAGTTCATTTTTAGAGAGTTTTAGGTCATTGATTTGAGAGGAGAGGAAGTCGCTGCGTTGTTTATCTTGGGAGCATTCCTCGATGGCTAGCATGTTGATATTCTGAGTGGAGTCTAGTTCTTGTTTGAGCGTTTTGAGTTGTTTTTCTGTTTGAGGAATATCCTCGAGGAGAGGGGAGTTGGGAGTGAATTCGTCGTTATATTTTTCTTTGTAGGCGGAGGTGAGAGTTTCTTGCAGGGTGGAGAGTTGGGAGGCTTGGACTTGGAGTTTGTGTTTATCGTTTTCAATAGATTTCAGGTTTTGTTCATTCGAGAGCAGTTTTTTCTCGAGATTTTCGGCTTCTTGTTTAGCGTCAGCAGTATTTTTTTCTAGAGTTTGGCAAGAGGTTTCCAGTTTGAGGACGAGTTTTTGCACAGTTTCAATCTGGTCGGTGGTGTCGGTATTATTTTCGCAGAGGGAGTCTAGAGCTTCTTTGGCTTGAGAGATTTCGAGGTGAAGTTTTTTTATGTTTTGGCTGATCTCGTGTTTTTTTAGGGAGAGGACTTCGAGAGAGTGTTGTTGTTGCCTTTCTTTGGCGTAGGCTTCTTGCCAGCATTTGCGTGCGTTTTCAAAGTTGGCTTGTTCTTTTTTTACGATGAGGAAGAGTTCATCGAGGAGAGTGGATTGATGTTGGGAGGTAGTTTCAGAGAGTTTAAGTTGCTTTTCTAGTGAAGCGACGGAAGAAGCTAGGTCTTCGCAGCGTAGTGAGCTTTCGACAATAGCTTCGCGAGTTTTATTTTGTTCGGCTTTTAGGATATTGAATTCATCTTCGATACGTTTGGCGTCGGCTTGGTGTCTGAGGAGTGCGTAGTTGACTTCGACGAGTTTCATTTCGGTGGTGCGCATTTCCTTGTCGAGGGAGGTGCGTTTGATTTGTGTTTCGGAGAGCCTTTCTTGGTGGAGGCGCTGTTGTTGGCTGTGTTGGATTTTGCGGTGTTCAAGGGAGTCGATCTGCTCTTGCAGGGAGGTGATTTCGGCTTCGCGCATGAAAGAGTTGCCTTCGCGGCGCGGTTCGTAGAAGAGGACGCGTTTGTGGTCGATGAGAGCACCTTCGTTGGACCAGGCGGGAGTATGGAGGGAGAGGGCTTCATCGAGGGTATTGACGATTTTAAGGTTGTCCAAAAAATGGTGGGTGAGGTTACTGTGTGGGGCGTCTTCAGCGCAGAAGAGGGTTACATCGGTCAGTTGGTGTTTTTTTATGTAGGCGAGGGTAAGGTTAAGGTCTTCTTTTGTGGCGACGACAAGAGTTTGTCCGTAAGGCTGCAGAGCGGCGGCGGCGGCTCTCTCTTGTCCCGGTGGAGGGGAGATAAGCTCGTAGAGGGGGGTGATTTTACCGTAGAGAGTATTCTTGGGTTGTGCGCTATCTTCCAGAAGACGTTTGCATCCTGGGGAGAAGCTGTCGAGGGCGGAGCGCAGTTCTTGCAAAGTGTGCAGGCGGGTTTGGAGTGTTGCGCTTTCTTTGACAAGTGTTTCACCGTCGGCCTGGCCGGTAGCTAGGGAGTCTTTAATTTCATTGTAGAGGTTGTCGAGGGTGTCGAGTTGTCCTTTGTAGGTGTCGATAGTGTCAGAAAGCTTTTTTAGTTCATCGGCACGGATTTTCTGTTTATCTTGAGTTTCCTTTTTCTGTTGCTCTAGGTTGGAGACTTTATCTTCGAGTGGGGGGAGGCGTTCATTTAAGGCTTCGATACGAGCTTGGAGTTGTTTCCATTCGGCTTGTTTAGAGCTGTGGCTTTGAGTTAGGGCTAAGCGGCTCTTTTGAGATTCGTCTTGGCTGCGGCGGGTGTCTTCCAGTTCTTGGGATTTTTCGTCGAAGCGGACTTGTGCTTCATCGAGGGTGCTGCGGAGCTCTGTCAGGCTGGAGCGCAGTTCGCCATGCGCATCATTTTGTTCACCTTGTTCTTCGGTATTTTTTTCATTTTGGACAGCTAGCGCCTGCAGGTCTTGTCCCCAGCGGGCAATTTGGTGTTGGAGTTCTTCACGCCGTTTGGCCATATGGCTGCGGTCGCGTAGGAAGAGGTCGCGTTCGTTCCGTTTGGCGTACATCTCGGCAGAGCGTTCCTTCCAAGCTTGTTCGCAGTCGTGGGCTTTAATACGGGCTTGGTGAAGTTCTTGGCGTGCGGAGGAGATTTCAGCAGTGAGTTTTTCCAGTCTTTCTGATAGGGATGTTTCCTCAGAAGCAAGCTGTTGGAGGCGTTGTTTTCCTGTGGCCCATTTTGTTGTCATCAGTTGTTTTTCGAGCAGTTCAAAGAGGGC
Source organism: Parachlamydiales bacterium (assembly GCA_041671045.1). Lineage (NCBI taxonomy): Bacteria > Pseudomonadati > Chlamydiota > Chlamydiia > Parachlamydiales > Parachlamydiales bacterium. The sequence goes on from JBAZCF010000002.1 coordinate 270,034, forward strand.
TTTCCGTTCCTTATAGGCAATGGCGCTGGCAGCTTGTTGTTCCAAAACGGCGATGCGTTGAGACACCTCTCTAAGGATATCTTCGACACGGGAGAGGTTAAGGTCGGTTTGTTCCAGTTTACGGAGGGCTTCCCTTTTGCGGTGGAGGAAGCGGACGATGCCGGCGGCTTCTTCAAAGATGGTGCGTCTTTCAAGGGGTGTGTAGTGGATGACTTGGTCGATTTTGCCTTGTTCAAAAATGGAGAAGGCTTCTTTCCCGATGCCTGAGTCGAAGAATAGTGCTTGTAGGTCTTTGAGACGCACTTGAGTGCCATTGAGAAGGTATTCGGAGTCGCCATTGCGGTGAAGACGGCGTGTGATCGTGATTTCTTCGAATTCGATGGGAAGGGCGCCATTGATTTCTGTGAGAGTGATAGAGACTTCGGCAAGGTGTAAAGGACGACGATGGGAGGTTCCTGCGAAGATGATGTCTTGCATTTTATGGCCGCGGAGGGATTTGGCGGACTGTTCACCTAGAACCCAGCGGAAAGCGTCAGAAACGTTGGATTTACCGCAGCCGTTAGGTCCTACGATACCGGTGATGCCTGGATGAAATTCTAGCGATGTTTTATCGGCGAATGATTTGAAGCCAAAAATGGTAATTTTCTTAAGACGCAAAGTAACCTCCGGGACTGCAAAGCACAGACTATACTGAATTGGGGCTAAATTTTCTATGACTTCTGCAATTTCAATTAAGTCTTTGATTTTGAGTATGTTTTATGTCATTGAGGCGGTGATGTCATTTCTATTTGTCGTTGTATGTTAGAGAGTTGTGATTGTTCGATATCGTCGCGTTGACCTATCTGTTTGGAGGTTTTGACGATAGCGACGACGAGCCAGCAGCCCGAAAGGAAAGTACTGAGGGCAGCAGCTTCTAAGTTGTTTGGAGTGAGATATTTGTAGATCACCATACAGCCAAGGCCTGCGGTATTTAAGATGAACTGACCACAGTCGTCATAGCGAGATTCAGTGATGACATTTTTGCGTACAACATCCATGAGTAGAAGAGTTAACTCCGCCTGTTCATCTTCCAACCTTTTAACAGCTTTAAGAAGCTTGCGTAGGGTATCTTTGTCCATGCAGCAGCGTAGGTGGCAGGATAAATCAATAGGCTTTCTCCGGTCGTCCATAGATCTCAAGATGGAGAACCGTTCCTCCTCGGAGATTAGGGGAATTTCGCGTAAAGCTTGACGGTTGATATAGATATAAGCAAGGTCGAGTGTGTAGGTCAGGGCTAGTGAAATTTCTCCCCAAATAATCATATTGTTGTAGGCTAGTTGTTGACCTTCTTCGTCACCGGTATAACCGGCCATGGCAGCGGCAAAGCTGCCGCAGGTCAGTCCAATGTTACTAAATGTTTCGACCACTCTGCCCAACGAAATCAGAGTTAGTTTTAGTTGACGTGTACGAATACTGGAGACAGTATCTAAAGAGGATTTTTTAATTTGATCAAAATAGGTGGGGAAGGCGCATAGCCCTACAATATCCAGAGAAACAAGAGTTGCTTTAGTTAATTTTGGCGGAACATTGCTTAGAGATTTGCAGGCAAGGAATACACAATTAAGCCCAAAAACGCACGCTTGCTGAGTAAGCAAAGAATATTTTCTGCATTGATCTCTTCCTTCTTTAAGATATGTATGGGCATAGTTATAGCCCTCTTTAAACCAAGCTCCAAAATCGGAACAAGCCGTTGTTGCCATATTATTTTGTTGAAGTTAAGATGTTCGAAATCCAAATCAAGTAGGAGAATATTATGCACAAAACACTATTTATCTATATGGCTGGAACGATCAAAAAAGGGCATGATAATGACAAAGAACTTGATTGGTCAGAAAATGATTTAGCGTTCTTGAGGCAGCATCTGAATGTGGAAGAAGTTGTATTTCTTAATCCTGCAGATAGGCTTGACAACCTTGGACTGCAAAAATCAGTCTTTGGTAGAGACCTGTTTCAAGTCTATTCCAGCCAACTTGTGCTTGTCGATGGGCGTGGTAAAAGAGGTCTGGGAGTAGGGGCGGAAATGATGTTTGCCAAAATGAACCGTGTCCCTGTCGTGGCGTGGGTACCTAATGAAACATATTACCACCGTAAAGATGTGCATATATTGGGACAGTTTGTAGAAGACTATATGCATCCTTTTATTTACAACCTTTGCGACTACATAGCACAAGATTTATCGGATGCTTCCCAGTGGATCAACAACGAATTATTGGCTAATAAAGCCGCTATAAAAGGGCCGGAATACCTGCACGAGACAGTCAGCCATTATCTTGAGGATCAGCTAGATAAAGACACAACGATGAAGCACTGGATTGATACGCATCCACGCTTGAAAGCGAAAGCTGAAAGTTTTGCTTGTCTCGATTGTTGTCATTGATAATTAACTGATTGAGGGATATCTTTGTTATTAATCTTCTAAAATCTATGGGCTAATTATGCTAGATATACGTTTGTTACGAAAAGATCACGCTGCAATAGAACAAAAACTAAAGACCAAAGATCCCTCCATCTCGCTAGGTAGCCTTCTTACTTTGGATGAGGAATTAAGAACCCTTAAAACAAAGATTGAAGCACTCAAAGCAAGCCTTAATGAGCAATCCAAAAAGATTGGACTTATGAAACGCAAAGGGGAAGATACAACCCCATTAATGAATGAAGTATCCTCTTTAGGCACTGAGATTAGCGTTTTAGAACCCAAAATCGACGAGTTAGAAAAAGCTTATAATAACGAACTCGCATCTTTGCCGAACATTCCGATGGATGACGTTAAGGTGTCACAGTCACCTGCTGATAACGTGGTGATAAAAACTTATGGGGAAAAGCCTGAGTTTACCTTTCCCTTTAAAAACCATGTCGAACTTAATGAGAAACTCCACTTGTTCGATTTTAAGGCAGGGGCTAAGCTAGCCGGTTCTGGATGGCCTGTTTACCGCAATTGGGGTGCAAGATTGGAGTGGGCGCTTATCAACTATATGTTAAGCCAGCAAATTGCCAATGGCTTCATGATGTGGATGCCACCGCTTTTGGTAAAGCCTGAAATCGAATACGGTGCAGGGCAACTTCCCAAATTCGAGATGCAGCAGTTCAAAATCAATGATCCAGACTATAACCTTTATCTTATTCCAACTTCAGAAGTTCCTTTGAATGGGATCCATTTGGACGAGATCATCAACGAGAGCGAGCTGCCTTTAAAATATACTGCCTATACTCCCTGTTTCCGCCGTGAAGCGGGCGCTGCAGGCTCACAAGAGCGTGGGCTTATCCGTATGCATCAGTTCAATAAAGTAGAAATGTTTTGCTTTACAAAACCTGAAGACAGCAATAAGACCTTTGACGAGATGATGCGTCATGCAGAGAAGATCCTAGAAAACTTAAATATCCACTATCGCAGTACACTGCTTGTGACAGGAGATATGTCCTTTGGAGCTGCTAAAACAGTAGATATCGAGGTATGGCTGCCCGGGCAGAATCGTTATTACGAAGTATCATCTATTTCCAACTGTACGGACTATCAAGCACGCCGTTCACAAACACGCTATAGAAAAAGCGATGGCAAACTGGATTTTGTACATACGCTCAACGGATCGGGCCTTGCGACATCGCGCCTTATGGTAGCTATTCTCGAGAATAATCAGAATGAAGATGGTTCCATCAATATACCGAAGCCACTTCAGCCTTATCTGGATAATCTTACTATCCTTCATCCTACGAAATAGAGTTTAATCTATTATTCGATCTTTTCAATAGAAACGTTTCCTAGTATAGGCAATATACATAGCCCTCGACTGTCGAGGGCTATGAAAGCAGCGACAAGTCCTTACAGTAAGGACAAGTCACAGCGTTCCTATACTAGGATAAGGTATTGCTATCTTATGGTCGCGGATTACAAAGGATGCAATCCTTTGTCAGGGGTCCAGGGGACAGAGTCCCCTGGCGGCTTCTGCTTGTGTTTCGCACGGAGGGTTTGTCTGTGGCGTGAGCGCAGTGTCGTCAGCATCTAGAACCCATCCGCCGCCGAGAGCTTTGTAGAGGTTGACGACGGAGATGAACGAGTCGCTTTGGGCTTGAGCGAAGTCAAGCTGGGCGTTGAAGAGGTTGCGTTCGGCGTCGAGCACATTGAGGTAGTCGGTTTGTCCGTTCTGGTATTGGAGTGTGGCGAGTTCTAAGTATTCACGTAGGACTTTAACACGTTGTTTTTGCACTTCGACGAGTTCGATAGTTTTCTTGTGGGCAATGAGTGCATCGTCGACTTCGCGGAAGGCATTTTGGATCGCTAAGTGGTATTGAGTGTAAACCTCGTAGAGGAGAGTTTTTGTTTGGTCGATACGGGCTAAGGTTTTGCCGGCATCGAAGAGAGTTTGCATGAAAGATGCGCCGTATTGCCAGGTGCGTGCGGGCCCGGTGAAGAGATCTTTTAGGGTAATGCTTTCGTTTCCGTAGTTCCCTGTCAGGCTAATTTGAGGAAATAGGAGGGCACGAGCTTCGCCGGTGCGGGCGTTGGCGGCCACCATATTTTGCTCGGCTTTCCGTATGTCGGGTCTTTGGTCAAGAATATCCGATGGAAGACCTTCAGGAACTTGTGGCGGCATCTTAAATTCATCTAGTTTCAGCCCGCGTTCAAGAGGTTGGGGATTACGTCCGATGAGGATACTGAGAAGGTTTTCCTGCTGTGGTACAGAAATTTCAAGCTGTTTGACTTGAGTACGGGCGGTTTCCACTTCAGAAGCAGCTTGTTTCACTTCCAGTTCAGAGGTTAGGCCTTCTTCGAAGCGGACGACGGCCAGTTCATACGATTTAATTCTCGATTCCAGCGTTTGCATAGCGATGGCGAGTTGTTTGTCGTATTGGCTGAGAAGGAAGTAGGCGGATGCGACAGATGTAACGAGAGTGAGGACAACGGTGCGGCGGTTTTCGATTTGTGCGAAATAGTCGGCGAGAGCAGCTTCGGTGGCGCTGCGGACACGACCCCAGACATCCAGTTCGTAGGAAGCGTTGAAAGCGAGGGCGTAGAAGTTATTGATGCGGGACAATCCGGAGCCGGGAAAGACTTGTCCTGCGGCGACGGAGAGTTCGTTGCGGTAGATTTGTCCTGAGCCGGTGATTTGCGGAAAAAGTTCTGAGCTGACGATACGAAGTTGGTCGTAGTATTCGCGTACCCTAGCGATAGCTGTTTTAAGGTCCCAGTTGTAATAGAGCGCTTCGTAGATGTAGCAGTTTAAAACTGGATCGTTGAATTCTTCCCACCAGCGGAGGTTGATTTCTGTGGTGAGTTCATTATCGACGATGCGCCAGGCGCAGGGGATATCGATTGCGGGGCGTTGGTAGGAGTGGTGCAATGTGCAAGACTGCATGGCGAAGATGAGGAGGAAGGTGAGGATAAACCTAGGCAACATCATACGCCCTCGCTGACTTGAGGTGTAACGGTGGGTTCCTCTTTCTTTTCAACCTTCTTGTGTCGCCAGTTGACTAGGCTGTAGAAAAGGGGAACAAGAAGGACGACGAAGATAGTAGCGGAGATCATACCGCCCATAACACCTGTACCGACAGAGTGTCGGCTGGCGGCGCCGGCGCCTTTGCTGATGACGAGGGGGAGGACGCCGAAGATAAAGGTCAGCGAGGTCATAAGGATAGCGCGGAAGCGGAGTCGCGCAGCGTCTACAGCTGCTTCTGCAGATGTAAGGCCCCCTTCCTCTTGTCTGCTGACGGCAAATTCTACGATAAGGATAGCATTCTTTGCAGTAAGAGCTATCAGAGTGACGAGGCCGACTTGGAAATAGACGTCGTTGGATAGGCCGCGGATCCAGATGGCGATAAGGGCGCCTAAGATGCCGAGAGGAATTGCTAAGATAATGGCGACAGGAAGGGCCCATCGTTCATATAGAGCGGATAGAATGAGGAATACCATGACCATGCCGCCGAGGAGAACTGTAGTGGAGCTTCCTGAAGTCGCCTTTTCCTGGTATGATTCACCGGCCCAAGAGTAGGACATATCTAGAGGTAGAAATTCTTTTGCCATCTCTTCCATTGCAAGCATGGCTTGTCCCGAAGTGTATCCTGGGGCTGAATTCCCTAAAATACGCGCAGCATTGAATCCGTTGAAACGGCTGACGAGGGTAGGTCCGGTGCGGTATTCCACTTCGACCAGAGAATTTAAAGGAACCATGTCGCCTTTATCTGTTTTGACATAGACTTCGCCGATGTCGGATAATTTAGCGCGATATTTAGGCTCTGCTTGAGCAACAACTTGGAAAGTGCGGCCGAACTTATTGAAGTTATTGATGTATAGGGAGCCTAGGAGAACTTGCAGCGTCTGGAAGACCTCGGAGATAGCGACACCCATAGAGCGCGTTTTGTAGCGGTCTAAATTGATGTATAGCTGCATATTGTCTGCTTGGAGGGAAGTATTGAGGCCTTGCAGTTCCGGCCTTTCGTTAGCTTTGGCGATGAATTCCCGTGTGACTTGTTCTAAATGGCTGATGTCGCCGTCGCCGCGGTTTTCTATCCAGAATTCGAAGCCGCCGACAGTGCCCAGCCCTTGGATAGCAGGCGGGTTGAAGACGAGGACGATCGATTCCTTGATTTGAGCAAACTTTGCTTGCAGAGTTTTGAGAATACCGCTGGCATAGAGATCAGGGGTTGTGCGTTGGCTCCAGTCTTTTAACACAACGAAATTTGAGCCGATAGTGGTTCTATTTAGACCTTCGATTAAACTGAAACCTGAGAAAGAAACGACGTAGTCGACGCCCGCTTCTTTAAGGCTCATTTGGGTAATGGTGTCATCTACTTCCTTGGTGCGGTCCAGACTTGATCCGTCAGGCATCATCGAAACGACCATAAGGTAGCCTTGGTCTTCTTGCGGGACGAAGCTGGTAGGGATAGTTTGGAAAAGGTATCCCGTCAGAGCTAAAAGGAGGCAGAAGAAGACGATACCGGCCACAGCATTACGTACAAACCATGCAGAACCGAGCATGTAGAAGTCGGTGAATTTTTGGAATCCGGAATTGAATTTACGGCTGAACCATGTGTCTTTGTGTTCTTCTTTAAGGATCAAAGCTGCGACAGAGGGGCTTAATGTCAGCGCGACGATACCGGAGAATACTACCGAGATGGCAATTGTTACTGCGAACTGGCGGTATAGCTGGCCGGCGATCCCGCCAAGGAATGCTACAGGAATGAACACGGCGCAAAGGACGAATACGATAGCGATGATGGGACCTGTCACTTCGTCCATGGCACGGCGGGCGGCTTCTTTAGGTTTAAGTTTATATTCGCGCATGTTCCTTTCTACGTTTTCGATCACGACGATTGCATCATCGACGACGATACCGACGGCAAGGACCAGGCCGAAAAGGGTAAGGGTATTGAGGGAGAAGCCGAAGGCATACATCCCGGCGAAAGTGCCGATCAGGGAGACGGCCATTGCAAGGACGGGGATAAGTGTGGCGCGCAGTTTTTGCAGGAAGATCAGTACGACCAGAACGACTAAGAAAGCGGCTTCAAAAACTGTTTGGGAGACTTCCTTAATCGACATTTTGATGAATTCTGTGGTGTCGTAAGGGATAGTATATCTAAGGCCTTCGGGAAAACGCTGGGATAGCTCATCCATTTTTTTGCGAATAGCATCAGCTACGTCGATAGCGTTGGCGCCATATTCTTGGTAGACAGCGATAAGCGTTGTGGTTTTATTGTTCAGTCTACCGTCGACGCTATAGTCTTGGGCGCCAAGCTCGACTCTGCCTACATCTTTGATCTGAACCATTGAGCCATCTTCATAGGCTCTAAGGATGATATTCTCGAATTCTGCAGGCTCCTTCAGACGGCCTTTAGTCGAGATAGGGATATTCATGATGACAGGGTTAGCGTTAGGGGCTTGTCCGATTTGTCCGACGCCGAACTGGGCATTTTGTTCCTGGACAGCTCTGACGACATCGCTGGCAGTTAGGCTAAGTTCTGCCAATTTGTCGGGACGGAGCCAAATACGCATAGAGTAATCACGGGCGCCGATGTTGCTGGCATTGCTGACCCCTTTGACACGCATTAGGTCGTCCATGACGTTAATAGTGGCGTAGTTGCTGATGAAAATATCGTCATAGATATCATCAGGGGAGTCTACAGCTACGATGAGCAAAATGTTGGGCGTGGTTTTTTGGACAATGACGCCCGATTTTTGGACCTCTGCCGGGAGCTGGGGTAGGGCTTGGCTGACTCTGTTTTGAACGTTAACTTGGGCCATATCGGCGTTTGCACCGATGTTGAAGTATACGTTTAAAGACATTAGACCGTTGGAAGAGTTTTCTGAGTACATGTATATCATGTCTTCCACCCCGTTAATCTGCTCTTCAAGAGGGGCGGCTACGAGGTCTGCTACTGTAGATGCATCAGCACCGTTATAGCTTGCAGTGACCTGGATTTGGGGTGGGGTAATATTCGGATATTGCTCGATAGGCAGAAAATAGAGGGCTACTAAGCCTACTAGAACGATGACAATGGAGATAACCGCGGCAAAGATCGGTCTATCAATAAAGAATCTCGAAATCATAGGGTCATTTGCCTTTATTCAATTTCTCAGGAGGAGCTGCAGGACGAGTTTTCTTAGGAGGCTCCGTTTTGATCGGTTCAGTTTTAGGAGCTTCAGCCTTAGAGGTTTCAGCCTTTTTTTTCGGTTGATTATTCACTTGGACAAGTGCACCCGGCAGGATTTTATTGACGCCGTCCACGACGATTTCTTCCCCTACTTTAAGTCCTGAGTTAACAATCCAGTCGTTTTGGTACCAGCCGCCGGCTACGATAGGGCGGAGGTCGGCTTTGCTTTCCTTATTGACGACATAGACATACATCCCTTTCTTTCCTTGCTGTACAGCTTGTTGCGGGACGAGTAAGGCATTGGGACGGATAGCGCCCATTGCTCTAGCCCGGACGAATTGTCCTGGACGGAGGAGTGCGTCGGGATTCTTAAAAATAGCTCTAACAAGCATTGTTCCGGTACTTTGCTGCAGGACAGGATCTGCAAAGTCTACCGTACCGATATAAGGGAATTTTTGTCCGTCTGCGAGGATAGCTTCGACTGTGAAATTAAGATCTTTAGGATATTCGAGGAGACCTTTTTTTATTTCATCACGGTTTTTTAGGATGTCGCCGCTGGAGACGTTGAAATTCACCCATATTGGGTCTACCACCGCAATTGTGGTCATTAAACCAGTAGTTCCGGGTGTGATAAGAGTACCTTCGCGGTAGATGGATCTGTTGGAGAGGCCGACGATGGGGGAACGTATAGTGGTAAAGCTCAGGTTCAATTCAGCTTGGACCACTTTAGCTTTGTTGGATTCTACATCAGCTTTAGCGGAGAGTTCTTGCGAGACTGCATTGTCGAGGTCTCTTTGGCTGGCAGCGTTTTTCTCATAGAGAGGTTTAAGGCGTTCGACAGAGCGTGAGGCATCCCATAGGACGGCTTTCGTTCTTTCGAGTTCGGCACGGGCAGTATCTAGGGAAGCTTGGAAGGGCCGGGGGTCTAGTTGGAAGAGGAGGTCATCTTTATTGACAAGGTGGCCTTCCTTGTAGGCAATTTCGTCAAGGTAGCCTTCCACACGTGCCCTAACCTCTACAAGATGGGAGCTTTGGGCGACACCCACATATTCGAAGTCGGCCGGAATGGTTTTTGTCTCGAGCTTAATAGTGGAGACGGGTACCGCTCTCTGTGGAGGAGCGGCTTCCTTTTTTTTCTCACAAGCGGCAGAGATAAATAGAAGTAGGGATAAAAATAGCCAATTAAATCTCATGACAATCTCTTTAAGATTTAGAGAGTGAAACTAGCTATAATTTTTTATACTTTCAACTATTTTCTTTGAGTCTGTGTTTAGATGTTTTTAAGGGAATGTGCAATAAGCAGGGAGAGATCAGGGTCATCAGGGAGGGATTGTAGCGTTTTTTGAACAGCTTTGAGGGCATTAGGCTGTGAGTAGCCAAGGTTCATCAGGGCAGAGACCGCATGTTTTGATGTAGGAGGCAGGACAGAAGAAGGTGTAACAGATGAGTTATGGGCAGGGAGTTTGTCTCTTATTTCTATGAGGAGTCTTTGAGCTGTTTTCTTGCCGATGCCCGGAATTTTGCTGAGCGCTGAGATATCTTCATTTGCTATGGCTTGAGAGAGTTCGTTGTCGGACATATGACCGAGGATACCTAGTGCGAGTTTAGGTCCTATGCCTGTGACGCTAAGAAGCGTTTCAAAAAGTTCGCAGGTGTGGGGCTGTAAGAAGCCGTAGAGCGAGTTGGATTGCTCCCTGATAACATGTACGGTATGAAGGGTGCATTCATTTTTGATATGAGGGAGGCTTCCGTATGTTAAGGGGGTGATGAAGATTTTATATCCGACGCCGGCGGCTTCGATGATAACTTGATAGGGGGTAGCGAGGGTAAGGATACCGTGGATATAGGCGATCATAGTCTTAATTTGGTTTGGTTATTATGGCATAGGGCTATAGAAAGAGCGTCGGCAGCGTCAAACGGAGTAGGGAGTTTTGCAAGGCGTAAAAGTCTTTGCACCATTCCTTGGACTTGCATTTTGCTGGCATTGCCGTGTCCGGTGACGGCTCGTTTAGCGACAGTAGGTGCATATTCGAAGATGGGGATATTGCGGGTACGTGCTGCGATGATGGCAACACCGCGGGCCATTCCTACTTTCAGGGCGCTTTGGGGATTCACTTTGCTGACATACTGTGTTTCAAGAGCGACTTCATCCGGCATGAAGGAATCTAGAAGTTCACCGAGGTTGACGAATAATGCCAGGTAACGATCTGGCAGGGGTATGGTGGCAGGGATGCGAATACAGCCGTAATCAACGGCAAGGGGAGAGCGCCCTTCGCAGTCAATGATTCCGTAACCCGTGATAGCGGTACCCGGGTCGATACCGCAAATCCTTTTTTTCTTAATCGAAGAGGTGTTCTTTTCGTTTATAGTTATTGTTTGGGTTTTCAAAGATAGATTCCTGTTTCAGTGGGAGCGGATTGACGGCAGGTGTTTCTGCGGGAGTATCGAAGCGAGGCGCTGGGGCTTCTACAGGATCGGCTGTATAGCTTTTTTGTGGGGCAGGGTCATTGAAAGATGGGGATGTTGTGAGGGGGGATCCGATACCAAGATTTTTTAGGAGGGCTTCCAGTTGGTAATATTTCTCCAGCTGGCGTTCGGTCTCTTGGAGGCGGTTGTGCATGTTTTGTAGTTTGCGTTCACCATTTTGAGATTGTTCGAACATATCGAAATATTTTTTTTCCCAATTGCGGGAGTATTCTTCGGCTTGGCGGCGTGACTCCAGGTATTGATCTTCTTGTCGGCGCGCGGCAAGGCGATGTTCTTCCAGCTTAATGTTTAGGTCGTCGACTTGGGAGCATGTTTTAGAGAGGGTGTGCTGCAGGTCGTGGAGTGCTTTGTCGAGTTCCTTATTTTTCTCGGCCAGGAGAGTGCATTCCTTGACCTTTTTAGCGAGGTGATGGTGCGAAAGCTTAAGAGCGTTTTCCTTTTCGACATGCACATTTTCGCTTTGGCGGAGGGATTCTTCCAGTTGTGAGAAGCGGGATTTAGAGATTTCGTTATCTTGGTGCAGGACGGTGAGTTTATGTTCTCGGGAAAGAATGGCCTCTTGGTATTGTTCTTCTCTTTTTTCCAGATGTTTGATGCTGGAGAGGGCCGTAAGGAATTGTTCAGTGAGGGCTACGTATCTTTCGTCGAGGGAATAAAATTGTTCTTCTGTCTCTTTGAGGTGGGACAGTTGCGCTTGCATGAGGGCCAGTTCTTCGCTCAAGACGCCCACTTGCGATTGCAGTGTTTCTAATTGTGCTTCGTATTCTTGTGTGCGCAGGCTTAGCTGTTGGTGGGTTGCGGCATAGTGCGTGGATTCGGTTTCGTAAGCTTCGATTTTCGTTTCCGCTAGCTGGCGCCATTCGTGGGCATCTTGCAAGCTCTTTTGATGGAGCTCTATCGTTTCGCGTGTTTCGGTGAGAGCTTGCTCCAGCGAGGTATTGTGGCGTAGCTGGGCGTCGTTTTGCTCGTTCAGGTAGTGGATAGTCTGGTGCTGGTCTTCTGCTAGGCGTTGGATAGCAGAAAGTGACGATTGGGTTGCCTGCAGGTCAGTGCTGAGAGTTTCTGCCTTTTGGCGCAATTCACCGAGTTCTTTTTGCAGGTTCTGCTTGTCGAATTTGAATTGATCGATAATTTGATTGGAGGAGAGGAGGGAAGAATCTTTCTTTTGTAGTTCTTGCTGAACGATGATAGTGCGGGTTTTCAGCTGTTTGAATTGTTCTTGAAGCTGATGGAGTTCATGTTCTGCTTGCTGTTTGCGTTGTTTGGAATCTTCGTTTTCTTGCTGGGATTGCTTTAAGGCGACATGAGCTACTTCGAGCTGATTCTCAAGCGATTTGACCATCTCCTGCGCGCGTAGGTATTCTTCTTCGAGCTGCTTGCTTTCGAGAGTGGCTTCTTCTTGTCTTTCGCGCAGGTGCTGGATTACTCTTTGGAGTTGTTCGGAGTGTTGGCGGCCTTCATTTATTTCGCTAAGGAGGCGTTCATTTTCTTCGGCAATGGTATTCTTGGCGTACACTTCTTCTTCCAAAGCACTGTCGAGCAGCTGCTTATGGTCTAGTGCGCGGCGGTAACTATTTTCAAATTGCTGAAGTTCCGCAATGCGTTTGTCGCGTTCTTTGATGGCTAGAGCGAGTTTTTCGAGGCGGCTTTTTTGCATTTCAGCGCTGGCGCGTTCTGCATCGATCATCTCTTTCGCCGCATCGAGATCGCGTTGTGTCGTTCTTAGCGCATTTTGTGCGCTGCGTAGATCTATGAGGCTTTGTTCAAGCTTTAAAGTGGCTTCGGGATCATGCTGTGGATCGGTGAGAGAGACACGGACTTTGTCGAATTCGGAGCGTGTTTTCTCGTGATCGCGGTGGGCTTGTTCTAATAATTGTTTGAGGAGGTTTTGCTGTCCTTTAAGGATGGTATTTTCCTGGCGGAACTCATCCAAGGATTCCAGAGCGGCTTCCTGTTTCTTTTTAAGTACAAGAATGATCTTTTTAAGTTTGTCCGCATCAAGAGTACCGATGGCGGTTTGCTCATCGTATTGTGTCGACGGGATGTTCTCTGGGTGATCTCTTTTTTCCATGATCGTATGCCGAAAGCTTGTTTTTTTTAGGGATCATAGTGTTTGTTGCATTAGATGTGCAACAAAAACCAGCCATTGATTTTCTGTCTTAGGTGGCGTATACTGATACTTTTGGGATTTCTAGAGGGATAAGGATGTCAGAGTTTCAATCAATTCAAAGAATTATAGTACGGATGCCAAATTGGCTAGGGGATTGCGTCATGGCTACTCCTATATTGCAGGATTTGCGCACTCGATTTCCACACGCTAAAATCACTGCGATGTGTCAAAATTCTATTGGGGGTCTTTTATTACAGGACCCTAATATAGATGCGATCTTCAGTTTTAAAAAACCTAATGGGTGGATTCATCGCAAGCAGCATAATGATATTATTGAGCCTATCCGCTTAGAGAAATATGACTTAGGGATATTGCTAACTAACTCATTTTCATCCGCTTGGTGGTTTTTACGCGGCAAGGTCAAACAACGTATCGGGTTTGAGGGAAATTTCAGGTCTTACCTATTATCAAAAGCGATCCCATTTCCAAAGAATGTTGAAACACAACATCTTGTGGATACATATAAAGATTTGCTCCAGCCATTGGGAATTCCCCATTCTACGACTGCGCCGCATCTTTATGTCAATGAAGAGGAAAGATCCCACGCAAGAGACTTATTGGTTCGTTGCGGCTGGAATCCTCAGAAACATTGCTTAGTAGGCATTAATCCCGGGGCTGCGTACGGAACGGCGAAGTGCTGGCTCCCAGATAGGTTTAAAGCTTTGACAGAGAAGCTTTTAAGTGATCCTAGGATGTTTGTTGTCTTTTTTGGAGACGCATCGGGCTCCCCTTTAGTGGAAAGTATTTGCGAAGGCTTCCCTGAAAGAGTACTGAATCTCGCCGGTAAGACAACTCTACGCGAGCTGCTGGCTTTGATCGCATTATGTGAGGCGTTCCTGACAAATGATAGCGGGCCTATGCACATTGCTGCTGCTTTGGGCACACCATTGGTCGCACTTTTTGGTTCGACTAGCGATGTGAAGACAGGACCTTATGGCGATGGGCCGAAAGTTGTCATCCATAAAAGAGTGGAGTGTTCTCCTTGTTATAAGCGAGTTTGTCCTATTGACTTTAGGTGTATGAAGCGTATAGAAACAGACGAAGTGTATGATGCAATATTAAGTGTGCGCCAACATAAGTGCTGAGATGGAAAAAGCGGATATCAAACCTTTAAAGCAATATGACTACGTCCAAAACCTTTCCCTGGCTCAAGAGGGTGCAGAACTTCTAAAGCAAGGAAAGGCCGGGTGTTTGATTGTTGCCGGGGGGCAGGGAACGCGTTTGGGCTATAACGGACCGAAAGGGTGCTTTGAGATTTCTTCGGGAGTCACCCTCTTTTCTATGCTTTCCAAAAAAATTCATCGTTCCTCCTTTCAATCCGGACGGAAATTACCCGTCGCGATCATGACCTCCCAGGGAAATCATCAAGAGACAGTAGATTATTTCAAGTCACACCAATATTTCGAGTTGGATCCCGATCAAATAGACTTTTTTATCCAAGATGAGCTGCCCGTTTTAAGTTTGGAAGGCACTGCGATGCTGGATGCGGAAGGCAACACAATTGAAGCACCAGCAGGCAATGGAGTGAGTTTAAATGCCTTTGCAGCGCAAGGGTTAGCGAAAAAATGGAAAAGCCTTGGTGTAGAACAGGTTACGTTCGTACAGGTAGATAATCTACTTTCCGATCCCTTTGATCCCCTCCTACTCGCCTATCAATCTCAAGGGGGGCAAGATGTGACCCTAAAGGCCGGATTAAGGGGAGATACCGCAGAGAAAGTAGGAGTCATTGTCGAATTGAATGGCCGTCCAGGCATTGTCGAATATATGGAAATGGATGATGAGGAACGGATAGCCTTGAATGCTCACGGCAAACTTTTACATGCCTGCGCCAACTTGGGGATGTATTGCTTCCGATTAGATTTCATTCAAAAGCTATATGACATGAAAGCCTTAAGTCTAATGCCTTTGCACCAAGCAAGAAAATCCATTCCTCAAGCGAATGATGAATTAGGCTATAAATCTGAATATTTTATTTTTGATGTCCTGCCTTTTTCAGAAAAGACGCGCGTATTGCTATATCCGCGAGAAGACTGCTTTGCGCCTTTAAAAGATCGAAAAGACCTCGATTTTTTAAAAACTCTACTCCCTAAATTGAATTAGGTGACATTTCGAAGGTGCTCTAATTTTCCTTCATTCTAAGTCCGTGTTCTTTAGGCCCATAAACATCATAAATTTCTTCAGCTTCAATAACGATTGTAAATCCGTATCTATATTACAATCCTGTAGAGAAAACTGTTTAAGATTGGGCAGCTCCTCAACATGTTCAACAATTACCCTTAAGACCTTTACATCTTTAACTCCTGCTAAAGATAAGGTATTTAGATTGTGTAGAGATTTGAATGAAGAACTCAGAGTCTCCGCAGTTATATTGTCTATATTACAGTCGTTAAGAGAAAGTTCTTTTAGATTTGGGATCTCTTTTAAATGCTCAATAATTACCTTTAAGGCCTTTTCATCTTTAACTTCCGTTAAAGATAAGGTGTTTAGATTTTGCAGAGATTTGAATGAAGAACTCAGAATTTCCGCTTGCTCTTCGTTAAGGGTCTTAAATTCTAAGATGATTTTCTTAAGTTGAGGGCATTTTACAATATTAGCACTAAATTCTTGAAGTTCTTGACTATCAGTTCTTAAGGCAGCACCATAGATTGTTTCCACACTCTCTGCATTTTGTTGTAATGTGGTGTTGATTTGCTTGAGGTTGACGACGCCTGTCGCAGCTATAACAAGGGAACTACTTTCGACGGGGATATCAACTGGTTCAATTGCTGCGGATGAGCGCACAGGAGGTTCTTCAACAATAAGTTCCTCAAAATCATTCTCATTAAGGGGAGCCACCTTTGGATAGTATCCCGTTAAAAGGAAGGTTTCTGCATCTTGGGGGGATTTCAAATTTCCGGTCTGATCATAATACAGGCAATCACTTAAGACTTTATCCCATGCCGCCTTTGCGGATGGAACATCATCATGCATGAGGTGTTTTTTTACCTGATCAAAGTCGCTTAGTAATTGTGATTTTTCATTTTCAGGCAGTTCACCGATTTTTTTTTCTATTGAGTGGTATTGTGTTAGAAAAACAGGTTCGTCTTCTTTTACTTCGACATCATTATTCGGCGAAATTGCTTTATGCAGAGGATAGAATTCTTCAAACTGCATGCTGAATACATTTTCACATTTGCTTATGGCGCTGTATAGAGAGTACTGTTCTCTTAAGTGAAATAAACTGGGCAAACTCGTGATATTTTTAGAAGTTAGGACGGCATAAGCTCGTACCATTGAATTTAAGTTGCTTCCATCCTGAATAATTTCTTTTGCAACAGAATACAATTCCTCGTGGCTGCAAAACTTCTCATCTTTAATTAATTCATTAAAGTTTTTAGAGTTTACAGTCCCTACATTAAATGCAGTGACTAAATCCTGACGTGAATAACTTAAAGGTGTCATAGTAATACCTTTTATTATTATTTACTCTACTAATTTAAATTTATATTAGTTTAGATAATTTAATCTATATAATTAAATTTGTAATTAATTGGCATAGTAATTGCAATAAATACCTTGGAAATCAAGGAGATATGTTATGACTGTTTTAGACCCAGGCCATGACTCACATTCTTCACATCATATAGGTCCTTTAGGTCCTTCTAAATCGCCTAATAAGGATGTAAAGCTCGAAGGTCACATTAATAAAAATAGCAATAATAAGAAGATATTAACAGTAGTGGATGCCGAGAATAATATCTTGTTTACAGGGGAAGTTAAAGAGAAGAAAGGCTTTAAAGATATTTTTAAACCTTTAAGAAAACTCACTATAGTAGACCCCCTAACACAGAGAGCTAAGCAGGTCTATGTAAAAGTCGATACGATTGCAATACACGGACTACCGGGAGCGCAAGGATCACTGAAAAATAAAAAAGCACAGGATGCCCTGTTTAAGCTTGCTAACGAAGTGCAACTAGAGCAGCTGCAAGCCCAATTCTATAGAAACCTAGAAATGGAGGCACCGCGTAAAAATAAAGAACCCCTAGAAGAAATAAAAGCAGTACACGAAGAAAAAGCGGTTTCCCATCCACATCGAGCTTCTCCTAGAGCAGCAATAGCACAAAAACTCCAAGAACAGCAAAAAACGATCAACGAAAAAGTGGAGCTGTTTAAAAAGGTAGAAATCAAGACCCCTATACATATCAATTATGTCACTAGTGAAGGAGTTGATAAAAAACGTATTAATATCCCCTTGAATGAAGACCAAATGCGCGAGTTGGCCACTGAAATCGAATTAAATAAAGACAAGTGGATGGAGGAAGCGGACAAAAGCGGCTTTTGGATTAAGAAAGAAGTTACCCTTGAAGGTATGACTTTCCCGGTAAGCATAGAAATCTATCCTAAAGGAAGGGATAAAGAAGAGAAATTAGGCCGTGTGGATATCCAAATGGACTTTATTGCAAGAGGAGCTGCTAAGAAAGTTTTTAAGACCCTTCATTATGATACAGGGAGATTGAATGCAGGAGCTTATGTCAAAGGCCCTACAGTCAAAGAGCAAATGTCTGCAGAAAGAAAAATGATGAGCGGGCTGAAAAAAATGGCTGAAGAAGGAGAAGGAAAAGTTAAAAAGAAAATCCTAATCTCTAAAGCAACAGATTTACAAATCAAAATGAAGAAAGACGGAACGGCGACTAACCATGTTAAATTCACTCAGAAGAAGTTCGACGGGGCGATGTATGATACACTCGTTGATAAATTAGAGATGCCGGATGGTACACCGCTCACACCTGAAATTAAAACCAAGCTAATGCTCAGTTCACTCGATTCCTTAGAGCAGCTCCATAAGACGGGTATTATTCACGTCGATATTAAACCTGATAATATGCTTTTTGATGGCGGAAAATTTGAAGTACGTCTAGTCGATTACGATCTTTCCCAAAATAAAGGTGAGGCAGCCAATAAAATCAAGGGAACGCCTTTTTACATTGCCCCTGAGAACTTGATTCAATGGTCTTATAAACAGGATGTCCACTACACCGAGCAAAGCGATCTATACTCCTTAGGCACTTCCTTTGCAGATGGTGACATCGACCCTTGGTGGGATATGGATACAGGTATACCCGATATAGGAATGCTTTTAAGTATTAAAAATGGTACTGAACAAATCCCTGCAGAGGAACCCGCAGATAAAAATAGCTTTGAATGGGGAGTTTGGAAAATGACCCATTTCGACCCTAATCAACGTTTTCAATCAGCTGCAGAGGCAAAGACATTTTTTCAGTCTTTAACATTTTGATTTTCTTGGTGATTTAAATATGAGGCGATAAATGTCTCTGAATAGCTTAAAAAAATCACACAACCAAAATAAGAAAGTACAAAAGGAAGCTGGCGTTTCCGATAAAAGTGCTTTGAATCAGCTCGAACTTGAAAATATACAAGTTTCCTTTAGACAGAAATTATACCCTAGTGGATCGCTCTACCAGGTCTGTGATCAGAAGGTCCTTCCAAATGGAGATGTTCTGACCGAAAAAATGCATACGCAACTGTTGATAGATTGTTTAAAAGCTTTGCAGCCTTTACACGTGCTAGGCATTGTTCACGGCAATCTCCGCAGTGGGAACATTAAAGTAAAATTCTCAAAACATCTAGGACGTTACACCATAAAAATTCCGGATATCAATATTGCAGGCCCTAGCGATACCAGCAGTGATATCTACGCATTAGGATGTGCTTTTGGATATAACGAGAATGATAATATTAAAACACCTACCCATACTAAAGCTTGGGGTTTACGGAAAATGGCCCACCCTCAGCAGCAATACCGTTTCCATACTGCGCAAGAAGCACGTGAATATTTTGAAGATCTAAGTTCATCCTAGTAGGAGAACGCTATGACAGGAATAACACCCTCAGCTTCCTCTGCGACTCCGCTTGTCTATGGATCTATACAAGCTAAGGGTCCAAAACAGAAAATGGTTGTTGTTATGAAGGATCATCATAACAACTTGATTGCCTCTGGAGAGATTATTTCCAGGGCGAATTATATTACCAAGTCCCATAAAGAATATTATCGGGAAATTCTTATTGTCGATGATAACAAGAAATTTTCAAAAGCCTATATAAAAATAGGTACGATTAAAGCCTTTCAAGATACATTCAAAAGTATTATTTCTAAAGGAATCCTAAATAAGAAAGACTCGCAGGATGCTTTCTTTAGAAGCGTCATGCAGCATCAAGGGATAGATAAATTTGAGCAGCTAAATAAATTAGGCATGCAAATAGCTATTTCTGCAGGACCAAAAGGCGAAAAGTCATTTACCAACTATAGATTAGGTAAAGACCAGATCTTTGAGGTGGTGTCCACAATAGAAAAGAATAAAGACACATGGATCCAAGAAGCTAACGCGAAAGGCCACTGGGTTAAAAAGACCTTTAATGTCTCCGACCCGGTGTGGGGTGAAGTTAAAATCACGGTAGAGATCTTTCCCAAAACTCGACAACGTTTGGGAGATTTAGGACAGATTGATATCAAAATGAAGCACTTAGGTAAAGGCAGTCTAAAAAATGTTCACGAATCGTTTAACTATGAAAAAAATAAACTGCATGCGGGCTTATATGCCAAAATCGACACGGATAGCACCCGGACAGAAGAGGAAATCCAAGCACAAACAGAGCTGATCGCAAGTTTCCAAGCCCCCGATAATAAACCCCATACAAAAACCACATTTGCCATTTCTAAAGCAGTAGATGTCACTCACGTGATCAAACCCAACAAAATTTACGGCAAAGTAAAGTTCACCCAGCCTGTGTTTAAAGCGGGGTCGTTATCCCAGGTTCTATCTAACGGGTACCTGCCTAATGGGCAGCCGTTGGATTCAGGGATAATAAAACAATTCTACATAGATGTTCTAATCTCTTTAAGCCACATGGAAAAAATCGGCAGGGTCCATAGAGACGTAAAAGATGAGAACATTCAAGTCGAGTATTCAAAAAAACTAGGGCGTTATGTCGCTAAACTGGCCGATTTTGATCTTTCAACGAAGAAAAATTATGATGAAAATGCGTCAGGAACACCAGCCTACGCTGCACCTGAGATTATTTTAGTGGAAGGATTTGATGGACGTGCCGATCTCTATAGCTTAGGCAAGGTCATGAGCCAACAAGCGGATCCTTGGTGGCAAAAAAATGCCGATACCGGGGAATGGTCCATCGATTTTGATAAGCTAATAAGAATTAGAAGTGAGAATACAACACCCTATAAGGAGCCCGCGGACCATAATAGTTACCCCTGGTTTGCATGGAAAATGACGCATCCTGATCCAAATATGCGCTTTCAATCTGCTGCAGAAGCTTTATCCTACTATGAAAAACTTCCTGATCCTATGGCTGCCGGGATCGATATTTCAGCTGAATCACAGCTGGAGGGGAATATGGAGTTCTGGGAGCAAGGCGACATCCCTCCCGAACCTGAATATACAACCTATGAATCTCAAGATGAATTTGTTGATGATGCCGTAGATGAGCAAAATAAAACCACTCAATCGGAATCGAACATCTCAAATAAACCGCTAAAGGAACCTGAACCGCGCAGAAATAGTATGAATTTCTAACATAAGTCTTAGATGCATTTTGAGAGATATACAGATGATTTTTTTAATAAGTTATTAAATAGTTGGAGAAGATAATGTCAATCCATACAGATTCTACCGCCAATATACCACTTATTTTTGGTTCGCTAGAAATCATGGGTCAAGAGAAAAAAAACCTTATCCTCATGAAGGATTATCATAATAACGTCTTAGCTTCAGCAGAAATTATTCCCTTCATAGCATATCAAGCGCTTACGGATAAAGGAAATTACCGCGAGGTTTTATTCATCAATGAAGACAAAAAAAAGCAGCGCGTCTTTGTTAAAAAAAACACCTTAAATATCCATGCAGAAGTTTTTAAGGAATGGGCTCAAGCTTCCTTACGTAGCAAGGCAGGCGAAGATGCTTTTTTTGATCATGTCAACAAATACCAAGGTTTAGATAGATACGAACATCTTAACGCCATGAAAATGGCTATACCTGTCTCGGTAGGTGCAAAAGGTTCCAAGAACACTATAAACCGCCGTTTAAATAGGACTCAAATTTTTGAGGTCGTTTCAGAAATAGAAAAAAATAAAGAAGTGTGGATTCAAGAAGCCAATAACCTAGGTCGATGGATTAAGAAAACAATCCTCATTACAGATGAAAAATTGGGGACTATCAAAGTCACTGTAGAAGTTTATCCTAATACACGGCAAAGGGTGGGGGATCTCGGGCAGATAGATATCAAAATGAAACTTATCGGAAAAGGAAGCTTGAAGTCTGTGAATGAGTCTTTTAATTATGAGAGAAACACTGTCACCGCAGGCCTCTACGCAAAAATGTTCCACGAGAACGATAGAACAAGTACCGAGATAGATACACAACAAGCGATCCTTGCGAGTATAGATCCTACTATCAATCCTTCTGAAAAGAAGCAATTTGCTTTGTCTAAAGCCATAGATTTTAGACACCCTTCCACGCCTCCTAAAGCTTATGTTAAAGTCAAGTTTACCCAGTCTCTTTATAGAGAAGGATCGCTACTGGAAGTTCTGCTGGATGAGAAATTACCTAATGGAACGCCCTTAGATTCAAGAATGAAAAAACTATTCTATATTGATCTCTTGAAAGCCCTAAAACATATGCATAAGTTGAAAATAGTTCATAGAGATGTCAAATCAGAAAATGTGATGATTAAATATTCGAAAAAACTAGGCCGCTATGTGGCAAAATTATCTGATTTTGATCTTTCTACGAAAAAAAACAACGGTTTGGTTGCAGGTACCCCCCCTTATGCAGCACCGGAAATAATATTAAATAAGGACTTTGATCATCGCGCTGATTTGTATAGCTTAGGAAAAGCATTATGCTTCCAGCCGGATCCTTGGTGGTATGATAATGGTAAGACATACATACCCAATAACATGATTATTGAAGATTATTTAAATACCGGTCAATCACCCTTCTTCGAGCCAGAGGATAAAAATACTTATCAGTGGTTTAGCTGGAAGCTTACACACCCTGATGTAAACCAGCGTTTTCAGTCCGCTGCAGAAGCTTTGGCTTATTTGGAGAAACTTCCCGATCCAGTATTAGATGACTTAGATCTGGGAGCTGAGATGTTATTAGTGAAAAATGTAGATTTAGTGGAACACATGGCCTTGACTCGCCAAAAAAATGTAAATCTACTCATGGATGCTGATAAATTTCCTATCAAACAAGAACTCTATACTCCTGATATTAACTTACGTGAAAAAGAGAATAAGGGGGGAGAGCCTTCGGCTAAACGCGTAAGAGAAGATGGAAAGAATAGCTAGATATGTAATAATTTATTTAAATGCGAGTCCTAAGATCTGGATATCAGTACTTGTAAATGTCATTTAAAAGGAGCATATATCAAAAAAAATGACATTCTAGCGAGGTGTTCTCATGGCAACGGCTTCGGTCTTACCGTGTGTATTTGGTTCATATCACACCATTGAAAATTCACCCTATCGCCGTTTAGTCATAGAAGATCATCATAACAAAATATTACTTACGCTGAAGATAATTACCTCGACTGCCCAAAATTGCTTAAGCCGCAGTCCTCTAAATGGCATGTATACACTTATAAAAGTTTACGATCCCCTTTTTTTCTCCAAGACAGTCCATGTCAATCCTACAAAACTCCGCTCTGATAATCCCGAGATCCAAGGGTTATTAGAGAAAGGTGAAATCGATAAAGTGATCCGACTTATCCAGGAAAAACAGGGCATAACTCAATTCTTTTTCATGTACAATAACGAAAGAAATTTTCCTCTTCTGCCCAGACCTAAAAATGAACCCCTCAGAAACATCCCTTTTAACCTTAAACAACTCTTTGATTTAGTTGCCGAAATAGAAAAAAATAAAGTGCAATGGTTAGCAGAAGCAAGCGGTAAAGAGGTGTGGCTGCGCAAAAAAGTTCAAGTAAAGGGAACGTGCCATGAAGACTTTGTAGTGAAAGTAGATGTGTTTTCCGAGGACCGACTATGCAAGGAGGAAATAGGGCGAATAGACGTCAAAATGGCTTATATCATAGAGGGTTCCTTAAAAAAGGTATTCAAATGTTTGAACTATGAGACCTTAAGGATTACAGCCGGGTTATATGCTCAGACGGGGGAGGATAAAGATAAAGGGAGAATTGAAACGGAAGTTGTTGTTCAAGGACGATTAAATGACTACATTTACGAAGAGATCCATCCCGAGGCAGAAAGACATTTTGTCCTATCTAAATCTATTGATGTGAGAGAAAAAACCGGAAATCCTGAAGTGGAGAAGATTAAGTTTACCCAGACATACTATAAGGATAGTTCGCTTTTTGAAATCATAGAAATGGATATGATGCCTGATGGATCTCCCTATACTCTTCGGATCAAGAAGAATTTTGCTCTAGATATTCTCAGCGCTTTTGAATACCTGCATTCTCTGGGAATTCTTCATCGAGACACAAAACCGGAAAATATTATCATAGAATTCTCTCATATTTTTAGACGTTACATAGCAAGACTAAGCGACTTTGATCTCTCTAAAGAGAAAGGAATGCTGGTCAATAGGGGCACTCCCGGATATCTTGCACCGGAAATTAGTATGGGACATGTAGCGGATGAACGCGCCGACCTCTATGCTCTTGGAAAATGCCTTTGTGCTCCTTCATATGAGCCTTGGTGGATTGTGGAAAAGGATGCGGTCATTGGCTACAATCCCGACATCTTAGCAGAAAGAGTAAGATGCGCCAATTGCTATGTTCGTCCTTCCAATACGCAAAGTTGGGACTGGTTTATTTGGAAACTAAACCACCTAGATAGAAATCAACGCTTCAACAATGCAAAAGAAGCGCGCGAATATCTAATAAACAATGTAACTTAGGATAACAAAATTGTCAGGAGAATAGCGGACAAATTCATAGTCTTTTTTTATCACTTTTATGTTATTCTTACGCATCGTAGTTGATTGGATAAGGATTAATATGCGTATTGCTTTTCTCGGATTAGGAACATGGGGTTTCGCCCTGGCTCACCTTCTAGCCTCCAAAGGTTATAATGTGACTTCATGGACGACCAAGCCGCAGCTTGCAGAACATATAAACTCTAAGCGTGAACATCCTAATCTTCAAGGGTTTATGGCGCCTCCTACCCTCTCTGCCACCACCGATATGCAAGAGGCCCTTTCCAAAGCTGAAATTATCATCGAAGCCGTCACCTCCGCCGGCGTCCGACCCGTTTTCCGCCAAGTTAAAGAACTGAAGCCCCCCCACTGTCCCATCATTATGACATCTAAAGGGATCGAACAAGATAGCGGCCTTATCCTGCCCGATGTCGTGATCGAAATCCTAGGTGAAGAAGCACGCAATAAAGTGGGTATCCTCAGCGGACCAAGCTTCGCCCAAGAGGTAATCCGTGGTCTTCCTGTCTCCGTCGTAGGCGCCGCCTACGACTTCGATGCAATGATGCAAGTGTGCGAAGCATTCACCACTTCAACCTTCCGCGTTTATCCCAACAGCGACGTCCAAGGAGTCGCCTACGGCGGCGCCTTAAAAAATATTATTGCTATAGCTTGCGGAGTGGCAGAAGGCCTGTCCCTAGGATACAGCTGCGCCGCTGCCTTGATGACGCGCGGTCTGCATGAGATACGTAAATTGGCTATTGCCCGCGGCTGCAAAGGCGAGACTTTGAACGGCCTTTCCGGAATGGGGGATATCTGCTTAACTTGTACAGCCCCCATCAGCCGTAACTTCCGCTATGGTTACCTGCTTGCCCAAGGGCTAACGCCCGAAGCGGCATTAAAAGAAATCGGAATGGTTGTCGAGGGAACATACACCTGTGTTTCAGCATTGCAGCTAAGTAAGCAACTTCAAGTAGCCATGCCAATTACAGAAATGGTATATAAAATAGTTTACTTATCCATGCCGCCCCAATATGCCGTAGATTTATTGATGCAGCGCAGTGTAAAACAGGAACATCTATGAAGATTGTCACGTCGAAAGAAATGGCCGCGCTGGAAGCAAAGGCTTACAAAGATGGAATGCAGGAAGATGAATTCATGGAAGAAGCCGGTGAAGGGATAGCCTTTATTATAAGCGATTATATTGAAAACCACGGCTTAGATCCACACGTTCTCCTCATGTGCGGAAAAGGCAATAATGCAGGTGACGCATATGTTGCAGGGCAACGATTGCTAGAGATGGAATATGATGTGACAGCATTGCAAATGGTACCTATTGATCAAACTGTCCGCCTATGCCGTGAAAATTATAATAAGTTCCTCGAAGCCGGCGGTCAGATATGGGATGGTTCTACTC
Organism: Parachlamydiales bacterium; assembly: GCA_041671045.1. Classification (NCBI taxonomy): domain Bacteria; kingdom Pseudomonadati; phylum Chlamydiota; class Chlamydiia; order Parachlamydiales; species Parachlamydiales bacterium. The sequence goes on from JBAZCF010000002.1 coordinate 295,679, forward strand.
CCCTTGAGATATTCCGTGAAGTGGGTATTATTGTCGACGGACTCTTCGGTACAGGCTTCCGCGGTACTGTCCAAGAGCCTTTCGCTAGCATCATCGATTTTGCCAATAAATCAGGCAAGCCCATCATAGCCATCGACATCCCTTCAGGACTAAATGGGGAAACAGGGGCTATTGAAGGCGAAGTCGTCGTAGCAGCCGAAACAGCTTTCTTAGGACTTCCCAAGGTAGGTTTTTTTCTGCGCGAAGGTTGGGATTGCGTAGGCAAGCTCCGCTATGTGGATTTTGGATTGCCTGATCAATACATTGACAAGCATGCCACCAAGATGACGCTGCTTACCTCCGACTTTCTAAAACCACTACTTCCAAAATTGCGACGCAGCCGCCATAAATACCAAGCCGGATATGTTGTCGGGCTGGCAGGATCCCTTGAAATGCCCGGCGCAGCTTTACTTTCCTCCACAGCCGCTTTGCATGGGGGAGCAGGTATTGTGCGTTTGATGTACCCTGCCGAAATGCGCGGTGAGCTGACTTCTGCCCCTTTTGAACTCATCAAAACATCCTACGAGCCAAAAGATACTGCCGGAATACTGGCGCACATGAACAAAGCCACTGCAGTGTTCATCGGTCCGGGACTAGGGAAAACAAAACACATAGACCACCTGCTAGGTGAAATCATCCCCCGCATTGAAGTGCCCTGCGTCATTGACGCCGATGCTTTGAATTTCCTTGCCGCACATAAAGTCCAGCTGCCCGGCAATACCATATTGACGCCCCATCACGGCGAATTTGCACGCATGGCAGGCATCAAGTCTATCGAAGAAGTCGATAACAACCTTTTAGATATCTGCCAGAAATATGCTGAAGATCATAAAGCTACCCTCGTGTTAAAGGGAGGGCCTACCTTTATTTTCCATCCTGGAAAACCCATTGCCGTCAGCCCTATGGGCAATCCCGGAATGGCAACCGCAGGTAGCGGAGATGTCCTGACTGGACTTATCGCCGCCTTCCTTGCCCAAGGGATGCCGCCTGCCCAAGCAGCAATGATGGGAGTCTTCGTCCATGGAAACGCCGGAGAGCATGCCGCAATGGACCATACCTCCTATTGTATGACTGCATCAGACATCATCAACTATCTTCCTGAAGCGTTAATGTTTGTGGAGATTTAGATGCTGCTAAAGGGGCTTTTAGTATTTCCCTTACTAGCAATGATAGCGTTCGGACTGTTGCTGCCTTCCGATGGAAATCACGGTGTAATGAGTCCAAAAAGCCTTTCCTTCTTAGCGGCGGGCGGCTCATGGGTGATTTTCGTTATTATGCAGCGCAAGTTCAGCGGCAGGGAGCTAAGGCTTCTAGCTACTTGCTTGGCTATCGTATCCTTGCTCCTCATTTGGATGGGGATTGGCGCTATCTATAAAGAAACTCCTTTTGCCAGCTTTTTTGATCAGTTCAAGCTATTCATCATTACATTGTCGGTCGTCTCAATGGTCTTGTACTATGTAGAGGCCGGTGTGCTTCGTCCGGAAACCGTTTTCAAGTGCGCCATCTACACCAACTTTTTTTATAGCTCCCTCAAGGTCCTGGGAGCCACTTTACATGTTGCTAAGATTGTCAATATTCTGACTTTCATGTCTAAGATCAAGATTCGTTTCATGAGTATGGACATCCATGCCGGAATGATACGTTTACAGACATCCGTTGATATTGTGACACCCTTTTTGCTCTTATTCGTGTTAAATAGCGATAGGCTCGGAATACGCTTTCCTCGCGGCTTCAGGTATGCCTATGTCGTTATCGCTCTTGTTTCTGTACTGTTAAGTTTCTCTAGATATCTCATTGCGGTGTCGTGGATATCCCTTTTCCTTTATTGGGTGACGACACGCCCTTTAAAACAGCTATTAGCTGGTGTAGCCGCCGCAATGTTCCTATGCCTGGGCGTACTAGTCGCTGGACCCTCTAATGTATATAAGGTTGTCGAAAAACGCCTCTTCAGTGTGGACAACTATCAGTCCGACCAAACCCGTGTCGATCAAGTGGATGCGATGAGCAAAGAAATTGCCTGCCATCCCTTCTTTGGTAAAGGTTTAGGAGGATTTGCGCCGGATTGTGTGCGGGATAACCATTTGCTGCACTCTTATGAGGTGCAATGGGTAGCTTTTAATATGCAGCTAGGCTTTGTAGGAGTTGCATTAGTACTAGGATCATTTCTTGCTTTAGGTTGGTATTACTGGTTTCCGCCCTATTACCTGCCTAAAATCGCTTTTGCTGCGATGTATGCCTTGTGGTTGGTGTCGGGATTCACTAACCCCTTCTTGATCTCGCTGACGAGTGGGATAATGTATTCGTTATTCGCACTAGCCGGACGTGTTCTGACAGAAGAGAACAAAGCAGCTAAGCTGTCTATTCGTTAAGTCCATTTTAATCAGAAGCTTAGCTTAGCTTAGCATAACGTAACGTTGTGTATGCGACGGTTTGTGTAGCGTTTAATGGAACGCAGAGACGCAAAGAACGCAGAGAAGCTGCCGCCCAGCATGGCGTGGGTGAATGTGACGGTTTGTGTAGCGTTTTAATGAAACGCAAAGACGCAAAGAACGCAGAGAAGCTACCGCCCAACATAACGTGGGTGAATGTGACGGTCTGTCTCCTGTCGATTTCACATCGGTGCGGTCCCCCGCGGGACCGCACCGCCAGCCGTTGACATGCTCGCTTACGCGATCATGCCAAGCATAATAATACACTCCATTCGACTCACAAGTTTCCAGTATACACTGCAGCAACAAGCTATCTATCTAAACCATTGACTACCCGACTTATACCTTCTTTTATCTGTTTTTTTCCAAAATTGATGATTAATCCCAATTTCTTATTAGATAGTCTTAAATAAGTCAAAAGCTGGCTTTGGAAAAGTGGGTTATTGCTTTCAGTAGCTTTGACTTCAACGATGATTTTATTTTCAACTAACAAATCTAAATAAAATGGATCTTTTACGGACTGGCCTTTATAGATCACTTGAATAGGAATTTGTTGTTGTACTGAAAACTTCATGAGTTTTAGTTCGTGATATAAGGCAGCTTCATAAACGCTTTCCAATAGGCCAGGACCTCCTAAGCAATTATGGACTTCTATTGCAGCTGCAATAATTTTTCTAGACAATTCGTTTTCCATATTACTTATTCTCAAATATTTTGAGGCTAAAATATAAATATTTACAGAAGGTCCGTCAAGGACTGCTTTTAGGAATCCTCTTTTAGATTATTAATCTGTTGCTGCAGTGTATACTGGAAACTTGTGAGTCGAATGGAGTGTATTACTATGCTTGGCATGATCGCGTAAGCGAGCATGTCAATGGCTGGCGGTGCGGTCCCGCGGGGGACCGCACCGATGTGAGATCGACAGGAGACAGGCCGTCACATTCACTTACGTCATGCTGGGCGGCAGCTTCTCTGCGTTCTCTGCGTCTTTGCGTTTCATTAAACGTTACACAGGCCGTCACATTCACCTACGTCATGCTGGGCGGCAGCTTCTCTGCGTTCTCTGCGTTCTTTGCGTTCCATTAAACCTACACAAACCCTCACATCCACAACGCCATGTTGAACGAAAAAACTCTAGATGAGCTCTGCGATAGGAATGTTAAGGATTTTGGCGAACAACTGTTCCATATCGGATCCTGTGTAAGGATGACGCGGAATACGAAGGGCTATATGTTTTATAGCGATGGCAAGCTCAAGTGCCGGATGCTTCGTTATCCAGTCTTCCAGGGGTTTTTGCAGCTCTTGAGGATAGTTCAGGTTGCCGTTGAAAAACCGGATCTGCGCTTCCAATATATTGAAATCGGCGTTACTCCTTAATGCATCCATATCGACATCGTCACCCGCAGCTTTAGAGCGTGAGAAAACGTCGTACAAAATGACTTTGTACTGATCATTTTCTTTAGGGGGTTGAGTAAGGATTTTACGCCAGCGATTTGCATCTTTTTGGCTAAGGCAGCCTGCTGAAGCCACTTGGAGTCCTTCTTCATTGATTTGAATATGCAGAAGTACTTCGAATACATTACAGTGTCTGAATCTGAAAGGAACTGTTTTACCTATGATGAGCTTATTGAGAGGAATGAAGTTTTCCGAGGCCCAAAGGCGTTTGTCGAAATAGGGGGCAATACGCTGTACTGTATTCGTAGGGGCTTGGGAGCAGATGAAAGCAAAAGAGTTCAACTCCATATTATTCAACTGTGTATTTTTTTTAGTTAAACGTTGCAACCCTTCTTTAATAAGGGCTACGGCACGATTATCGGAGCTTGTATTTCTCCATTCAAGCGAACGGGGATTATA